>JBKEAH010000158.1:0-1579 GCA_047972065.1 Desertimonas sp.
GGCGGCGAGGTGAAGATCGTCGACGAGTTCACCGGCCGCATCCTCGAAGGGCGTCGTTGGAGCGAGGGCATCCACCAGGCGGTGGAGGCCAAGGAAGGCGTGAAGATCAAGGAGGAGAACCAGACCCTCGCCACGATCACGCTGCAGAACTACTTCCGGATGTACGACAAGCTCGCCGGGATGACCGGCACCGCGGCCACCGAGGCCGCCGAGCTGATGAACACCTACGAGTTGGGCGTGGTGCCGATCCCGACCAACAAACCGGTCGCCCGTGCGGACCAGGCCGACCTCATCTACAAGGGCGAGACCGGCAAGTTCGACGCCGTCGTCGAGGACATCGCCGAGCGTTACGAGCTCGGCCAGCCGGTGCTGGTCGGCACGGTCAGTGTCGAAAAGAGCGAGCTGTTGTCGCGCCAGCTGAACCAGCGGGGCATCCCGCACGAGGTGCTGAACGCCAAGCAGCACACCCGGGAGGCCGACATCGTGGCCCAGGCGGGGCGGCTGCACAGCGTCACGGTGGCCACCAACATGGCCGGTCGTGGGGTCGACATCCTGCTGGGCGGCAACCCCGAGGGGCTGGCGCGCGCCGACGTCTTGAAGGAAGGCCACACCGCCGAGGTGATGGTCGACACCTTTGCGTTGCCGGTCGCGTTGGACCAGATGCCCGAGGAGTTCCAGGAGGCTCGGGCCAAGGCGATGGCGCGCTACGACGAGCTGCTCGCCGAGTACCGCGAGCGGTGCGCCGGTGAGGGTGCCAAAGTCCGCGAGGCCGGCGGGCTCTACGTGATCGGTTCGGAGCGTCACGAGTCCCGGCGCATCGACAACCAGCTGCGGGGCCGGTCGGGCCGTCAGGGTGACCCGGGCGAGAGCCGGTTCTATCTGAGCCTCGACGACGAGCTGATGCGCCTGTTCGCCACCGGTGCCCTGTCATACGTGATGAACAAGGCGTTGCCCGACGACGAGGCGATCGAAGCGAAGATGGTCACCAAGGCCATCGAACGGGCCCAGACCACCGTCGAGACGAAGAACGCCGAGATCCGCAAGAACGTGCTCAAGTACGACGAGGTGATGAACGAGCAGCGCAAGGTGATCTATGCGCGCCGTGATCAGATCCTCGAGGGCGTCGACCTCAAGTCGGCGGCGATGGAGTACCTGTCCGAGGCGGTGCGGGCGCTGCTGGACACCCACTGTGCCAGCGCCGCGGACGACGAGTGGGATCTCGACGGTCTGGCCAAGGAGCTGAAGACGTTCTGGCCGACCGAGATCGACGAGGCCGCGCTGGCCGAGTGTCGTTCGACCAACGAGATGTACGACGTGGTGATGGCCGACGCGCTGGCCTACTACGAGCGTCGCGAGACGGAACTGACCCCAAAGGTGATGCGCGAGGTCGAGCGCCAGGTGATGTTGCGGATCATCGACCAGCGCTGGCGCGAGCACCTCGAGGAGATGGACTACCTCAAGGAGGGCATCAACCTCCGGGCGATGGGTCAGAAGGACCCGCTGACCGAGTGGCAGCGCGAGGGCTACGAGATGTTCGGCACGATGATGAAGGGCATCGCCCAGGACTTCGTGCGCTACG
>JBKEAH010000201.1:0-29206 GCA_047972065.1 Desertimonas sp.
GTGCCCATCTGTACGCCAGCCACTACCCGCGAGCGATCGAGACCGCCGAGCTGATCGCACCGGCGCTCGGCGGTGTCGGGGTGGTCGTCGACGAGGGCTTTGGCGAGCACGACCCCGGCCCCGAGTGCGACGGCCTCAGCTTCGAGGAGTTCCTCGGCCGCCACGGGATGCCCGATTGGGAGAGCGACCCGCACGCCACGACCTTCCCCGGCGGCGAGACGATCGCCCAACTCCACCACCGCGTCGGCGAGGCGGTCCAGCGGGTCGTCCACGACCATGCGGGCGACACGGTCGTGGTGTGCTGTCACGGCGGTGTCGTCGATGCGATCATGCGTCTCGCGCTCCGCACGGTCGCCACCGGCGGGTTCGAGCTGTGCACGACCAACACGTCGATCACCGAGCTCCTCAACGTCCGCGTCGGCCGCTGGCGCCTGTTGCGCTACAACGATGCCGCCCATCTGGCCGGCCTTCCACCGACATCGGCGCCGCTGGTGTGACGCTTCGCTGGATCGTCGTCGGGGCCGGCGCGGCCGGGTGCGCGGTCACGGCCGAGCTCGTGGCGGCGATCGATGCCCACGTCACCGTGGTCGAATCGGGTCCCGGGGAGGATGCGCCGGGTGTGCGCTCGGCGAGCTTCTTCGATGCGCTGGCCGAGCCAGGCCGCGTGTTCCCCGGCCCCCACCGACGAGGGCGCGGCCTCGGCGGGTCCACGGCGGTCAACGGCATGGTGGCCGGTCGCGGCTTCGCCGGTGGTCTGCCGGTCGAGGCGGTCGGTGACGCGGAGATCGGCCCGATCGGGCGGGCGTTGCGAGACGCCGTACCTGACGCCGCGCCGGTGCGGTTGGTCCGCCACGGTGGTCACCGGGTGACGGCCGCCGACCACTTCCTGGCGGGATTGCCCGCTGGGCGGGTGGAGGTGCGCGCCGGGTGCGATGTGGCCAGCGTGGTGTTGGATGGCCGACGCGCCGTCGGTGTCGCGCTGACCGACGGGCAGGTGGTCGAGGGTGACGCGGTGGTGTTGTGCGCCGGCGCGCTGGCCACTCCGACGATCCTCGCTCGGACGGGGGTCACCGCGGGCGTCGGGCTCGGGTTGCGAAACCACCCCGCCGTACCGATCTTGGTCCGCCGCCGCACGCAGGTCGACCCGCACTCCACACCGATCACGGTGAGCTGGCGCCACGGCGACGTCGACGTGCTGGCGATCGAGCACCTCGGGCCCGAGGAGCCCGACTGGGCGATGCTGCTGACCGTCGTGATGACCACCTCGACGACGGGTTCGGTGCGGCCCGATCCGACCGATCCGGCGGGATCCCTGATCGACTGGACGCTCGATCCGTCCGACCGGGCACGGTTGGGGCGGGCCGCGTTCCGAACCAGTGGGATCCTCGAACATGCCGCCTTCGCATCGGCGGTGGACGACATCGTGGTCGGCGACGGTCCGGGCGGGGTCTTTCACTGGGGGTCCAGCTGTGCGATCGGCCGGGTCCTCGACGACCGCGGGGCCGTGACGGGCCATCATCGGTTGTTCGTCGCCGACGCGTCGGCCTTCGCCGGGCTGCCGGTCGAGCACCTGATGTTGCCGACCATCGCCCAGGCCCGCCGGCTGGCGCGACGTTTCGTTCCGACGGTCTGCTAGGCCTGCGCCATGGGGACCGACGCGAGGGTGCACGAGGCGGGTGACGGCTGCTGGGCGTACGTGCAACGGGATGGATCGTGGGGATGGAGCAACGCCGGGCTGATCGTCGCTGACGACCAGTCGTTGCTGGTCGACACGCTGTTCGATCTGTCGTTGACGGCGGCGATGTTGCAGGCGTTCGCTCCCCACACGGCGTCGGCGCCGATCGATGTGGTGGTCAACACCCACGCCAACGGTGATCACTGCTATGGCAACGAACTGGTTGCCGACGCCGAGATCATCGCCACCACGGCGGCGGCGGGCGAGATGGTCGAGGTGCCGCCGGCGCTGCTGCACACCCTGAACACCACCCCGGGCGAGGTCGGCGACCTCTTTCGCGGGTTCTTCGGCGACTTCCACTTCGAGGGGATCACTCCGACCCTGCCCACCCGGACCTTCGATGGCCGGCTCGGGCTCGACGTCGGTGGGCGCTCCGTCGAGTTGATCGAGGTCGGGCCGGCCCACACCCGAGGTGACCTGCTGGTGCATGTGCCCGACGCGCGCACCGTGTTCACCGGCGACATCCTGTTCATCCGCGGCACGCCGATCGTGTGGGCGGGCCCGCTTTCGAATTGGATCGCGGCGTGCGATCTGATGCTCGGTCTGGATGTCGACACGATCGTGCCCGGCCACGGACCGCTCACCGGCAAGACCGGCGTCGTCGCCGTGCGCGACTACCTGTCGCTCGTCGACGAGCAGGCGACGGCTCGGTTCCACGCCGGCGTCGACGCCTGGGACGCCGCCCGCGAGATCGCCGCGGTGTTGGGTGCCGACACCCAGTTCGCGGGCTGGGGTGAGTCCGGGCGCATCGCCGTCAACGTCGAGACGGTGTATCGGTCGCTCGATCCGAGCCACCGGACCCCCGACATCGTCGAGCAGTTCCGCCGCATGGCCCGATTGGAGTCAGCCGGGCGCGGGGGCTGATCGAGCGTCCCGGCGACGGGTGGCCACCGAGCGGCGCACGGCCAGCACCCACCCGACCGCCACGCACACCGTGAAGATGAACCACTGGATGGCGTAGGAGAGGTGGGGCCCTTCGGACAGTTCGGGGGCGGCGATCGGCGCCAACGTGTCGGCTTCGGCGGGTGTCGACGACGTGAGCTCGACGTACATCGGCGCCACGTCGCCGTCCAGCTGCGGGCTCAGCCGGGCGATGTCGATCCGTTGCGCCTCGGTGAGATCACCCTCGGCTGGGTCCGACAGCCCGCCGGTGCGGCGCTGCTGGGTCGGGCGCAGCCGACCCACGACGTCGACGACACCATCGGGTGGCGGCGTCGACCCCGCGGCCTGGGTGACCCCGAGGGCCGAGAATCCACGTTCGATCAGCACGAGGCGGCTGTCGTCGATGGCCAGCGGGGTGACGGCGAACGTCCCCGCGACGCCACCCTGGGACTTGTTGACCACGGTGATTGTCTCGTCGGCGAGGTAGACGCCGGTGACCGTCACCGGGCGCCACTCGAGGTCGTCGAGCGTGGCGTCGTCGGCGAGGCCGACACCGTCGAGCAGGTCGTCGATGGGCACCGCCGGCTCATCGATGCGGGCCTCGACGGCCGCGTTGAACGCCTCGCGCTGATCGAGGCGCCGGAGCTGCCACATCCCGGCCCAGATCATCCCGGCCATCGCCATGATCACCAGTAGGTGGAAGAGCAGCCATCGGGGGGACAGCAGGAACCGGTACATCCGTGTGAGGACGGTACCGTCGAGGGGGTGGAGCTCCCCGACTTCCACATCCCCCACGCCGAGAAGATCGAGTGGATGATCGAGTTGGACGGCTACGCCCTCGAGCCGGTACCCGCCGATCACACCAGCGACCCGCCGCGTGGCGGTTACACGTACACGATCGGGCTGCCCGCCGACAGCGGGTTCTCCGAGCTGGTGGTGTTCGGTCTCACACCGGTGGCCGCCAAGGGGCTGATCGGCCTCGTGGTGGAGGCGGTCCGGGGCGGCACCGAGATCCCCCTCGGCGTCGACCTCGTCGGTCTCCTCGACCACGAGCTGCGCTGCCGGTTCAGCCCGGTCGCTCTCGATCGGTGGGGTGACCTGTTCGCCACCGCGACGTCGTGGTACCGGGGCGCTCCGTACTCGGTCGTGCAGCTCGTGTATC
The DNA here is from genome assembly GCA_047972065.1 of Desertimonas sp. Classification (GTDB taxonomy): domain Bacteria; phylum Actinomycetota; class Acidimicrobiia; order Acidimicrobiales; family Ilumatobacteraceae; genus JALZMG01. The sequence continues at coordinate 3,780 of JBKEAH010000201.1, forward strand.
CGGATCGCAACGGGTTCCTCCCCGACGAGGCCGGCTATGAGCGGCGGTTGCGCTTCGCCCAGCCGCTGCTCGGGTAGACCGCTAGGCCGAGATCTCGCCGGGTGCGGGAGCGCGGTCGCGGTAGTCCTCCCATTCCCACTCGGTGCCGTGCTGGTCGAGCAGGTCGAGGAACGGCTCGCTGGGGAACGCCTCGGGCCCGAGCACACCGGCACCCTGCCAGGAGCCGGTGGCCAGCAGCTCGATGGCGACCGTGGGCATCACCGCCGTCTGCCACACCACCGCCTGGTGGCCGAACTCGCGCATCGACCAGGCGTTGTCGACGACGTGGTAGAGGTACACCTCACGGGGGGCGCCATCGGGGCCGAGGCCCCGCACCCAGGTCCCGGCGCAGGTGCGGCCGCGCATCTCGGCGCCGAGCTCGGCCGGGTTCGGGAGCACCGCGGCGACCACGTCGCGCGGTGAGACCGTCGCGTCGCGCACCACGATTGGGTCCTTGTCGTCGAGACCGAGCTTGTGCAAGGTCCGCAGGACGGCGATGAACTCTTCGCCGAGACCGTACTTGAACGTGACCCGACCGACATCGAGCCAGCGTGGGATCAACACGACCTCTTCGTGTTCGACGTTGACACAGCTCAACGGTCCGATGCCCTGCGGAAAGGTGAACACCTCAGGTTCGCTGAACGGCGCGGTGGTGAACCAGCCGCGGTCACGCTCATAGATGACCGGCGGGTTGAGGCACTCCTCGATCGTCGTCCAGATCGAGAACGTCGGCGCGAAGTCGTGTCCGTCGATCACGAGATCGGCGCCGTCACGCACCCCGATCTCGTCGATCCGGCTGAACAGATGGTCGGCCGCATAGCGTGCCGCGACGTCCGAGAACCCGGGCTCCACACCCATCCCGACGATCGCCAGTTGGCCGCGCGCCGCCCACCGGTCCGATGCCGCGAGCTGCGCCGCGCCGAGCGGCACCCCGACCTGACCGAACGGGTCGGACGGGTGCGGCGTCGACAGGTGCATCGCCATGTCGACGTAGTGGCAGCCGGCGGCGAAGGCACCCTCGAAGATCGGCGGGTTGACCCGCGGGTCGCAGGCGTTGAGCACGACATCGGCCCCGACCGACGAGGCCAGCGCGGTGACGGCCGATGCCGAGGACGCGTCGATCGTCGTCGCCGCCACCTCCGCTCGCCCATCGGGGTCGGCGGCGTGGGCCGCGGCGGTGGCCCGCGAAGCCGACACGTCGGCGACGGTGATGTGCTCGAAGGCGCGCCGACCCGATGCGATCGTGACGAACGCCGAGCCGACGCCGCCCGCGCCGATGACCAACACCCGCATCAGCGCTCGACCGTAGTCAACGCGAATCGGCGCATGAGCCCACGCCCGACGACACTGCTATCGTTCGCTGCGCATTCCGAGTGGCCCCGACGGCATGTCCAAACGGGCCCGGCAACCTGGGAGAGCGCCCCAAGGTGCCAGCACCGCCCCGGTGGTGCGATGTGGTCGGCGAGCCGGCAACGAAGCGTTCCAGGGTCCCTCGTGAGTGCCGACAGCCGAGCCCGACGAGAGGAGCAGCGCCCATGACGACACGCACGACCGTGACCGGTGCGTGGATGCCGGGCGATCCCGTCGGCCGGCGCCAGTTCCTCACCTTTGCCACCAACCGCGGGTTCGCACTCGAGAGCGGGGTCACCCTCACCGACGTCACCCTCGCCTATGAGACCTGGGGGCAGCGGTCGCCGGCGGGGGACAACGCCGTGTTGATCTGCCATGCCTGGACCGGTGACAGCCACGTCGCCGGTCCCGCCGAGCGCGGTCACCCGACACCCGGATGGTGGGAAGGCGTCGTCGGCCCGGGCTTGGCGATCGACACCAACCGCTGGTTCGTGGTGTGCGTCAACGTCCTGGGCGGATGCCAGGGATCGACGGGCCCGGCGTCGCCGCACCCGGTCGACGACAAGCCCTACGGGTCACGCTTTCCGGTGATCACCATCCGCGACATGGTGCGGGCCCAGGCCCGCCTGGCCGACCGCATCGGGGTGTCTCGCTGGCACGCGGTGATCGGCGGCTCGATGGGTGGGATGCAGGCGTTGGAGTGGGCGGTCATGTACCCGGACCGTGTCGGCGCGGTGGCCCCGATCGCCACCTGCATGCAGGCGTCGGCCCAGCAGATCGCGTGGGGCGCGATCGGGCGGCGGGCGATCGCGCTCGATCCGAACTGGAACGGTGGCGACTACTACGACCCGCCCGACGGAGTGGGCCCCGATGAGGGCCTGGCCATCGCCCGGATGGTCGCCCAGGTCACCTTTCGCAGCGAGAACGTGGTCGCCGACCGGTTCGGGCGCGACCTTGCCGATCGCGCCCGGCACGGCGACACGTTCGGGTTGTGGCAGCAGTTCGAGGTCGAGCGGTACCTCGAGTATCACGGCACCAAGTTGGGACGTCGCTTCGACGCCAACAGCTATCTCGTGATCGGCAAGGCGATGGATCTCCACGACGTCGGCCGTGGACGCGGCTCGGTGGAGGCGGCGATGGGGAGGGTCCGCGCCCGGGCGTTGACGATCGGGATCAACTCCGATCTCCTGTACCCCGCCTACCAGCAACGAGCGATCGCCGAGACCCTCGAGCAGCACGGCACGCGCAGCGACTACGTCGAGATCGACTCGCCCCACGGCCATGACGCCTTCCTGATCAATCTCGATCAGCTGGCTCCGCCGCTGGCGGCGTTTCTCGACGGCTGAGATCGTCGAGCATCGCGACGACCGGCGACGTCGCCGGCAGCCGCAGCAGCACGTGGGCGCCGTCGGTACCGGGCGGCTGCGCATCGAGGACGTAGACGGCCTTGCCGGCCGGTGGCGATTCCAACGCTCCGAGCACCCGGAAGCGCTGGCCCCCGCCGCGGCGCAGTACGCCGCGGCGGGTGAGGCGGAGCAGCCCGTCCTCGGTGACCGAGCCACGCACCTCGTAGCGGCGTTCGAGCGGTTGGCGGTGCCGGTCCACGGGCTGGGCCATCGTCAGGAAACGTCGGCCGTCCTTGGATGACCAGTGTGGCTCCATGCGGAACGCCACCCACAGCATCCCGGCGCACACCAGCACCGGGACGGCGAACCACAGCGCGTCACCGACCACCGCCCGAGTGTGGCGCGCCGAGGGGCGCCGGCCACACTCGATGGGTGCCCGAGATCTTGGAGGTCGAGATCACCAGGGCCGGGATCGTCACCGCGATCGGACGGACGATCGAGCGTGTCGAGCGAACCGATCTGCTGGTCGTCGGCGACGGTGTGGACGCGGCAGCGAGCGGTGCGTCGATCGAGGGCGTGGGACGCGTCGGCAAGCAGTTGGTGCTCCGCACCGACCACGGCGACATCGGTGTCCATCTCGGGATGACCGGTCGGTTGCTGCTCGGCGACGAGGATCCCGTCGGTCGGCTCGCCTACGGCAGCCGCGGTGAGCACCCGGTGTGGGACCGCTGGGTGGTCCGCCTCGACGACGGCCGCCGGCTGCGGCTCCACGATCCCCGCCGGCTCGGTCGGGTGGTGCTGGACCCACCGCTGGATCGGTTCGGACCAGATGCCTTGTCGCTGACCGCGCGAGGGCTGGCCGGCGCGCTCGGTGGGCGCTCCGCACCCGTCAAGGCCGTCCTGCTCGACCAGCAGCGCATCGCCGGACTGGGCAACCTGCTGGTCGACGAGGTGCTGTGGCGATCCGGCATCGACCCCCGGCGACCGGCGCGTTCGCTCTCCGCTTCGGAGGTCTCCGCCTTGCAGCGCACGATCCGGCGTCGGCTGCCGGTGATGATGCGCCGGGGCGGCAGTCACACCGGGACGCTGTCGCCCGAGTTCCGGGCCGTCGGGGGAGCGTGTCCGCGCTGTGCGACCCCGATGCAGCGAGCCACCGTCGGCGGCCGGACGACCTGGTGGTGTCCCGCTCACCAAGTGTGATCGCGCTCGCGGCGTGGGGGAGCTGCCATCATCGGCAATGCCGTGAACCGCTTCGCCGTCCTCGCCGTCTCCACCGGTACCGTCGTCTTCGTCATCGTGGCGCTGCTGCTCGTCCTCGCCGCCACCATGGTCGGCCTCGCCGTGTGGCTGATCCGCCGGACCCGCCGCGACGCCCCGGCGCTCGGCCCACTCGAGGTGATGACCGGGCGGGCGTGGCGTCGCGGGGACGAGATCCGGCGTGACGAGATCCTCACGAGCGCGCGCCCCGATGGAGCGCGCGCTCCCGCCCCGATGATCGACGGGCCTGACGCGCCTGACGCGCCTGACGGGCCTGACGGGCCCGATGAGTACGATCGAGACGATGGCTGACCTCGACGTCGATCAGATGCTCGCTCGGTTTCGCGACCGCGCCGCGGCCGTCAAGCGGCGGCCGTTGCCGCCGGTGGCCGGTACCGAGCGCACGGCGTTCATCCAGCAGGCCCAGGCCGACTTCCAGGACTTCGCGATCATCGGTGATGCTGCCGCCAGCCTCGACGACGGGGTGCTCACTCTGCGGATCGACCTGCGTTCCGACGACGGTTGAGGTTGCCGAGCCGTTGTCCGCTCGGACGACCGCACTGGTACAGTTGCGCACCCACGCGGACGTGGCTCAGTTGGTAGAGCATCACCTTGCCAAGGTGAGGGTCGCGGGTTCGAATCCCGTCGTCCGCTCCAGATGTCACCCTCGATCAGGGGCCCTCTCCGGAGGGTCTCTGTCGCGTCGTGACCAGCCGATCGACCACGTGGGGAAGCGCCGATGACGTCGGATCAGGCCGTCTTGCTGGCCGTGTTGGCGACCAGGTTGGTGGTGCCGTTGTTCATCCCCCGGTTTCCGCTGCCGGCGATCCTCGCCTCGCTGGTGATCGACGCCGCCGACCAGTCGATCTTCCAGGCCGCCACCGATCTCGACCTCGCCGGCTACCAGGGCTACGACAAGGCGCTCGATGTCTACTACCTGGCGATCGCCTTTCTGTCCACGATGCGCAACTGGCGCAGCCCGTACGCCGCGCTGCTGGCCGCCGGGCTCTGGTACTACCGCTTGATCGGCGTGACGCTGTTCGAGCTGACCGACGTCCGCGCTCTCCTGCTGGTCTTTCCCAACACCTTCGAGTACCTCTTCATCGCCTACGAGACGATCCGGCTCGGCTGGGACCCCAACCGGCTCGGTCGGCGTCGCCTCGTTCTGCTCGCCGCCTTCATCTGGGTGTTCATCAAGCTGCCCCAGGAGTGGTGGATCCACATCGCCAAGCTCGATTTCACCAACGTGTTGAAACGGGACGTGCTGGGGGTCCCGCTCGACGCGTCGTGGGGCACGGCACTGGGGGAGAACTGGTGGTTCGTCGCGCTGGTGGCGGTGCTCGCCGTGGCGTTGGTGCTGGCGGTGCGGGCGGTGGTCGCCCGGGCGCCGGCACCGGACTGGCCGGTGAGTTTCGACGTCGACCGTCATCCCGGCTTTCCCCCGACCGGGCACCTCCAGCGCACCCGGTTCTTCGACATGGTGCTGGCCGAGAAGGTGGTACTGATCGTCCTCGTGGTGCTGATCTTCGCCCAGATGCTGCCCGAGTCGTCGGTGGCGACGGGCCCGTTGTGCCTCGCCGTGGCGGTGATCTCGATCGGCAACGCCGCGGTCAGCGAGTGGTGGCAGCGTCGAGGCGCGACGTGGGCGACCATCCCCCGGCAGTTCGTCGCCATGCTCGTGCTCAACCTTGGCCTGGTGGGTCTCTACGCCGTGCTTCCCCACCAGCAGGACCGTCGCCTCAACGAGGCGGCCGCTGCGTTCTTCCTGCTGCTCGTGACGTTGATCATCACGTTGTACGACCGCTACCGCCCGCTCCGGGCGACCCGTGTGGAGTCCGCGGTGTGAGTCATCGGGGCGGCGGGTGGACCCGACACCGGGTCGCGTCGGTTCGGTAGCTGAAGCTCGTCCAGATCGGCCGATGGTCGCTGGCAGGCGCCGGCCCGATGACACCGGTCCCGACCACGTCGAGTCCGCGTGTGAACAGATGGTCCATCGTGAACCCCCGGCCGAATCGTCGGAACGTCACGGCATCGGTGCTGCTGGCTCGGAGGAAGCCCATCGATCCCATCGCGGCATCGAGCGCGCCGATCGAGCGTCGACTGGCGGTGTTGAAGTCACCGCCGACGACGATCGGGCAGGCACAGCTCGGTGCCGCGGCGGCGGTGGCGAACTGGTCCCGGCGCCGACGCAGCGACATCGTGGCGACCTCGGTGTGGGTGCTGACGGCGATCACCGCACCCTGCGGGACACCGACCCGAGCGCTGATGGTGATCCGCGGCTCGCCCCGAACGGCCGCCCGATGGGGCAGCCCGGTCACCGCCGAATCGGTAACCGGGTGCCGTGCGATCACCGCGTTGCCAAAGTCGCGGCCGGTGGCCCGATGCACCGAGGCACGGGCGTAGGCGTACTCGCCGGTCAGCGCCGCGGCGATGACGCCGACCCCGGCCTCGTCCATCTCCTGCAACAGCACCACGTCGGCGAGACGAGCGATCGGGTGGTCGCGCAACATCGAGGCCGCGCCGCCGGCATCGAGCCCGTGCTCGATGTTCCAGGACACCACCACGAGGTCTGACACGATGCACACCATACGGACGCGGCGATGTACCGCAGAAGGGTGGTGACGACGATGGGAGATCGCTCGCCGGACAGCGTCACATGGGGCGCCGACGATGCTGCCGACACGGGACGGTGGGCGATCGACGGCGGTGACCTGGCGGTCGCCGTGCTCCACGGTTTGGCCGGCATCGGCTCGCTGGTGGCCTTGTCGGGCCTGTTCCCGGGCATCCGCTCGGTGGTGATGAGCGTGGCCAGTGGACTCGTGGTGCTGGTGCTGCTGGCCGGCGCACGCTGGCTGTGGCGGCACGAGCCGCGGCCGCGGCTGGCGGTCATGGCCTGTCTGGCCGGTGCCATCGTCATCGGTGCCCACCTCGTGCTGTCCGACGACCTGGTGCGCTGGATCAGCCGAGCGGCCGGCGTTGTGATGGTCCTCCTCGCGATGATCGGCTGGCGGCGACGACACACGATCGGGACGTCGGGCACCAACCCAGCCAGCGACCCGTCGGTGCCCATGCTGACGATCGCGCTGGCCGGCGTCGCCCTGTTGACCATCCCGCTGGCGGCCCCGCGTCTCGCCGGTCTGGTCGCCGGGTTCATCCTCAGCGCGTGGTTCGGGCTCCACGCCGCGATGCGGGCGCACATCCTCGATCTCGGTGACGACGGGCCGTCGCTCGGCCCATTCGCGCTCTTCGGTCGGTGGTTTCGTCACAACGGCCGGCTCGACATCGATCGCGATCGGCTGGTCGCATCGCTCTACTTCGAGGGCGCCGTCGCCCGCTCGCAGCTGATCCAGTACGCCACGCTGATGGTTTTCGCCTCGGCGATCGCCTCGATGGGGGTCATCACCGACTCCACCGCCGTGGTGATCGGCGCGATGCTGATCGCGCCGCTGATGAACCCGATGATGGCGATGGGCTTCGCGCTGACGATGGGGTGGCCGCGTCGACTGATGTACTCGAGTGCCGCGGTGGCGTTGGGGATCGCCATCGCGCTCACCGTCAGCGTCTTGCTGTCCGCCAGCGACAGCCTCACCGTCGACCTCGCCTCGAACAGCCAGATCGCCTCGCGTTCGCACCCGACCGTCGCCGACCTCGTGATCGCCGTCGTGGCGGGAGGCGCCGGCGCCTACGCCCGGGCCCGCGACTCGGTCGCCTCCTCGCTGCCGGGGGTGGCGATCGCGATCGCGCTCGTGCCGCCACTGACCGTGGTGGGCATCACCGCCCAGCACGGTGATTGGGCGGCGGCGGCCGGCACGTCGCTGCTCTTCTTGACCAACCTGGTGGCCATCGTGTTGGTCGGCGGCGCCGTGTTCGTGGTGACCGGCGTCGCTCCGCTCGAAGCGGTGACGGTCAACCAGCGCCGGGTGCGCAGCGCCCTGGCCGCCGTGGTGGTGGTCGGGCTGTTGGTCATCGGCGGGCTTGTCGTCAACGGCGCGGCGGTGGCGCGCGATTCGTTGACCAACGATCGGGTGCGCAACGTGGTGATCGACTGGATCGACGACGACGAGGACACCTCGCTGATCTCGGTGGACACCGACGGGGACCTCGTGACCTTGGTGGTGGCGGGACCGGGCTCGCCACCGGCGGTCGACGACCTCGTCGATGCGCTGAGCGAGGAAGTCGATCGCACGCTGCGGGTCGATTTCCAGTGGATGTCGCGCGAACGCCAGATCGTGACCATCGAGCCATGACGGCAGCCGCCGGTGAGGCCGCGGGGCCCGGTGACACCGCCGGCTCCGTCCTCACGCTGGCCAGCTCGCGAGGTCGGGTGGCGCTGTTCGCGACGGTCGCGGCGAGCGGGATGGCGTCGCTCGACGCCACCGTCATCAACGTCGCGCTCCCGCGGATCGGGGAGGATCTCGACGCCGGGGTCGGCGCCCTGCAATGGATCTTGACGGGGTACCTGCTGGCGCTGGCGTCGCTGATTTTGCTCGGCGGAACCCTCGGGGATCGGTGGGGGCGGCGACGCGTCTTCGTCGGTGGCACCGTGTGGTTCGCGCTGGCGTCGATGTTGTGCGGGCTGGCACCGACGGTGGAGGCGCTGGTCGTGGCCCGCATTCTCCAGGGGGCCGGTGCCGCCCTGCTGACGCCGGGCAGCCTGGCGATCCTCCAGGCCAGCTTTGTCGAGCAGGACCGTGCCCGTGCCGTCGGCGCCTGGTCCGGGCTGTCGGGTGTCGCCGGTGCGATCGGACCGTTCGTCGGCGGGTGGGTCGTCGACGGGCCCGGGTGGCGCTGGGCGTTCCTGCTCAATCTGCCGGTGGCGGTCGCCGTGGTGGCCGCCACCTGGCGCGCCGTCCCCGAGACGCGGGATCGGTCGGCGACGGGTCCGTTGGACGTCGGTGGTGCGCTCCTGGCGGTTTTCGGGTTGGCCGCCGCGACGTGGGGTCTCACCGCGGCGGGGGAGCGGGGATGGGCCGACGGGCCGGTCATCGCGGCGCTCGTCGCCGCCGCCATCGCCGCCGCCGCCTTCGTGGCCCGTGAACGCGCCGCCGCGAACCCGCTGGTACCGCCGGCGCTGTTCGCCAACCGGACGTTCGCGGTCACCAACGTGGTGACGGTGCTGCTCTACGCCCCGCTCGGGGTCGCCTTCTTCCTCGTCGCCTACGAGTTGCAGGTGGCGGCGGGATGGTCGGCGTTTGCCGCCGGGGTCGCGATGCTCCCGACCACCGTGCTGATGCTCGTGTTGTCGGCGCGGTCGGGGGCGTTGTCCGAGCGCATCGGCCCCCGTTTACCGTTGACGGCGGGTGCACTCCTTGCCGGGATCGGGCTGTGGATGCTGAGCGGCTTGGGGACCGACGCCGTGTGGCTCAGCGATGTCGCCCCGGGAGCGGTCGTGCTCGGTCTGGGTCTCGTCCTGTTCGTGGCCCCGCTGACCGAGGCGGTGATGGGTTCGGTCCCGGCCGGTCGTGTCGGCACCGCGTCGGGCGTCAACAACGCGGTGGCCCGCACCGCCGGGTTGGCCGCCGTGGCGGTGGTTCCGGTGGTGGCCGGGTTGACGACGGCGCGGCACGGCACCGATGTCGCCGGGGCCGCCCAGCGTGGCCTGCGCATCGTCGCCGTGGTGGCGGTGGTGGCGGCGCCGGTCGCCTTCGTCGGGCTCACCGACCGCCGCACGCGTCGATCCGCCCGCCGCTTCCACTGTGCGGTGGGCGGGCCCCCGATCCAACCCGACCCGCAGCGTTGCCCCGTGTCGTGAGCGGTTGAGCGTGGCGCGGGTGGTGGATCTTTTCGATCGAGTCCTCAGCGCGCGATGGGTGGCCGCGGCACGTCGCGGAAGGGCAGCTGACGCGAGCCGTCGGGCTCGCGTGGCAGACCGAGCACGCGCTCACCGATGATGTTGCGCTGGATCTGATCGGTGCCGCCGCCGATCGAGGTGAAGTACGCGTTGAGGGCGAGGAAGTTGGCGTCGTCGGCCCGCGGGTGGTCCTCGCCGGCGAGCATCGCCTCGGCGCCGAGGATCTCCCCCTGCACCTTGGCCCCGGTGTGGAGGATGTCGGACATCGCCAGCTTGCCGAGCGACAGGATCGGCGACGAGGTGCCCTGCTCCAACTCGCTCTTGGCCCGCAGGGCGTTCCACCGGTTGACCATCCGCAGCGAGTGGACGTGGGCGATGCGTTGGCGGATCACCGGGTCGTCGGCGCGTCCGACAGTCCGGGCGAGGGCGCCGAGATCGACATCGGTCGCCGAGCCGCGCTCGGGCGTGTCGCTGCCGTCGCTGTCGGCGGAGTGACGAGGTCCGCGGGCGACGTCGCCCATCACCGACCGCTCGTAGGCCAGCGCCGTCTGGAGCACCCGCCAACCGGCGTTGAGCTCGCCGAGCAGGTTCGCGCCCGGCACACGGGCGGCATCGATGAACACCTCATTGAAGTGCGATTCGCCGGTGATCTGCTTGATCGGGCGGATCTCGATGCCGTCCTGACGCATCGGCAGGAAGAAGAACGAGATCCCCATGTGCTTGGGCACGTCCCAGTCGGTGCGGGCGACCAGCATCCCGTACTCGGCGTCGCGGGCCGACGAGGTCCAGACCTTTTGGCCGGTGACGACCCACTCGTCACCGTCGCGCTCGGCGCGGGTCTGTAGACCGGCCAGATCGGACCCCGCCCCGGGCTCGGAGTACAGCAGGCACATCGCCACCTCGTCGAGCAGCAGCGGGCGGATCAGCTTGGCCTTCAGCTCGTCGGTGCCGTAGCGCAGCAGCGTGTTGGCCCACAGGTTGTGCACGTCCTGAGCCGTGCCGGTGGCCCCGACGGCGGCGAACTCGGCGGTGATCGCGGCGGAGGCGTCGCCATCGAGGCCCCGCCCGCCGTACCGGCGCGGCCACGTCGGCACCGCCCAGCCGGCGTCGACGACCATCGCCAGCCAGTCGGATCGCTTGCGGGCGGGGTCCCAGTGCTCGGCCAACCAGTCCCGTACCTCGGCGCGCAAAGTGCTGACGTTCACGACGCCGATTGTGGCCGCCGGTCGGTGACCGCGATCAACCCGAGATGAGTTGGTCCACCGGGGCGTGCTCGTCGGTCAGCACGTCGGCGTCACCGAGCCAGTCGTCGAGCCAGGCGTCGTCGGCCCGGGCGACGCGCCCGTCGCCACGCGCCCGGTTGGCGTCGGTGATCGCCGCCGCGTCGATCGGGCGGTGCGATCCGACGAGGATCAGGTTGCCGCCGCCCGCGAACGCCAACGTCGGCTCGCTGGCGACCACCGCCACGTGAGGGAACACGTCGCGCAGGGTCTGGAGCTCGGCGCGGGCGAAGCCGAGCGAGTTGCGGTCGATGACGTTGAGGACGTACAGCCCGTCGGGTCGCAGGATGCGGTCGATGTCGCGCACGAACTCGACGGTGGTCAGATGCCACGGCACCGACCGCCCGCCGAAGGCGTCACCGATCACCACGTCGGCGCTGTCACGGGGGACGGCCCGGGCGTTGGTTCGGGCGTCACCGGTGACGGCCACGAGGTCGGGGCCGAGCTCCAAGCCGAGCTCGGCCTCACCGAGTTCGACGATCGCCTCGTCGAGCTCGAGCACCGTGCTGTGGGTGCCGGGCCGGGTCGCGGCCAGGTAGCGGGGCATCGTGAACCCACCGCCACCGACGTGGACGACGTCGATCGGCTCCGGGGCTGGGGTCATCACCGCCAGCACATCGGCGAGTGTGTTGGCGTAGCTGTGGCCGAGAAACGTCGGATCCACGATGTCGACGTAGGAGTGTTCGAGGGTATCGAGCTGGAGGATCCGCCCGTGCTCGCGCATCGTGTCGAGGCGGACGCGGGCGCAGAAGTAGGCGGTCTCGATGTCGCAGCGATCGTCGATGGCGACGGCGCCGAGGCTGGCGAACCCCGCGACCAGCACCCCGGCGGCGACCACGGCGGGTCGCAGTGTCCGACCCGTGGCCAGCCACAGGGCCACGCCGCCGCCCACCAGGAGGCTGCCGAGGGCGACGACGACGGGGGTGGTGGGAAACGCCGCCACCAGCACGTAGCCGGTCGCGAACACCCCGAGTAGCGAGCCCGCGGTGCCGAGCGCCGAGAGGGTCCCGACCACCTGGCCGGTGTGGGCGGGGTCGGCGAGCTCGATCTTGACGACCAGCGGGGTGACGGCGCTGAGCAACATCGAGGGCAGGAAGAAGCCGACGGCGGCCAGGAACACGATCGCGCTGGGGCCCGGGCGCACGTCGGCCGAGCCGAACAGACGCACCAGCGGCACGGCGGCGATCGCGCTGGCCCCGCCGAGCACGAGCGCTCCGGGGAGGAGCCGGCGGGGGTCGTGGCGGTCGGCGAGTCGTCCGCCGAGCCAAGCCCCCGCCGCGATGCCGGCGAGGATGACCCCGATGATCCCGGTGAAGGTGTTGAGGGAGACGCCGACGAACGGCGCCAGCACGCGCCCGGCGAGGATCTCCAGGACCAGCACCGACCCCGAGGAGACGAAGACCAGGGTTCCCGACAACCAGCGAGGCATCGGGCGGACCCTAACGGTGGGCCCGCGCCTAGGGTCCGCCGTCGTGACAGCGACCATCGAGTTCCTCGGCCTCGAGCCCACCGACGACCCGATGCACTGGCGCTTCCCGCTGCAGCGCCGGGTGATGACCGCCCGCGGGGCGCTGTACGGCGGCGCCGGGCTGGCCGCGGTGATCGCCGCCTTGGAGGCCACGACGGGCCGGCCGCTGGTGTGGGCGACCGCTCAGTACCTGACGTTCGTGCGCGAGCTGACCACCCTGGACGTGGAGTTGGCCGAGCCGGTGGCGGGGCGGCGGACCACCCAGGCGCGTGGGGTCGTGCGCGACGGCGATGACGAGGTGCTCAGCGTGCTGGCGACGCTCGGTCGGCGCGACAGCGACGTGCGCTGGACGGCGGCCGAGCGTCCCGATGTCCCGCTCCCGACCGAGACGCGCGCCCAGGTCGTGGCCGAGGCCGTGGGGACATTCCACGGCATCTATGACCTGCGGATCGTCAAGGGGGTGTCGCGGCGTCAGCTGGCCAAGGGGCGTCCACCGGTGGACACCGGCGGCCGCGCCGCCTACTGGGTTCGGCTGCCGGGTGGGCCACACGTGCCCGACGCCGCCGAGCTGGCGCTGGTGGGGGATCTCGTGCCGTCGGGGTTCGCCTCGGCGACCGGGCTGCCGCTGAGCGGTGCGAGCTTGGACAACACGATCCGCCTCGGTCATCTGGTCGAGACCGAGTGGGTGCTGGCCGACGTCCAGGTACATGCCGTGCTCGACGGCTACGGCCACGGCATCGCCCACCTCTGGGCCGAGGACGGGACGCTGCTCGGCACGGCCAGCCAATCTGCCTTCGTCCGCACCTGACGTCGGAGCCCGGCGCTCGCTCCGGTGCACGGGTCACCGTGGTCCGCGAATCGAACACGACATGACCGATTCGCGGACCGCGCCAACCGGTGACCCGGCGACCGTGGTGGGTCAGGAGCGGACGAGACGGGTGATGGCGGCGGTGGCTTCGGTCACCATCTGGTCGGCGTGCTCGTCGTCGCCGGCCACGACGGCGTCGCGCACGCAGTGACGGACATGCTCGTCGAGCAGACCGAGCGCCACGCTTTGCAGTGCCTTGGTGGCCGCCGAGACCTGGGTGAGGATGTCGATGCAGTACACGTCGCCGTCGACCATGCGCTGCAGGCCGCGGATCTGACCCTCGATGCGGCGCAGCCGCTTGAGGTAGTCGGCCTTGTTGTCGGCGTACCCATGCACCGTGGATTCCTCCTGCTCGCTCATGCCGGCTTGAAGCTACGCAGCCGCAGGCTGTTGGTCACGACGAACACGCTCGAGAACGCCATCGCCGCACCGGCGACCATCGGGTTCAGCAGCGCGGCGGCGGCGAGCGGGATGGCCGCCACGTTGTAGGCGAAGGCCCAAAACAGGTTGCCCTTGATCGTGCGGAGCGTGCGCCGGGACAACCGGATGGCGTCGGCGGCGGCCCGTAGGTCACCACCGACCAGCGTCAGATCGCTGGCTTCGATGGCCACGTCGGTCCCGGTACCCATCGCCAGACCGAGGTCGGCCTGGGCGAGGGCGGCGGCGTCGTTGACACCGTCACCGACCATCGCCACGACCTTGCCCTCGGCCTGCAGACGCTTGACGACATCGACCTTGTCGGCGGGGAGCACCTCGGCGATCACCTGGTCGATGCCGACCTCGGCGGCGACGGTACGGGCGGCCCGCTCGTTGTCCCCGGTCAGCAGCACCGGCGTCAGACCCAGTGCCCGCAGCCGGGTGATCGCCTCGCTCGACGTGGGCTTCACCGAGTCGGCGACGACCACCACACCGCGGGCCTCGCCGTCCCACGCCACCATCACCGCGGTGGCGCCGGACTCCTCGGCTCGGTCCATTGCGGCGGTCAGCTCCGGGCTGGGATGGATGCCCCAATCGGCCAGGAACCGCGGGCGTCCGGCGACGATCGCGTGGCCCTCGACGACGCCTTCGACACCGAGGCCCTGCGTGTTGCGGAACGACTCGACGGGGGAGAGGACGAGCCCACGACCCCGGGCGCCGTCGGCGATGGCCTGGGCGATCGGGTGCTCGGAAGCGTCCTCCAGCGAGGCGGCGAGCGCCAGCAGCGTGCGCTCGTCCTCCCCGGTGGCCGGGACGACCTCGCGCAGCGTCATTCTGCCGGTCGTCACCGTGCCGGTCTTGTCGAGCACGATCGTGTCGACCCGCCGGGTGCTCTCCAGCACCTCGGGTCCCTTGATGAGGATGCCGAGCTGGGCGCCGCGCCCCGTGCCGACGAGCAGCGCGGTCGGGGTGGCGAGGCCGAGGGCGCACGGGCAGGCGATGATCAGCACCGAGACGGCGGCGGTGAACGCCAGCGTCGTCTCACCCTTGATCAGCCAGAAGGCCAGCACGCCGAGGGCGATGAGGATGACGACCGGGACGAACACCCCGGCCACGCGGTCGGCCAGTCGTTGCACCGGTGCCTTGCCGCTCTGGGCGTCCTCGACCAGACGGGCCATCTGCGCCAGCGCGGTGTCGGCGCCGACTCGCGTCGCCTCGACAAGGAGGCGACCACCGGCGTTGACGGTCGCCCCGGTGACGCGGTCGCCGGGGGCGACCTCGACGGGCACGCTCTCGCCGGTGAGCAGCGACGTGTCGATGGCCGAGGAGCCGTCGATGATCAGCCCGTCGGTCGCCACCTTCTCGCCGGGACGGACGACGAACCGGTCGCCGACCTTCAACTCCTCGATCGGGATGCGCACCTCGTCGCCGTCGCGCACCACGGCGACGTCTTTGGCGCCGAGCTCCATCAGCGCCCGGAGTGCGGCGCCGGACTGGCGCTTGGCTCGGGCCTCGAAGTAGCGGCCGGCGAGGATGAACGTCGTCACCCCGGCGGCGACCTCGAGGTAGATCTGGCTCGATGCCATCCCACGCTCGGGCCACAGGCTGAATCCGTGGGTCATCCCGATCATTCCGGCGTCGCCGAGGAACAACGCCCACAGCGACCAGCCGAACGCGGCCAGCGTGCCGACCGAGATCAGCGTGTCCATGGTGGCGGTGCCGTGGCGGGCGTTGGCGAGGGCGGCCCGGTGGAAGGGCAGGGCGCCCCAGACGACGACCGGGGCGGCCAGTGTCAGCGACAGCCATTGCCAGGCGTCGAACTGGAGCGCCGGGATCATTGCCAGCAGCACCACGGGCACCGTCAGCGCCGTGCAGACGAGGAGGCGATCACGCAGGGTGCGGGTGGGGTCGGCAACGGGGGTGTCGTTCTCGGAGCGGCTGGGGTCGGTGCCGGCGGGGGGCGCCGGCACCGAGGCCTGATAGCCGGCGGCCTCGACCTGTTCGATCAGGTCCTCGGCAGATACCCCATTGGGGTACTTGACGTGGGCCCGCTCGGTGGCGTAGTTGACGGTCGCCGTGACGCCGTCGAGCTTGTTGAGGCGCTTCTCGATACGCATGGCACACGAGGCGCAGGTCATGCCCTGGACGTCGAGGTCGACCTCGTGGCCGGCGTTGGGGGTGGTGTCGATCGCCGTCATGGTCGTCAGCCGACGAGCTCGTAGCCCGCTTCGTCGACGGCGGCACGCACGGCCTCGTCGTCGAGCGGCTGGTCGGACCGGATCGTCACGGCGCCACCGTCGAGTTGGACGTCGACGTCGGTGACGCCCGGGAGCTTGGTCAGCTCCTCGTTCACGGCGGCAACGCAGTGCCCGCATGTCATGCCGGTGACGACGAAATGCTGTTCGCTCATGCCGCCACTCTATACCCCTAGGGGGTACCTGGCAACCGTCAGTTGACGTTGCGCGTGCGGTCGCCCCAGTACTGCTTGCGCAGCACCTTCTTGTCGGCCTTGCCGACCGGCGTGAGCGGCAGCTCGTCGACGACATCGATCGACTTCGGGGCGTAGACGCCGCCCTTGCGGTCCTTGACCAGTCGGCGCAGCGCCTCGGTGTCGACGATCGCGCCCGGCTTGGCGACGACCAGCGCCTTCACCGCCTCACCCCACTTGTCGTCGGGCACGCCGATGACGGCGGCGACGGAGACGTTGGGATCGCTGGTCAGCACGTCCTCGATCTCCCGCGGGAACACGTTGAACCCACCCGAGACGATCATGTCCTTCTTGCGGTCGACGATGTAGAGCCGGCCGTCCTCGTCCTCGACGGCCACGTCACCGGTGCGCAGCCAGCCGTCGCCGATCGTCTCCTCGGTCAGCTCGGGCTGCTTGAAGTAGCCCTGCATCACCGTCGCGCCCTGGACACAGATCTCGCCGGGCTGACCGGGTTCGACCTGGTTGCCGTCGTCGTCGCGCACGGCGATGCGGGCGCCGGGCATCGGGAAGCCGCACGACGTCAGCCGTTCCAGGTTGGTCGGGTCGTGGTCGCCGCGTGGCATCGAGGTCGACGTCCCGGCGCACTCGGTCTGGCCGTACAGCTGCGACCACACCGGGCCGATCCGCTCGATCGCCTCGACCATGCGCGTCGGCGACATCGGCGAGGCCCCGTACATCACCGTCTGGAGCGCCGAGAGATCGGTGGCGTCGAGGTCCGGGTTGTCGAGGACGGCGTAGATCATCGTCGGGACCAGCAGACCGAGGGTGATGTGCTGCTCGGCGGCGACACGCAGCCACTGGCCGGGATCGAACGACTTCATCAAGACGACGGTGCCGCCCGACATCAGCACGGGGGTGACGAGCATGCCGGCGGCGTGCGAGATGGGCGCGCAAGCGAGGTAGCGCCGCTGCGCTGGCAGGTCCCAGCCCACCGAGACCGAAAAGCACATCTGGGCGACCGCTCGCTCGGGGAGCATCGCGGCCTTGGGGACGCCGGTCGTACCCCCGGTGTAGAGCAGCCAGCACAAGTCCTCGGGGTCGCGCATCCCGGTGGTCAAGCGCGCCGGAGTAAGCGCGTCGAGTGCCGGGTGAAGGTCATCGCCAGCGTCGCTGGGCCCGAAGGTCAGGACGTGTTCGACCGACGGGCATCGCTCGCGCAACTCGCCGGCGCGGGCGGCGTACGCCGGGTCGACCAGGAGGATCTTCAACTCGGCCTCGTCGCATGAGTAGACGTGGTCGTCGAGCGAGCCCATCGGGTGCAAGGCCGTGTAGCGGCCACCGGCGAACGCCGGGGCGACCTGGGCGAGGTACACCTCGGGGCGGTTGGGGGACAACACCCCGACCCCCTCCCCGGGGCCGAGCCCGCGCTCGCGCAACAGCGTGGTCAGCCGGGCGATTCGGTCCTCCAGCTGGCGATAGGTGACATCGACGCCGTCCTGATGGAAAGCGATGTGGTCACCGCCTCGACGCAACGCCGTGACGACGAGATCGGTGAAGGTCGCGGTGTCGTGCAGGCTGGCCATCCGGTGTTCCCCTTGTGACGTCGGCATGTCGGCATCTCGGTCTCGTCGGACTTAGAGCACCGATTCGTAGATCGTGACCGTACGTCGCGCCGCGGTGTCCCACCCGAACTCGTCGACCGCGCGCCGGCGACCGGCTTCGCCCATCGCCCGTGCACGCGTCGGGTCGGCGATCAACTCGTTGACCGCACCCGTCAGTCCGGCCTCGAAGGCGCCCGGCGCCGTGTCGTCGTAGTGAACCAGCAAGCCGGTGATGGCATCGTCGACGACCTCGGGGATGCCGCCGACATCGCTGGCGACCACTGCGGTGGCGCACGCCATCGCCTCGAGGTTGACGATGCCGAGAGGCTCGTACACCGAGGGGCACACGAACACGGTGGCGTGGCTGAGCACCTGACGGACGTCGGACCGAGAGAGCATCTCGTCGACCCACACGACCGCATCACGCTCGGCACGCAGACCGGCGACGGCGGCGGCGATCTCGGCGCCGAGCGGCGCGGTGTCGGCGGCCCCGGCCAGCAGCACCAGTTGCGCGGCGGGATCGAAACTTCGTGCCGCCCGCAGGAGGTGCGGCACCCCCTTCTGCCGGGTGATCCGTCCGACGAACACGACGCTGGGTCGAGCGGGGTCGATGCCCAGCCGCTCGACGACGTCGGTCTCGGCGACCGGGCGGTAGAAGTCGGTGTCGATCCCGTTGTGCACCACGTGGACCCGCGCGGGATCGAGCGCCGGATAGCTGGCGAGCACATCGCGGCGCGAGCCGGCGCTGACGGCGATCACCGCATCGGCGGACTCGTAGGCGGTCTGTTCGGCCCATGACGACAGCCGGTAGCCGCCGCCGAGTTGCTCCGCCTTCCACGGACGTTGCGGTTCCAACGAGTGCGACGTGACGACGTGCGGAATGCCGTGCAGCAGCTTGGCGAGGTGGCCGGCCATGTTGGTGTACCAGGTGTGGGAGTGGACCAGGTCATCGTCGATCACGGCGGCGGCCATCGTGAGGTCGGTCGACAGGATCCGCAGGGCCGGGTTGGCGCCCGCGAGCCGGGGGTCGTCGTCCGCGTGGGCCGTCACCCCCTCGCGGGGCTCACCCATGCAGTGGACGTCGACGTCCACCAGGCGGCGAAGCTCACGGGCCAGGAAGTCGACGTGCACGCCGGCTCCGCCGTAGACGTCCGGTGGGTATTCCCGGGTCAGGAGGCCGACACGCACCAGCGCGAACCTAGCGAGCCCGACCGTGGCGATGATCGCCAACCCGCCCGAGGAGTGCCTTCAGGTACGCGCCCTGGGCAAAGCCGATCGGATGATCCAGTGGGTGGCCGGTCTGGGCCAATCGGTCGAAGCGAGCTCCGGAGCGTTTGATCTCCTCGTTGGCCAACGTGACGAACTCGTCGCGGCCGATCCGGCTCGAGCACGACGCCTGAAACAGCACGCCACCGGGCTCGACGAGCTGGATCCCCAGGCGGGTGAGGCGGCGATAGGCATGTCGGGCGGCGGGCACTGCGGCCTGGTTCGGTGCGAACGACGGCGGGTCGATCACGACCACGCCGAATCTCTTGCGTTGCCGGACGAGGTGTTCCATCGTCGCGAAGGCGTCGCCGACGGTGCTCGTCACCGCCGCCGTCGCACCGTTGCGATCAAGGTTGGCCCGGGCGGTGTCGATGGCGCCCGCGCTCTGGTCGACGAGGTGGACGGCGCCGGCTCCGCCGGCGGCGGCATGGACGGCGAAACCGCCGGTGCAGCAGAAGACGTCGAGCACCGACCGCCCGGCGGCGTGTCGGGCAACCAGTGCCCGGTTGTCCCGTTGGTCGAGGAAGGCGCCGGTCTTCTGGCCGCGCACGACGTCGGCGGCGAAGGTGAGGCCGAGCTCCCGGTACTCGATCGGGCCGGTGGGCGAGTGGCCGACCACCGTGCCCGCGGCCCATCGTCCCGGCAGCCGGCCGACCACCTGGCGGCTGGCCCGGAGCACGATGCGCGCGGGGTGCAGAACCGTCTCGACTCCGGCGACGATGTCGTCGAGGTGGTCGATCAGCGCGGCGCTGTAGATCTTGACCACCGCGGTGTCGGCGTAACGATCGACCACCAGGCCGGGCAGGCCGTCGTTCTCACCGTGGACGACCCGCCACGCGGTCGTCGCCTGATCCTGCGCCAACGCCGAGCGGCGTTCCATCGCGCCGGAGACCTGCCGGATCCACCAGGCTCGGTCGATCGGGGTGGGATCGCCGTGGTGCAGGATCTTGATCCTGATTGGGGAGTCGGGGTCGTAGAGCCCGATCGCGGCGAAGCGCCGGCGGTCGTCGAACACCACGGCAAGGTCCCCGGCACTTCCACCGCGCGAGATGGAGGTGATCGCATCGGCGTAGACCCACGGGTGGCCGCCCCGGATCTGGCGGAGCGCGTCGGCGCTGATCCGGACGGCCAGGCGCGGGCCGCTCACCACGATCCCGAGCTGCCGCCGCCGCCTCCACCGCCGACGTAGCCGCCGCCGCCGCCGGATCCTGTGTCGGAGTAGCCGCCCCCATTGCCTTCGCCCGATGGTCGTTGACGCGTCTGGTCGAACGTTCGGATCGCGGTGTGGACGATCAGCGGGCCGACGTCGTACTCGGCCGTCGGCACCTCGCTGGTACGCAGGGCCCGCTGCCATCCCTCGGCGGCCCCAAGCGCGACGGCCCAGGCGGAGTACTCCCGGAGCAGACCGTGGTGCCAGGCCCATTCGACGTGGCGGGCCTCGCTGGCAGCCAGAAAGCGGCGAAACGACTCGGTACGGATGGCGACCGCCGAGCCCGCCGCCGACCGGGCGGCCCGCAGCACGTGGTAGACCGCGGACGCGACCGTCGCGACGAACGCGATGCTCAGTACGACCATCGCCAGCATGTGGTCGAACAGGCCGATCGTCCGTCCGACGAGAAACACGCCGATCCCGGCGCCGATGGCCATCACCACAGCGACGATGGTGGCGGCGGGGCCAACGCCGCGACGCGGGACACCGTGCTTCCACCAGCCCGACTGCTGGGCCCACTTCTCCTCATCGGCGAGCACCTGCTGCCAGACCTCGGCGAACGTCAGCGAGTAGACGCCCAACTCGATGCTCGGCTCCTCCCCGAACAGCTGGTCGAGTCGTCGGTGGTCGGCCTCCGAGGCGCGGCCATAGTCCGGGCCGGGCGAGAGGGTGACGGCGGCGCCAGCCTTCTCCATCGTCAGTACGCCGTCGGCCGCGTGCGCGGAGAACCATGCGCCCGCGGTCTGGTCATCGATCCGCTCGCGCAGCGCGATCGCGCCTTGCCACGGGCGTACCCCCGGCGGAGGAGCGAACTCGATGGTGGCGAGTCGGCCCATGTCGCGGTCGGCGACCAGTCGGACCGGACCAGCAGTCGTCGGTGGTCTCTCCGGCCCCGGCACCGGCGGTGTGTCGGGGGGCGGAAAGGCGGTGTCCGGGGGACGGACGCGAGCGAGGTCACCGACTTCGTCCCCGTAGGCGGCGTCGACGGCCCCGACGCCGGCGACCTCGTTGCGGCCGCGTCGCTTGGCGATCTGGTAGGCGCCCACCGCGGTGATCAGGCCGAGAACCGCGATCAACGCCGCCGGCCCGACGCGACCGGCGTTCGATCGGCGCTCCGGCAGCGGAGGCGCCTCGACATCGTCGATCGTCCTGCCACGATCGACCGAGACGATGTCGGCGCCGATGGTGACGCCGTCACCCGCGGCCAGCGGCTCGATCACCGCCCGGTACACGTCCCCGTCGCGGATGAGCTCGCACCCGCCCCTCGTGTCAAGCGCGCCGACGCTGCACACGGCGTCGTCGAGCTCGAAGCCGACGACGACGAGCTCAAGACGCAGCGTCTCTTGATCGCCGACACCGATGACGTCGAGCCCGAGACGTCCCGTCGAGAGCCGGGCCGCGGGGTAGGTGTAGGCCAGCTCGTAGCGGTGCTGACCGCTGATCGTCCGGTCGGGGTCGCCGATCCGGATCACGGTCTCATCGGCACGACTGCTGATTGAGAGGTCGCTCGGCGCGTCGGGTGAGGAGGCGACGATGTCGGTGGGCACACCGAAGTCCTCGGGAACGATCCGCTGGTACCCGTGTCGATCAGCGGTTCCGAAGTCCTGATCGACGATCTCGCGCACCCGCAGGCCGTCATCGCCGGTCGGGGCGATCGTGATCTGCTTCTGGTCGAACCGCTCGGGAAGGGGTTCGCCCGTCAGCCCGAACAGGGTGGCGAGACTGGTGCCGGCGATCGCGACCCCGACCGAGAGGTGCCGAAGCGTCATCCCGAGCTCGACCGGCGCCATGACCACATTGTGGCGAGCCGCGCTCCGATCCCCTCGCGCCCGATCGGCTCGTCGATCACGAGCCGATCGGGCGGTGGAGATGTGGGCGCATGCGCCGCCCGGCCGCACGGCCACAGGTGGCACCGGGCCCCGCGAGGCGGGGCCGTCTCCCTCGCCACGTGATCTCCGAGTCTCCTGAGCGCCGGCTGGGCGTGGAGATACGCGCGAGATTGTCGCCGTGTTGTGTGTGATCGGGGATCTGGTCGAGGACATCATCGTCAGACCGATCGGCTCGCGCCGTCACCCCGACACGGACAACCCGGCGGTGATCGAGCGACGCCGGGGCGGCAGCGCGGCCAACGTCGCCGCCGCGGCGGCGACGCTTGGCGCGGCCGTGCGCTTCGTCGGCCGCGTCGGTGACGACCGTGCGGCCGCGGTCCTTGTGGCCGATCTGGTGTCCCGGGGCGTCGAGGTCTGCGTGCAGCGAGCGGGGCGGACCGGGACCGTAGCCATCGTCGTCGAGCCCGGCGGTGTTCGCACGATGTACCCGGATCGGGGCGCGGCCGCCGAGCTCGGCGCGATCGACCCATGTGCCCGGACATCGGTGTCGTGGGTGCATCTGCCGGCGTACACCTGGTGCGTCCCGCCACTCGACGAGCACGCGGCCGCGTTCGTCGAAGCGGTCCGCGGCGACGGCGACCTCCGGTTGAGCGTCGACCTGTCGTCGACGGCCCTGCTCGAGACGGTCGGCGCCGCTGCGGTCGGCCGCCGATTGGCGGCATTGGCCCCCGATGTGGTGTTCGCCACCATCGCCGAGTGGACGACGAGCGGTCAGCGACCGGTGGCCGGTGCGGTGACGGTCGTCAAGGACGGGCCGCGGGCGGTCCGGGTTCATCACCGCGATGGTCGAAGCGACGAGGTCGCGGTGGTGGCGATCGACGACATCGTCGATCCGACCGGAGCCGGTGACGCTTTCGCAGCCGGCTACATCGTGGCGGCGCGGTCGGGTGTCGGGCCGGTCGACGCCGCACGGGCCGGCATCGACTGCGCCGCCCGAACCCTTCGCCGTGTCGGCGCCTCACTGGACTGATCGAGTGGGCGGTCCGTCGGGGCGCGGTGGACATCGCGCGTTCGATCTGGCCGTCGCTATCCTGGCCGCTCTGTGGTCGACCCTGGGGTCGGCTCACGGCGACGTGGCCGAGTGGCTGAGGCAACGGCCTGCAAAGCCGTCTACCCGGGTTCGATTCCCGGCGTCGCCTCTGACATGCGCAGCCCGAGGGGCGCGTCGGACTGTCCGGTTGGCAGAATGGGGGTATGGGCAAGCCGGTCGAGTTCGCCGACGTCGTCACCGCCATCGGCGAGTACGGAACGCTGGCCACCTTGGTCACCGTCGATGACGAGGGCGGGCCGCACATCGGCACGGTGTTGGTCGAGCTCGGCGCCGACACCTTGTCGGTCGAGGTCGGCCCCAGCACGGCGTCCTACGTGGCGGCTCGCCCCGCGGTGAGCCTGTGCTGGATCCGCGATGGGGCGGACTATCAGCTGATCGTCGATGGCCGCGCCGTCGCCGACCCTGACCCTGACCCTGGTGCTGGTGCCGGGACGGCTGGGCTGCATCGCCTGACGATCACCGCCACCGGGGGGATCCGGCACCGCCTCGCCGGACGGCCCGACGCCGGACCGAGTTGCGTGGCGCTGGGCGGACCGGCCGGCTGACAAGCCACCCGCGCCCGGCACCCGCCGGCGGGGGGTCGCCGACGCGTCGTTTCGGGGTCTGACGAGGATCGGCGCGGGATCCTGAATTTCAGGGGCTGGTGCGTAGCGGTCGGAGGCTGTCGTTGGGTGCTGGGCTGGTGGTTTCGTAGCGTCCTTGGAGGTTGATGGTCGGGTGCGCGAGTGGTGAGAGGCGCGCGATGTCGGCGGGGTCGATGTCGTGACCGTCAGCGGTGAGGTGGTCGAGGGCGGCTTGGGTGTACACGGTCTGCCAGAGCACGATGGCGTTGACGAGTACGCCGAGCGCTCCGAGCTGGCTTTCCTGGCCGGCTTGGTAGCGCTGGGTCAGTTTGCCGAGGCCGCCGTTGAAGACGTCGCGGGCGAGGCCGTTGCGGCTTTCGCCTCGGTTCAAGATGCGGTGGATGTCTCGCCGGTAGGTGGCGTCGGGGATCGGGCTGGGTCTGGGCGACAGTTGGTGTGTGGGGTGAGTGTAGTGGGTTGGGAGTGGTTAGGGGAAGGCGAGTTCGTATTCGATGGGGGTGAGTCGGCCGAGTCGGGGTTGTCGGCGGCGACGGTGGTAGGTGCGTTCGATCCAGTCGATGACGGCTCGGGTGAGTTCGTCTCGGGTGGCCCAGCGGGGCTGACGGTTCAACACGTTCTTCTGCAAGAGCGCGAAGAACGATTCCATCGCGGCGTTGTCGCCGCAGGCACCGACGCGGCCCATCGATTGGGGCAGATCGTGGTCTCGTAGGAGGCGTTGGTGGCGTCCGGAGCGGTATTGGCCGCCCCGGTCCGAGTGAACGATCGTGCGGTCCGGTGAGCGCAGATCGATCGCGTGGGCCAGGGCGTCGCACACCAGTTTCGATGTCATCCGGGCCCCGGACTGGTAGCCGACGATCCGGGTGGAGCACAGGTCCTTGACCGCCGCGAAGTACCACTTGCCTTCGTCGGTGGGGTGCTCGGTGATGTCACACACCCATGCCACGTCACAGCTGTCGGCCTCGAAGTGGCGTTGCAACAAGTCGTCGGCGACCGGCGGCCCCGACTGCGACCTGGCCGTCTTCGGTTTCAGGGTGCTGGAGCGGATGTTGTGGGCCCGGCACAGCCGCTTGACACGATCACGCCCGACGGTGTGGCCGGTCGCTTGGAGTTCGTCCCAGATCAGCCGATACCCGAACTCGGGATCATCGGCGTGCACCTCACGGATCGCGTCGAGCAGCTTGGCGTCGTCGCGTTCACGCTTCGACAACGGGTTCGCCTGCCATTTGTAGAACGACGTCGTGTTGAACCCCAACACCTCCGCCGACCTCACGATCGGAACCCCCTCGGCCTCGGCGAGCCGGGCGACGAGGGGGTACATCATTTTGGGGTGATCTCCCGAGCGAAGAACGCGGCGGCCCGGCGCAGGATCAGGTTCTCTTCCTCGAGGACCTTCACCTTCCGCTTCAACTCGCGGAGTTCCTCACGCTCAGCGAGAGTCTGACCCGGCCGGTCGCCGGCTTCGATCCCGTCGAGCTGCAACCAGCGATGCAGACACGACTCCGAGATCCCGAACTCGTCCGCGATCTTCCGTCGCGGATCCGACGACGCTTTCGCCGCCGCGACCACCGTCTGACGGAACTCG
>JBKEAH010000273.1:0-19545 GCA_047972065.1 Desertimonas sp.
TCACCGGGCCATTCGACGGCATCGAGGTGATCGAGATCGGCCAGTTCGTCGCCGTCCCGGCGTGCGGGCAGCACCTCGCCGACGGCGGCGCCCGGGTGATCAAGGTCGAACCGGTGACGGGCGACCCCTACCGGTCGATCTCGAACACGATCGCACCCGGCGAGTCGCGACACTTCATCACCACCAACCGCGGCAAGCAGAGCGTGGCGCTCGACTTCACCACCCCCGCGGGGCGCGAGATCATCGAGGCGCTGGTGGCGCGAGCCGATGTCGTGCTGACCAACCTGAGCCCATCGGCGCTGCGCCGGCACCACCTGCGCGACGAGGACCTCAGGCCCCTCAACCCGGCGCTGGTCTACGGCGTCGTCGCCGGATGGGGTTTCGACGGCCCCGACGCCCAACGACCGGCGATGGACGCCGTCGCCCAGGCCGCCTCGGGGCTGATGTGGGCACTCGGCGCGTTCGACGCCGACGGGATCCCTCGCCACTCCGAGGTGCCGGTGGCCGACTACACCGCGTCGACGATGCTGCTGGCCGGCGTGACGACGGCGCTGCTGGCCCGCCAACGCGACCCGGAAGGCCGCGGCCAGAAGGTGGAGGTGTCGCTGCTCGGTGCCGCGCTGTCGTTGCAGAACAGCTGGTTCAGCGCCATCGAGCGCTTCGACGCCTGGCGCGACGGCTTCGTCGACACCGAGCTACCCGAGATGCGTCGACGCGGGGCCCACCCCGACGAGATCGAGCAGCGACGTGCCCGGCGGCGACCCGATCCCCTCGTGCGCGGCGGCTATCGGGTCCTGCGCACGAGCGACGGATACCTGTCGGTCGGGGCCGCCAGCGCGCCCGGTCGCGCCCGCCTCATCGAGGCGCTCGGGCTCGTCCACCTCGACGGGGTGGACGACGACGAGGGGACCCTGCGCCAGATCGACGACGCGGCGCGCCGTCACACCACCGAGGCGCTGCGTGCCCGGCTCGACGCGGCCGGCGTGGGAGTATCGGCCGTGCGCCATCCCGAGGAGCTCGTGGCCGACGAGCGGTTGTACGAACAAGGCCTGGTGGCCGACTTCGACCACCAGGTGCTCGGCCGCTACCGCTCGCTGGTGTCACCGATCGGACTCTCACGCGATCGCTTCGTCGCCCGCCAACCGGCACCGCTGTTCGGGGCATCGACCCGCGAGGTGCTTCGCGAGCTCGGACGCGACGACACCGCGATCGACGAGCTGGTCGCCGCCGGTGCGGTCGCCGACCGCTGGTCCGAGCAGCCCGGCGATCCGGGGCGACGGTCATGAGCGCCGAGCCCACCCACGACGTCGACGTGATGGTGGTCGGCGCGGGGCCCGTCGGGCTCGTGATGGCGGCCGAACTGGGCCGACTCGGCGTGTCGACGATGTTGGTCGAACCCCGAACCGAGCCGATCCCGCACCCCCGAGCACGCAGTCTCAACGTCCGGACCAACGAGATCCTGCGCACCCTCGGCCTCGCCGACCGTGTGGCCGAGGTCTGCCTGCCCATCGAGTGGGGGCAACAGATGATCTTCGTGTCCACCCTGGCGGGCGAGGAGATCGGGCGGCTGCCGATGCGCACCCAAGGCACCCGCGACGGCGTCGAGTACAGCCCCTGCGGGTGGCTGCTGAGCTCGCAGGACCGTCTCGAGCCGGTCCTCCGCTCGGCGGTCGACCGCTCTCCCAGCGTCGCCCAGCGATGGGGGTGGACCCTCGAGGCGATGACCCCGGACCCCGAGGGGGTGAGCGCGGTCGTTCGACCCGGTGACACCGCCCGCTCGGTTGGCGTCCGAACCCGCTGGCTGGTCGGCGCCGACGGTGCCGGCAGCCAGGTCCGCAAACAGCTCGGCGTCCAGATGGTCGGCCGCCACCGCCTCGGGCGGCTGGTCAACACCCAGTTCTACGCCGATCTCGGCCGTTGGACCGACCACCGACCGGCGGCGCTCTACTGGACCACCCAGCCCGACAACGTCTTCCAGAAGATCGACACCGACGACCGTTGGCTGTGCCAGCTGGCCAATCCCCCCGACGACCCGATCAGCAACGAGGCGGCGGCCGCGCTCATCCGGCGCTCGGTCGGCGACGCCGATCTCGAGGTCCGGGTGGTCAACACGATCCCTTGGGCAGTCAACTGCACCGTCGCCGACCGGTTCCGCGTCGGCCCGGTGTTCCTCGCCGGCGACGCCGCCCATCTCCTCCCACCGAGCGGCGGGTTCGGCATGAACACCGGCATCCAGGACGCCCACAACCTGGCGTGGAAGCTCGCCTTCGTCAGCCGCGGGTGGGCGACCGAGGCCCTGCTCGACAGTTACCACACCGAGCGCCACCCGATCGCCGGATGGAACGCCGAACGGAGCCTCGACAACGGGCGGGCGGTGCAGGCCGTTCGCCGCACCGTCGCCGCCGACGACGACGATCCGGCACGGATCGACGCCCTCGCCGGGGTCCGCCGCTACACGGGGTTCCTCGGGATGGACCTCGGGTTCACCTACGCCGACGGGGCGCTGTGCCCCGACGACCAGCCGCTCCCCGTGGTGGCCGACCCGGTAATCGACTACCACCCCAGCGCCCACCCCGGCCGACGTGCACCCCACCACTGGCTGATCGACGCGGCCGGGAACCGCATCAGCACGCTCGACATCCTCCACACCGACCTGCACCTGTTGTGTGGCCCCGACGGCACCGACTGGCCCCGGCAGGCGGCGGCGAGCCCGGTCCCGGTGCGCAGCACCGTCGTCGGCGGCGACGTCACCGACCCGTCGGGCACCTGGTGCGACGACTACGGCGTCGACCGCGCCGGCGCGGTCCTCGTGCGCCCCGATGGCATCGTGGCCGCCCGCTGGGCGACCCGGACGCCAGGTCAACCGCTCGCCGCGGCGCTGGCGCATATCGTGGGTTGACGCCGCGCCGACGCGGCGTTCGAGGACCATGGTGATCAACGATCCAGCTTCCCGACCGCCGCGTCCCCGCGCCACGTCGACAACGAACCCCCGCCCGGCACCGACGACGCTGTCGCCCGAGGCCGCACCATCGGCCACCACGGCCCGACGCGGGGCCGGTGGCTCCCGCCAGAGCGTCGTCAACTCGATCGCCGAGGACATCCGTCTGCGGGTGGCACGTGGCGATCTGCGCCCCGGTGATCGGCTGCCGAGCGAACGAGACCTCGCCCAGCACTTCGGGGTCAGCTCCCCGACGGTGCGCGAGGCGATGCGGGTCCTGGCCACGATGGGAGTGGTCGAGGTCCGCCACGGCAGCGGCACCTACGTCACCGCCAGCGCCCAGGACATGGTCGACCGGTCGCTGCAGACCTTGGTGCAGATCGAGGGGGTGACGCTCGAGCAGATCCTCGAGGTGCGCATGGCGCTGCGCGAGCAGCTGGCGCGGGCGGCCGCAGTCCACGCCACCGATGCCGAGCTGGATGCCCTCGAGGTCGCCCAGGTCGCCTACGAGGCGGCGTCGACCACCGAACGGGTCCCGGCGGCGCTCGAGATGCTGTCGATCCTCAGCGGGCTCGCCCACAACCCGTTGCTCCAGGCCCTCGACCACTACCTGAACAACCTGGTGATCGAGTTCCAGCGGGTCGTGTTCGCCAACCAATCCGACGAGTTCTGGCACGAGTGGGGGCGGTCGTTCCAGGGCCATCGCCGGGCGCTCATCGACGCGCTGCGCCGGCGCGATGCCGATGCCGCGGTCGACGCGATGCGCGAGTACCACGCCAGCGCCGCCGCCCGGTTGACCGGCGACGAGACGATCTCGTCGGCACGCCTGGCCGACGCCACCCTGCGGATCGGTGGGCCACCGGCGCCGTGACGCTTCCGGTCCCGGCCGCGGTGACGATCAGTCGGCGCGCACGGCGACACCCCGGAACTCCGGCTTGCCGGACCGCCAGTTCTGCAGCCCGACGACGCTGGCGGTGGCGACGGTCGAGGTGGCCGGGAAGCAGATCGGCACCGTCAGGGCATCGCTGACGGCCTGGGCGCTGGCGGCGCGCAGCGCGACCACACGATCGTCGGGGTCGAACGTGGCCTGGGTGGCGGCGATCGCCGCGGTCATCGCCGGCGTGGTGTGTCCGCCGGCGTTCTGGAAGGTCCCGGCGCCGAACAGCAGCTTGACGGTCTGGGTCGGGTCGGCCCGGCCGCTCCAGTTGGTGATCAGGGCGTTGCCTTCGAGACGACCCATGAACGCCGGCGCGGTGTCGGCGACCTCGATGGAGCGAATCTCGGCGGTGACCCCGACCACATCCAGCTGCGCCTGCACGGCCTCGCCGAGCGTGGTCAGCAGCGGCAGCGTGGGCACCAGCAGCTCGAACGTGAAACCGTCGGGGTAGCCGCCGCCGGCCAGGAGTTGGCGGGCCCGATCCGGATCGAACGGATACGGGTCGGATCCGGTCGCCTCGTCGAAGGCCACGTACCCCTCGGGGAACACCTGGCCGGCGGGGAGTCCGAAGCCGAGCGGGAGACTCTCGACCACCGCCGAGCGGTCGATCGCGTGGTTGAGCGCCTGGCGGACCTCCAGCACCGAGAACGGCTCGAACGATCGGTTGAGCTGCATCTGGTAGAAGGCGAGCGTCGTGTCCTGGATCACGCTCAGACCGGCCGACTCGGCGTCGGCGACCTGCGCCGGGTCGAGCTGGGTGAAATCGACCTCGCCGCTGCGGATGGCGTTCAGCCTGGTCGTCGAGTCCGTGAGGAACTGGATCTCGAAGCCCGCGCATCGCACGGCGTCGGGATCCCAGTAGTCATCGGCACGCTCGTAGGTGATGCGGTCGTTCTCGACATAGCTGGTCACCCGGAACATGCCGCAACCCACCGGCATCCGATCGAGGTCCGGGTTCTCGAAGGCGGCCGGGCTGATCATCATCCCGGCGCGGTCCGACAGCACCAGCGGCAGCTCGGCGCTCGCCTCGCTCAGATGGAGCCGGACGTGCTCGGCGTCGATGACCTCGATCTGCTCGATCGCCGCCAGCTCGGCGACGACGACGGACCCCTCGAGGTTCTGCGCTCGCTCGAGGTTGGCTCGGACCGCCTCGACATCGAAGGGCGTTCCGTCGTGAAAGGAGACCCCGCGACGGATCGTCAGATCCAGCGTCAGACCGTCGTCACCAAACCCCCAGTCGGTGGCCAGCCCGGGCGCCGCC
The DNA here is from genome assembly GCA_047972065.1 of Desertimonas sp. Classification (GTDB taxonomy): domain Bacteria; phylum Actinomycetota; class Acidimicrobiia; order Acidimicrobiales; family Ilumatobacteraceae; genus JALZMG01. The sequence continues at coordinate 5,137 of JBKEAH010000273.1, forward strand.
GATGCGTCGGGGGCGAGGTGGACGAGCCGGTCGTAGGTCAGGTTGAGGGACGTGTTGCTAAAGCTCGACGAGGCACGATGGGGGTCGAAGCTGGTCAGGCCGGTCCAGTACGCGAAGCGCACCACGGCGTTGGGGTCGAGCTCGGCGCCGGTGGTCGACGGTGGCGTGGTGCGCGCCGCGCGGCGCGGGGCTCCGCCCACCGCTTCGGCGCGCGCTCGCCGGCCGGGGCCGAACGTGCCCCCGGCGATCGCCAGGGCGATGGCGCCCGCTCCGGCCAGCATCGTCCGGCGGCTGTGACGCCCGTCGCCGGACGGTACATCGGCGTCCCACATGCTGACCCCTCTCCCCAGGTCGTTGGCACCGAGCTGGCGCGCAACTCGGTGGTCACGGTAACCCAGAGATACCAAGAGATCAAGTGTCTTGGTGTCATCCCGGGGTCGGGTCGGTGCCGATCACCCCACCGGACGGGCGCGGGGGATGGTCAGACGGTTGGCGTGGGTGACCTGGCGGGTTGCCAGCTCGATCCACTCGGCGAGGTAACGCCGGGTGAGCCGGGGGTCGATCATCTCCTCGGCCTGGAACCGGTTGAGCGGCCCGACCGGTCCGCGGGCCGTCTCGATTCGGGCCATCAGCTCGGCGCGCAACGCCGCCGGGTCGTCGGCCTCGGCCAGCTGGCGCTTGTACGCCGCCTCGATCCCCCCCTCGGGCGGGATGCCACCGAGGTCGGCGGCGGGCCAGAAGACCCGCACCCCCGAACGGGCCCGGGGGGCGGCGAAGTTGTTACCGGCGACCCCGAAGCTGCGTCGGAGCACCACCGTGAACATCGGCACGCTCACCCGGGCGAAGGCCAGCATCCACTCGCCGCCCTTGCGGATCGTGCCGGCCGTCTCGTGGGCCAGGCCGACGGCGAAGCCCGGGTTGTCGACCAGGTTGAGCACAGGGATGTTGAACAGGTCGCACATCTGGAGGTGACGGGTGATCTTGTCGCAGCCGTCGGCGGTGAGCGCGCCGCCGTTGGCGTGGCGCGAGTCGGAGGCCACGACCCCGATCGGGCGGCCCTGGATACGGGCGAGCCCGACCACCTGGTCGGTCCCCCAGAACGGACCGATCTCGAAGAACGAGCCCGGATCGCACACCAGCTCGATCACCCGGCGGATGTCGAACGTCGTCGTGCGGTTGCGCGGTACCGCCGCCAGCAGCTCCTCGATCGGTGCCGCCGGGTCGCCGGACGGGGCCGCGGTCACCGGCGGCGCCTCGTAGACGCTCGACGGCAGATACGACAGGAACCGTCGGGTCTGGTCGAGCGCCTCGTCCTCGCTGTCGGCAACGTTGTCGACCGAGCCGTTGCGGCCGTGGATGTGCCAGCCGCCGAGATCCTCCTTGGTGATGTCCTCGCCGGTCGCCTGGATCACCACCGGCGGCCCGGCGACCATCAGCTGGGCGGTGTCGCGCAACATCACCGAGAAGTGACCGAGCACCGCCTTGGCCGCCCCGAGACCAACCACGCTGCCCATCAGCACGTTGACCACCGGGACGGTGTCAAGCTGCTCGGCGTACATCGTCGAGCCCAGGTGCGGGGGCAGGAACGACCCGCCCGGCCCGACCACCCGGGGCTGACCGGCCTTGATCGCCCCGCTCGATTCCTTGGCCCCCTTGCCCTCGGCCTTGCCCTGCGACGGCACCATCGAGGCCACGCTGCCCCCGCCCGAGGACCCGTCGAGCAGCCGCACCGAGGGCACCCGCAGCTGGATCGACAACTCGTCGAGATAGGACGACTTGGACCCGATCGCGCCGTCGGAGTGGCCGCCGCGCGACGTGAAGTCGTCGGCGCACACGATCGCCTGACGCGACTCGACGGTGCCCCAGCCGCCGACGTGATTGGCCGGGGTGAACTCGGCCAGGGACCCGGCGGCGTCGAGGCTGCGGAACCCGGCCACGCTGCCGATCTCGCGGAACGAGCCGGGGTCGAGCAACCGCTCGACCCGCTCGCGGCAGGTCAGCTTGCCGCGGGTCCGCTGACGGACCACCCCCGGGTCGACCGAACCCGGCGCCAGCCGGTCGCGAGCGAACCGCCGCAGCTCGTCGACCTCGTCGAGCTGGGCCTGCCAGGTCTCCTCGGCCGGCAGCGCCGCCCCGGCCCCGTCGCCGGGCTCGAGCACGGCGATCACCTGGTCGCGCGCGATCGTGTCGCCCACCGCCACCGCGGCCACCGCCACCACCCGGCCGGCGGTCGGTGCGCTCAGCACGGTCTCCATCTTCATCGCGCTGGTGACCGCCACGGTCTGACCGGCGGCGACCTCGTCGCCGGGCCCGACCCGCAGGTCGACCAGCGTCGCCGTCGACGGGCTGATCACCGCCGCTTGGTGGTCGGCCATCGGCAACGTCGCGACCGGCGACGGGGCGGGTGCGGTGTCGGGGGCGGCCGGGCCCCGCAGCAGCGCCAGCATCCCGGCCGGCGCCGGTACGGCGACGCCGGCCGGCCCATGCCGTTCGATCAGCGTGGTGCGGGCGTCGCCGGCGGCGACCTCATCCAACGCCAGCAGGACCCGCAGCCGGTCGATGTTGGTCTCGGGTCCGTCGATCTGGAACTCGGCCAAGGCCCGTTCGGTCAGCGCCAGCGCGGCCCGGTAGCAGGTGTCGGGGTCGGAGCCGGCGGCATGACCGATCACCTTGGCCAGCAACGGGTCGAAGACGCCCACCGGCTCGTAGCCGGCGTAGGCGTAGCCGTCGACCCGCACCCCCGGCCCCGATGGCTCGCGGTAGGCGGTGATCGGGCCGGCGGTGGTGAGCACCACGCGGGCCTGCACCGCGGCGCCGCGCTGCGGCACCGGGTCGCCGTCGAGCCCGAGATCGCCGAGGGTCGCGCCGAGCGCGACGCGGAACTGGGCGGCGACCAGGTCGACGCCGGTGACCTGCTCGGTGACGGTGTGTTCGACCTGGATGCGCGGGTTGCACTCGATGAAGAAGTGCTCGCTGCGTGCCGGGTCGACGAGGAACTCGACGGTGCCGGCGTTGACATAGCCGGCGGCGGTGGCCAACCTGACGGCGTCGGCGAGCAGCCGGCCGCGCACCACCGGATCGAGCCCGGGCGCCGGGGCGATCTCGATCACCTTCTGGTGACGCTGCTGAAGCGAGCAGTCGCGCTCCCACAGGTGGGTCACCGCCCCGTCGGCACCGGCCAACACCTGGACCTCGATGTGACGTGGGTCGACCACCAGCCGCTCGATCAGCAGTGAGCCGTCGCCGAAGCCGCTCGCCGCCTCGCGGGTGGCCGATGCGAACGCCTCGGCCATCTCCTCGGCCGACGCCACCCGGCGCATGCCGCGGCCACCGCCACCGGCGGCGGCCTTGAGCATCACCGGGTAGCCCAGTTCGGCGGCCACCGCCGCGGCCGCGTCGGCGTCGGCGACGATGCCATCGCTCCCGGCGACGATCGGGATGCCCTGCGCTGCGGCCAGGGTGCGGGCGCGGGCCTTGTCGCCGAACAGGCCGAGCACCTCGGGTGACGGACCGACGAACGTCAGGTCGGACTCGGCGCAGCGGGTGGCGAACGGTGCGCTCTCGGCCAGGAAGCCGTACCCGGGGTGCACCAGGTCACACCCGGTCTCGACCGCCGCGGCGACCACGGCGTGATGGTCGAGATAGGCATCGAGCGCCCCGCCGGGCAGGACCACGTAGCGGTCGGCGATCCGGGTGTGCAACGAGGCCTCGTCGGCGGCCGAGCACACCGCCACCGATTCGATGCCCAGCGATGCCGCGGCGCGAGCGATCCGCACGGCGATCTCGCCACGGTTGGCGATCAGCACACGGTGGGTGAGGGACGTGGTGGAAATGGTCAACGGAGCGTGTCCTTTCAGAGGAACCGAGTGCCGAGAGTCCCGACGGCGGGCGCCGCGCACTCGGACGAGTCAGGCGCCATAGCTGCGGGGCAGGCCGAGCACGTGCTCGGACAGGTAGTTGAGGACCATCTCCTGGGAGATCGGAGCGATCCGCATGAGCCGGGCCTCGCGCCAGTAGCGCTCGACGTCGTACTCCTTGGCGTAGCCCATCCCCCCGTGGGTCTGCATCGCGGCGTCGGCCGCCGCGTAGCCGGCGTCGGCGGCGAGCAGCTTGGCCATGTTCGCCTGCTCGCCACAGGGCAGCCCATGGTCGTAGCGCCACGACGCCTGCCGGATCACCAGCTCGGCGGCGCACAGATCGGCGTAGGCCTGGGCCAGCGGGAAAGCCAGACCCTGGTTCTTGCCGATCGGTTGGCCGAACACGATCCGGTCGTTGCCGTACTGCACGGCACGCCGGATGGCCGCCTTGCCGGTGCCCAACGCCTCGGAGGCGACCAGGATGCGTTCCGGGTTGAGCCCGTCGAGCAGGTAGTGGAAGCCCTTGCCCTCCTCGCCGATCAGATCGTCGGCCGACACCGGCAGGTCGTCATAGCGGACCTCGCACGACACGACCGCGTTGCGCCCGACCTTGGGGATCGGGACGATGTCCACCTCGGGCCGCTGAAGCTCGGCGAGGAACAGCGACAGCCCGTCGGTGCGCCGGGCGCACTCGGCCAACGGCGTCGTGCGGGCCAGCAGCAGGACCCGGTCACAGTACGGAGCCTTGGTGGTCCACACCTTGCGGCCCCGCACGACGTAGTGATCACCCTCGCGCCGGGCGAACGTCGAGATCGACGTCGTGTCGGTGCCGGCGTCGGGTTCGGTGACGCCGAAGGCGACGTGAAGTTCGCCGGACGCCACCGCCGGCAGGTACTTGGCCTTCATCGCCTCGCTGCCGTGTTTGACGACCGGGTTCATCCCGAAGATCGAGAGGTGGACGGCCGAGCAGCCGTTCATCGCCGCCCCGGACGCGGCGATCTCCTCGAGCACCACCGACGCCTCGGTGATCCCCTGCCCGCCGCCGCCGAAGGACTCGGGAATGGCCAGCCCGACCCATCCACCAGCGGCGAGCGCGTTGTAGAAGTCCCACGGAAACTCGTGCTCGTCGTCGCAGCGACGCCAGTAGTGGTCGGGGAAGTCGGCGCAGATCGTCCGGATGCCGGCACGGATCGCCTCGATGTCCTCGTCGACGGAGAAGTCCACCGCCCGAGACTGCCCGACGCGCGCCCGCCACATCCCACCCGAGTATCGGGCCGGGACCGCTACCGTCCCGCCGGTGAATGGGGCCGAGGCGATCGCCGTCGTCGCCGCCGGGGTTGGCGCCGGTGCCGTCAACGCACTCGTCGGCTCGGGCAGCCTCATCACCTTCCCCACCTTGCTGGCCGTCGGACTCCCGTCGGTGACGGCCAACGTCTCGAACAACATCGGCCTCGTGCCGGGCTCGGTGGCCGCCGTTCACGGCTTCCGGCGCGAGCTCGCCGGTCAGCGCGACCGGGCCCGGCGCCTGGCCGCCGGCTCGATCGGCGGTTCGCTGATCGGTGCCACGCTGTTGCTGACCCTGCCATCGTCGGTGTTCGACGCCGTGGTACCGGTCCTGGTGATCGGCGCCGCGCTGCTGATGGCGTTCCAACCCCGACTGTCGCGCGGGGTGGCCGAACGGCGAGCCGCACGCACCGGTGGGATGCTCGTCGGCGAGCATCCCGTGGGCCCGGTCCCCGTCGGGCTGACGTTCCTCGCCGGGATCTACGGCGGCTACTTCGGCGCGGCGCAAGGGATCATCCTGCTGACAATGCTGGCCGTGCTCGTCCCCGACGACCTCCGACGGTCGAATGCCCTCAAGAACCTGCTGGCCGGAACGGTCAACGCCGTGGCCGCCGTGTTCTTCATCGTGTTCGCCGACATCGCCTGGGATGCCGTCGCGCTCATCGCGCTGGGTTCAGCGGCCGGCGGGGTGCTCGGCGCCCGCATCGGCCGGCGAATCGACCCCCGGTTGCTGCGGGCACTGGTGGTCGGACTCGGCCTGTTCGTCGGCATCCGTCTTTTGCTGACATGACCGGTGGGGGTCAGCGTCGAGGTGGCACGGGCGCGACACTGAGCCGATGGGGACTGCACCAAAGGACGCCACGCGCCACACCGCCGCCGCCAACGCGACTCCGACACCCACGTTCGACCCGGCCGACTTCGACCGGGCCGGGCACGGATTGCTCGCTCGCCACGACACGGGCGTGATCGCCGTCGGCGACCACGTGGTGTGGGACGCCAACCGGCACGACTTCGTGTTGGGGGACGGCCGCAACCCCGACACCGTCAACCCGAGCCTCTGGCGCCAGGCCCAGCTCAACCAGATCCACGGGCTGTTCGAGGTCGACGAAGGGTTGTGGCAGGCGCGCGGCTATGACATCGCCAACATCTCGTTCATCGCCGGCGAGACCGGGTGGATCATCATCGATCCGCTGACCGTGGCGCCGAGCGCCCGGGCCTGTCTCGACCTCGCCAACGCCCAGCTCGGCGAGCGCCCCGTGGTGGCGGTGATCTACACCCACTCCCACGTCGACCACTTCGGCGGGGTCCACGGCGTGACCACCACCGACGACGTCACGGCCGGGCGGTGCCGGATCATCGCCCCCGAGGGCTTCATGCACGAGACGGTGTCGGAGATGGTGATCGCCGGGTACGCGATGAGCCGGCGGGCCAACTACCAGTTTGGCTCGCTGCTGCCCTCGAACCCCCGCCAGCACGTCGACTGCGGGCTCGGCAAGGCGGTGCCGCACTGGGCGCCGGGGCTGATCGCGCCGACCGAGGAGATCTCCGTCGATGGCACCGAGCTCGTCGTCGACGGCGTGCGGATCGTCTTCCAGCTGACGCCGGAGGCCGAGGCGCCGGCCGAGATGAACTTCTTCTTCCCCGACCGCGGCTGGCTGTGCACGGCCGAGAACTGCACCCACAACCTTCACAACCTGGTCCCGATCCGCGGCGCCCAGGTCCGCGACGCCCTCAAGTGGTCGAAGTACACCGGCGACGCCATCGAGCGCTTCGGCGACGACGTGGTGCTGTCGTTCGCCTCGCACCACTGGCCCCGCTTCGGTCGCTACGACGTGGTCACCTACCTCACCCGCCAGCGCGACCTCTACCGCTGGGTCCACGACCAGACGATGCGCTACGCAAACCACGGCGAGACCGCCGTCGAGATCGCCGAGCGCTTGGTGCTGCCACCCGAGCTGGCCGCTCACGCCGACGCCACCGGGTACTACGGCCACCTCGTGCACAACGTCAAGGCGGTGTACCAGCGCTATCTCAGCTGGTACGACGGCAACCCGGCCAACCTGTGGAAGCTGCCGCCCGGCGACAGCGGGCCGCGCTATGTCGAGCTGGCCGGCGGGTCCGACGCCCTGTTGGCCGCCGCTCGACGCTCCTTTGACGAGGGCGACTATCGCTGGGTCGTCGAGCTGGTCAGCCACCTCGTGTTCGCCGACCCGACGAACATCGCCGCCCGCGAGCTCGAGGCCGACGCCCTCGAACAGCTCGGCTACCAGTCGGAGTCGGCGACGTTCCGCAACGCCTTTCTCATGGGGGCTCACGAGCTGCGCAACGGCACCCTGCCCCGCAAGCCGGCGATCGCCGGCGGCTACATCGAAGCGATGACCGCCGAGCTGATCTTCGACACGCTGGCCGTGCGGCTCCGCTCCGAGGACGTCGGCGGGCTTGCCGTGACCATCAACGTGGTGTTCCACGACCTCGGCGAGGAACCGTGGGCGCTGACCCTGTCGAACCGCACCCTGTCGGCCCGTCCCGGTGCCGACGTCGCCGCTCCGGCCACGCTGTCGACGACGAGACGGGGCCTGTACCGGCTGTTGGGCGAGGAGAGCCTGGCCGACGTCGTCGCCGCCGGCGAGATCACCCTGGACGGCGACACCGCGGCGGCGGCGCAGATCTTCGACCACCTCGACCGCTTCCTCAACAACTTCCCGATCGTCGAGCCCTAGACGTGGCCGCAGCGCCCGCTCGCTAGGTTCGGGCCGCATGGCACACTGGCTGGTGAAGTCCGAACCCGACGTCTTCGGCTACGACGATCTCGTGGCCGCCAAGCGCGAGGGTTGGGACGGAGTGCGCAACTACACCGCCCGCAACTTCATGCGCGAGATGCGCAAGGGCGAGACGGTGATCTTCTACCACTCCAATGCCAAGCCGCCGGGGGCGGCGGGGATCTGCAAGATCGTCAAGGAAGCCGAGCCCGACCCGACCCAGTTCGACCCCGGCACCAAGTACTACGACGCCACGTCGACGCCCGACGACCCGCGCTGGGATTGGGTGACGGTGGCACCGGTCAAGAAGTTCCGCCGGCTCGTCGCTCTCGACGAGCTGCGGTCGATGCCCGAGCTGGCCGACTCGCGACTGCTGGCGCGGGGTAACCGGCTGTCGGTGCTCCCGCTGACCGACGCCGAGTTCGACGCCATCGTCGCCGCCGGAACCCGCTCCCGCTGACCCCGTCGACGCCCCCGGCCCGACGGGCTACGCTGACCGTACCCACCACCACGGGCCGACGTGGGACGGGGATCGACGGCTCGTGACCACCACCACCGAGGTCGTCATGGAACTTGAGTCCGTCTTCGGGCTGCCCGCCCACCCGTTTCTGGTGCACGCCGCCGTCGTGCTGATGCCGATCGCGGTGATCGCGCTGATCGTCGTCGCCGCCGTACCCCGCTGGCGACGCTGGGGCGCCCCCGTCGTGCTGGCGGCGACGCTCATCTCGTTCGGGGCGATCCTGCTGGCCCGCGGCTCGGGCGAGGCGCTCGAGGAGGGCGTCGATGAGACCGAGCTGGTCGAGGAGCACACCGAGATGGGCGACCAGATCCTGCCGTGGACGATCGGGCCGGTGGTGCTGGCCACCGGTCTGGTGGTGCTCGATCGCCGCGGCGGAGCGGTGCGCACCGCATCGGGCACGGTGACCGCCGTCGCCGTCGCGCTCAGCGTCGTCGTCGGCTGGGTCGCCGTGTGGAAGATCGCCGAGGTCGGCCACTCGGGCGCCAAGGCGGTGTGGTCCGACGTCGGGAACGGCGGCGAGCGCGACCAAGGCGGCGACGACTGAGCGCGCGCGTCGCTTCGGCCCGGCATGATGGGTTCCTGTGACCCAGATCGCCCGGCTCCTCGAAGCCAACGCCGGTTACGCCGCCGCTCGCGCCCACGTCGGCGACGCCAACCCCAGCCGTCGTCTCGCCGTGTTGACCTGCATGGACGCCCGTATCGACGTGTTCGCTGTGCTCGGGCTGCACCTCGGCGAAGCCCACGTGCTGCGCAACGCCGGTGGACGGGTCACCGACGACATGTTGCGGAGCCTGGCGCTGTCCACCCACGTGCTCGGGGTCGACACCGTCGTGGTGATGCAGCACACCAAGTGCGGTCTCGCCGGTGTCACTGACGAGGAGCTCCACGAGCACACGGGCGCCGATCTCGGGTTCTTCCCGATCGATGACCACGCCGCGGCGTTACGCGAAGACCTCGAGATCCTCGCCTCGACCCCGTTCCTGGGCCCGCTCAAGCTGATCGCCGGACTCGTCTACGACGTCGAGTCGGGAGAACTCACCGACGTGGTCCGCTGGGAGCGCGAGCCGGGCGAGTGACCGACCGGCTCGCGCGTCGGCCGACGCGGCCGGGCACCCGCCCGCAGACGGCTACGGTCGTCGCCCGTGAGCACCTGCGGTCAGCCGCCGAGCGGCCCGCCCCACGATCCACCAGCCCCCGGGCGCGACCCGTCGTTTCCCCCACCGCCGCCGCCACCGGCTGGTGACGCCTGGCCCACACCGCCGGTGTCGCCGACCGGCGGTGACTGGTACCAGGGCCCGAGCCACCACGTGGGTGGCTACTCGAGCTGGGGCAATCGCGTCGGCGCCACGTTGCTGCGCGGCGTGATGATCCTCCCCGCCTACGTGCCCGCCTTCATCGGCGGCGCGATGTCTGAGTCATCGGCCGGCGCCGCCGCGGTGCTGATCCTGGTCGGCATCGTGCTGGCGCTGACCGTGACGATCCGCGGGTACATCCAGCGCGGCCACCTCGGCGCCGACTTTGGCGACGCCGTGGTCGGTCAGGCCCTCGTGCGCGAGCAGACGGACGCCCCGATGGGGTCGGGCCTGGCCATCTTCGGCCGCGGCCTGGTCCACATCCTCGACGGGCTGCCGTGCTATCTCGGCTATCTCTGGCCGCTGTGGGACGACAAGTCACAGACCTTCGCCGACAAGATCCTCACCACCGTCGTCGTCGCCCGCCCCTGTCGTCACGCGGCGGGCGACCTGTTCCGCAACACCTACGAGTTCTGGAAGCCGGTGCTCAAGACCTGAGCTGCATCGAGGGTCACGACGCTGTCGACCGACACCGAGCCGGGCCGACACCGAGCCGGGCCGACACCGGGCCGTGTCGAGGGCCCTCGCGGGCGGCACCGGGACGAATCGAGCACCGATCAGGACTCGCGATCCGCCCGGTGGCACGGTCAAGGTCTCGAACCGCTCACGACCGGTTCGCTCGACGGCTGGAGCAGCCGTTCGGCGACGTCGGCGACGTACCGCCGGGCGTCGCCGTTGGTGGCGATCGATCGGAACTTGTTGCGCAACGCCTGGTGATCGCGCTCGGGCGTCGTCGCCAACTCCAGTCGTTGAGCGATGAGCACGAAGCCGGCGAGGTTGCCGGCGACGAGTGGCTCATCGTCATCATCGACCGAAAGCGGCGATGGCGCATCGGGGTCGGGTGCCACCGGGCCGGGCAGCATGGTGGGACAGTCACGCGGGATCGGCAGCGTGATGAGCGCGGCTGGCGAGTTGGCCGCGGCGTCCCGCGCTGTGAGCGGTGAGAGACCGAACAGCTCCTCGACCGCCTTGGGGATCGCGGAGTGGTCGTAGACACGGTGGTCGATCACGTTCTGCGCGATGTACGGCGACACCACCACCGCCGGCACGCGCACCCCGTACTGGTTGAAGGGGAAGCCGTATTCGTTCACCCGTTCCCAACTCGGCCAGGTCGTCACCGTCTCGTCGCCGGGCGGCGTCGCCGCACCCGGTGGCACGTGGTCGTAGAAGCCGCCGTGCTCATCCCAGGTGACGATCAGCATGCTGCTGGTCCACAGCGGCGAGGCTCGCAGCGCCTCGTAGACCTGCTTGATCAGCATCTCACCGCCGTACACCCCGTCAAGCGGGTGCTGTGACGTGCCCCTCAGGTAGGTGCTGCCGTCCTCACCGTAGTTCGGCTCGATGAACGTGAACGTGTACGGGTAGTCGCCCTGGACATCGGCGGCGAAGTGGCTGAACCCGCGCCAGGACAGGGGCAGCACGCCGTGCAAGCCGCCGGCGACAGGAAATTGCCCGCTGAAGGGGCCGACGTCCCCGTTGTAGATGCGGTACGACCCGATGGTGTCGACCAGCTCGAACAGGCTCCCGTGCTCGAACTCGAAGCCGTGACCGGACTCCCAGGCGGCCTCTTGATCCGTGCCCGGGCTGTGGTCCAGGCCACCCGACGACGCCGCCATCGCGAAGAAGCGATTCGGCCACGTCGGACCGGGGAGCGACGAGAACCACATGTCGCAGACCGCGAACTCGGTGGCCAAGGCGGTGAGCACCGGTACCTGCTCGGGGCTCATCCCCTGCATCACCTGTTCCGGCGTCGCCGGGCCCAGGTTCATCGACCCGTACTCGGCGGCGAACCCGGAGTTGTCGGGCGTGGGGTACGGCCCACCGGGCGTGTAGACGGCCGCCCCACCACACAGTTCGCGCAGCACCTGGCAGAAGTCGTGACCCGGATCGCGGGCCATGTAGGTCGGCGCCGGGGTCGACACGGTGTACTCCTGGCCGCCGGTCCAGTTGGACTCGCTGCCGTTCAGCCCGTACACGGTGGTCGTGCCACCCGAAACGGCGTCGGTGCCGACGATCCCCGAGAAGCCGAGCAGGTGATCGAAGGAGCGGTTCTCCAGCATCAGGACGAAGACATGGTCGATGAGCCGACCCACCGGCGTCCAACCGGGCGTGTCGACGTCGACGGCGATCACGACGTTCAGCGGATGACCGCTGGTGAACCCTTGCACACCGGGACCGCTGGCCTTGTTCGAGCTCAGCACCGGGCAGTCGCCGTACCACGCGTACTGACGGACTTCGCCGTCGACCTCGGCGATGAACGACGCCGTACCCGAGGCGCCTTCGTCCGACCGGGTGTCGTCGACGCGCACGATCGTCGGCCCCGGTCCGGTCGGCACCGTGGTCGGGCCGGCGAAGACGCTTCCCCCGCCGTCCCCCGGCTCGAACCGGAGGAACTGGAGTGAGACTCCCAGCTGATTGATGATCTGAAAGTTGATGCCGCGGCTGCCCATCGTGGTCTCCGTCTTCCCCGTTCGTGGAACGACCGCCCGGCACGCTCCAACGTACGCCGATCTGCACGAACAAGCCAGCGCCTGTCGCCCCCGCAGCGCCCCCCTCAGTCCCAGACGACGTCCAGGCGCCCGGGCTTGCGGAACACCAGCCCCGTCGGCGACGGCGACTCCGCGGTGAGGCGGACACCGGGCCAGCGGGTGAGCACACCACGCACCGCGGCGATCGTCTCCAGGCGGGCGAGATCCATGCCCAGGCAGACATGGGGGCCGGTGGCGAACGCGAGCTGGCGGCGCAGATTCGGGCGTGACGGGTCGAAGCGGTTCGGGTGGGCGAACTCGACCGGATCACGATTGGCGCCCGCCAGCGACACGGTCACGAACGAGCCGGCCGGAACCCGGGTGCCGGCGATCTCACCATCGACGGTCGCGTAGCGATCCACGAACGCCGCCGCCGGCTCCATCCGCGACGACTCTTCGACGGCCGCTGCGATCGCTCCCCCCTCGTCGGCGGCGGGACGTTCAACCCCCGGGGACAGCACGAACCACAGCGCGTTGAGGATCATCGACTCGGTCGTCTCGATCCCACCGAACATCAGCACCGCGGCGTTCGCCGCCACCTCGGCGGTCGTCAGGCCACCAGCGGCCCTGGCCTCGCCCAGCACCGACGCGGCGCCGATCGCCGGTTCGAGCGCGGCGACCAGCGAACGCATCGCGCCATGGGCCCCGTCGGGCACCGGCCGGCCCTCGGCGACGCCGCCGACCGCCGCGACCATCGTGCGGTACCACCCCAGAAGTTCGGCAATCACGCCCTCGTCGTCGCCGTCGAGCCCGAGGCTGCGCGCCACGACCGCCGCCGCCAACGGTCCGGCGAGACCGGCGCGCAGCTCGGCGTCACCACGAGCCTCGAGGGCGTCGAGGCGCCGGGCCACCTGCGCCTCGATCGCCGTGGCGAACCGCTCGGTCACCTGCCGCGGGCGGAACGGCGCGACGAACGGGGCTCGATGGCGGGCGTGCTCGTTGCCGTCGGTGGACAACATCGACCGGCCGACCACCTGGGCGGTGGAGAACCGCGGGTCATCGACCGTGTAGGTCACCGGGTCCCGCAGCACGCCGAGCGCGGCTGGGTACCCGGTGACGACGAACCCTTCCATCGACTCCACCCACGACACCGGACCACCGGCGCGCAGGCGGGCCAGGTGGCGATGGACGTCGGCCCCGCTCAGGTCGGCCAGCGTGACGGCGGACGGCGCATCGTCGTTCGGCACGTCATCGAGCGTAGGTGACTGCTACGAACGCGCCTCATGAGCGAACCGGCCCCGCCGACCTTCGACCCCGACGCGCTGCGCGACCGCTACCGCGCCGAGCGCGACAAGCGTCTGCGCTCCGACGGCAACGACCAGTACGTCGAGATCACCGGACGGTACGGCCACTACCTCGACGATCCCTATGTCGTACCGGTCGAGCGCGGACCGATCCACGAAGAGCTCGACGTCATCGTGATCGGCGGCGGCTTCGGCGGGCTGCTGGCCGGCGCTCGCCTGCGCGAGATCGGCATCGAGTCGATGCGGCTGGTCGAGAAGGGCGGCGACGTCGGCGGCACCTGGTACTGGAACCGGTACCCAGGCGCGGCGTGTGACGTCGAGTCCTACATCTACCTGCCGCTGCTCGAAGAGACCGGCTACCTCCCCAAGGAGAAGTACAGCCACGCCCCCGAGATCCTCGCCCACAGCCAGACGATCGCCCGTCACTTCGACCTCTACGACGGAGCCCTGTTCCAGACCGAGGTCACCGAGATGCGCTGGGACGACGACCGGCGACGCTGGATCGTGTCGACCAACCGCGACGACGAACTGGCGGCGCGATGGGTGGTGATGGCCAGCGGCCCGCTGCACCGCCCCAAGCTCCCCGGCATCCCCGGGCTCGACGACTTCGGCGGTCACACCTTCCACACCAGCCGCTGGGACTACGACTACACCGGTGGCGACAGCAACGGGAACCTGACCGGGCTGCGCGGCAAGCGGGTCGGCATCATCGGCACCGGCGCCACCGCCGTGCAATGCGTCCCACATCTCGCGGCGGGCGCCGAGCACCTCTACGTCTTCCAGCGCACCCCGAGCTCGATCGACGTCCGGGCCAACCGTCCCACCGACCCCGAATGGGCGGCCGGGCTGCAGCCGGGGTGGCAGC
>JBKEAH010000007.1:0-5154 GCA_047972065.1 Desertimonas sp.
AAGCCCAGTCCCGGGAGCCCGGCGAGCAACAGCGCGACGCCGGCGAGCGCCGTCAGCCACCGCGTGATCGTCCAGCTGCGGAACCAACGCAGCTCCAGACGCACCGAGCCACGGGCCGCCGGTTCGCCGCTGCGCCACAAACGCAACCAGTTGAGCGCGGTCGCGGCGAGGGCGACGGCGACGCCGGCGACCGCCAATCCGACATGCCCGGTCAACGCCGACCCGAGCGCGACGGCGGTCGCCGCGAACCGCACGATCGTCAGCGGCGTGTGCCAGGCCGGCCGGCCGGGCACCACGTACAGCCGCGCCGAGGCGTACACCCCCAGCGCGCCGACGACGGCGGCGGGCACGGTGGCACCGGGCACCACCACGGCGAGCGCGGCCAACCCGGCGTACAGCGACAGCAGCAGGATCTCCCGGCTCAGCCACGACCGGCGGATGTTGCGGAACGCCTTCCACGCCGCGATCGGGCGGCCGAGGTGGAAGATCGCGCCGATCAGGGCGGCGCCGGCGAGGGTGGCGGCGAGCACGCGATCGGCAGTCGAGTCCACCGTCAGGCTGACCCCGACGGCGAGTTGACTGACGAGCGTCAACCACACCAGCGGCCAGTGGGGATGCTCGGGCCGCACGTTCCAGTCGCTGGCCGCCGTCGTCGCGACGGGGACGTCGGCCGGCAGGGTGATGCGGGTGGTCGACATCGTCAAGGTCGCGCTGGGCAACCGGGGGGCGTCGCCGGCCGAGGGGTTGGCCCGCCAGGCCGCCACGTCGACCTTCTCGACGGTGATCGCATGGGTCGGACAGGCATCGACGCAGGCCGGCAACAACCCACTCTCCAGGCGCGGATGGCACATGTCGCACTTCGACACGATGCGCCGATCCGGTTGGAACACCGGCACCGAGTACGGGCAGTTCCAGGTGCAGTACTGGCAGCCGATGCAGTCATCGGCGTGGTGGGCGACGATGCCGTCGTCGAGCTTGACATAGGCGTTGGTCGGGCACCCCTCCAGACACGCCGGGTCGAGGCAGTGGTTGCACGACATCGACAGGTTGAACCGTCGGGTGTGTGGATGGTCACCGCCCTCGATCTCGCCGACGCGGCGCCAGGTGGTCCCCGGTGGCAGACCGTTCTGCTCGGCGCAGGCGACCTCGCACGAGTGGCAACCGATGCACGCGTCCATCGAGAACCCGAAGCG
This sequence comes from Desertimonas sp., assembly GCA_047972065.1. Lineage (GTDB taxonomy): Bacteria > Actinomycetota > Acidimicrobiia > Acidimicrobiales > Ilumatobacteraceae > JALZMG01. The sequence continues at coordinate 1,194 of JBKEAH010000007.1, forward strand.
GTACTGCTCGCCGGCGTCGAGCGCCAACCGCTCGGGACCGTCGGGTCCGATGCCGTCATGGCGGGCGTCGACACGGACACGGGTCGGCGTCAGCTGCACGGGCACGGACAGTGTGGTCATCTCAGGCGGCCAGGCTCATCGGGCTTGCGAGGCGCACGACGACGACGCCGTCGATCACGTGGACGTCGTGGACGTCGACGCCGACGTCGGCATCGAGACAACGGCCGGTGGCCAGATCGAACCGCTGCTTGTACATCGGCGACGCCACCGTGACGACGCCGCCGGCATCGCCGACGATGCCCCGGCTGAGCAGGCTGACCCCCGAGCACGGGTCAAGGTTGTCGATGGCGTGGAGGCTGCCGTCGGCCAACCGGAACACGGCGACGGCGCGACCGTCGACCAGGGCGGCAACGCCCCGGTCGGGGGTCAGCCGGGCGACGGGGCAGACCACGACCCACGTCAGCGTGAGCGGACGCGAGGTCGGGCGGGGGCGCAGCGGGGTGATGGTCATCGGAACTCCGTTCAGGGCGTGGGTGCGGGGATGCGTTGGCCGCGCACCTCGACGCGGGCGACGGTGGGGTCGATCTCGGGACTGTTGATGTAGGTGACAAAGCGGGAGAGCCGTTGGGGGTCGTCGAGCGTCGCCGCCCATTCGCACTGGTAGCTCTCGACATGACGCGCCATGTCGGCCTCCAACTCGGCGCCCAGCCCCAACTCGTCGTCGAGTACGACCCGACGCACGTAGTCGACGCCACCGGGCAGCTTGCGTTGCCAGGTCGCAGTGCGCTCCAACCGCTCGGCCGTCCGCACGTACCACATCAGGTAGCGGTCGATCGTGCGGATCAGCGTCTCGTCATCGAGGTCCTCGGCGAGTAGCTCGGCGTGGGCGGGGCGCATACCGCCGTTGCCGCCGACGTAGAGGTTCCAGCCGTTCTCGGTGGCGATGACGCCGACGTCCTTGCTCTGCGCCTCGGCACACTCGCGCGCACAGCCGGAGACGGCGAGCTTGATCTTGTGCGGGGCACGGAGCCCCCGGTAGCGCAGCTCGAGATCGATCGCCATCTGCACCGAGTCCTGGACGCCGTAGCGGCACCACGTCGAGCCGACACAGGACTTCACGGTGCGCAGGGCCTTGCCATAGGCGTGACCCGACTCGAGCCCGACGGCTCGCAACCGGGCCCAGACCGCCGGCAACTCCTCGACCCGGGCCCCGAACAGGTCGATGCGCTGGCCACCGGTGATCTTGGTGTACAGGTCGAAGTCACGTGCCACCTCGCCGATCGCGATCAGCTGCGCCGGGGTGATCTCCCCGCCCGGCACCCGTGGCACCACCGAGTAGGTACCGTCGCGTTGCAGGTTGGCGAGGAAGTGATCGTTGGAGTCCTGCAGGCTGGCCTGCTCGCCATCGAGGATGTAGCCCGACGACAGCGAGGCGAACATCGACGCCACCGTCGGCTTGCAGACCTCGCAGCCTCGACCGCTACCGAAACGCTCGACCACCGCCGAGAACGTGCGCAGCCCGCTGGCCCGGACGACCTCGAACAGCTCGGGGCGGGTCATCGAGAAGTGCGGGCACAGCCGCTTGACGACGTCCTTGCCCGACTCGCGCAATCGAGCGTCGATCAACTCCTGGAGCACCGGGACACACGAGCCGCAACCGGTGCCGGCCTTGGTACAGGACTTGATGCCGGGCACGTCCTCGAACCCCTCGTCGACCGCGGCTCGCACGGCGCCACAGCTGACGTTGTGGCACGAACACACACCGGCCTCATCCGGGAGGTCGGCGGGCCCGCTGGCCACCCCACCGGCGGGACGGAGCAGGTGCAACACATCGGGCGGGGTGACGAGGCCCTTCACCGCCTGCACCAACATCGGGTAGGCCGCGGTGTCCCCGACCAGGCTGGCACCGAGCACACGACCCGCGTCGTCGACCACGGCCCGCTGCCAGTGACCCTGGGCGGGATCGGCGACGATCACCTCGTGGCCCTCGGCGTGCGGGTTCCCGGCGCTGGCGACGTCGACACCGAGCAGCTTCAGCTTCGTCGACATGTCCGCACCCGTGAAGCGGGCCTCGCACCCGGCGAGGTGGTCGGCGACGGCGTCGGCCATCGCATAGCCGGGAGCGACCAACCCGTACACCCGGCCGTCGTGACAGGCGACCTCGCCGATGGCGTACACGCCGGGGGCCGAGGTGGCGCAGTGGTCGTCGATGACGATGCCCCCGCGCTCGCCCACCGTCAGCCCGGCGTCGCGACCGAGCCCGTCGCGGGGTCGGACCCCGGCCGCGAACACGACCATGTCGGCGTCGATCACCTCGTCGCCGATCTCGAGACCGACGACGCCACCGTCGGTGGCACGCACGCACGAAGCCCCGACACCGGTGCGCACCTCGATCCCCAACGCCTCGACGTGACGGCGCAGCGCCCGCCCGGCCCCGGGGTCGAGCTGGACCGCCATCAGGTGCGGGGCGAACTCGACCACCGTGGTCGACACGTCGAGGAGGCGGAGCGCGTTGGCGGCCTCGAGACCGAGCAGGCCGCCACCGACCACCACCCCGCGTCGGGCCGTGGCGCCGCGCTCCCGGATGGCGTCGAGGTCTCCGATCGTGCGGTAGACGAACGATCCGTCGGCCTCGACACCGGGGATCGGCGGGACGAAGGCGTACGAGCCGGTGGCCAGCACACAGGCGTCGTAGGTGATCCGCAGACCCGACGCGGTGACCGCGGCACGCCCGGCGACGTCGAGCTCGATCACCGGGTCGCCGAGCACCAGCTCGACACCGGCGCGCTCGTAGATCGTGCCGTCGCCCAGCGAGAGGTCGTCGGCCGACACCCCATCGAACAGCGACGACAGGTGCACCCGGTCATAGGCCCGGCGCGGCTCCTCGCCGACGACGACGACGCCCAGTTCGGTGTCGAGACCACGCTCGACCGCCGCCTCGACGAAGCGATGCCCAACCATGCCGTTGCCGATGACGAGGACGCCGGCATGGTTGGCGTCGGGGAGGCCGCGGATGCTTGTGGTCATGTCAGACCCCTTCCAGGCGCCGGGTCGACGGGCGCAGGTAGATCGCCCAGGTGAGACCCAGGCACAGCACGTAGTAGGCGGCGAAGGCGATGTAGGCACCGTCGGCCGATCCGCTGTCGAGGAACGACTGGCGGAAGGCGAGGTTGACGGCGACGCCACCGAGACCCCCGAGGGCACCGGCGATCCCGATCAACGCCCGGGAGCGCCGCTTGGCGTCGCGGGCCACGTCGTCGAGATCGGCACCCGCCGTCACCGCTCGGGCCGCCTTGGCGGTGAAGATGGCCGGGATCATCTTGTAGGTCGAGCCGTTGCCGATCCCCGTGAGCACGAACAGGGTGATAAACGCCACCAGGTAGAGCACGAGCGACTCGTTGCGCGCCGCCACCAGGACCAGCCCGGCGCCGACGGCCATCAGGGCGAACGTCACGAACGTCACCCTCGCCCCGCCCAACCGGTCGGCGAGACGGCCACCGATGGGCCGGACCAGTGATCCGAGCAGCGGCCCGAGGAAGGTCAGGTAGGCCGCCTTCACCGCCGTGTCGAACGTGTCGGCGAACTGGATCTGCAACACCTGCCCGAAGGCGAACCCAAACCCGATGAACGAGCCGAACGTCCCGATGTAGAGCAGACAGATCACCAGCGAGTGCGGCTCACGCAACAGCTCACGCATCGCCCCGGGCTCGTTGGTGGCCGACGAGATGTTGTCCATGTACCGGGCGGCGCCGACGGCCGACAGGATCACCAACGGGACGTAGATGGCGATCAGCACCCGGGGGTGTTCGGAGCCCGCGGTGGCCAGCACCGCCAGCCCGACGAGTTGCACGGCGGCGACGCCGATGTTGCCGCCGCCGGCGTTCAGCCCGAGCGCCCACCCCTTCAGCCGCTGCGGGTAGAAGGTGTCGATGTTGGCCATCGACGACGAGAAGTTGCCACC
>JBKEAH010000019.1:0-1561 GCA_047972065.1 Desertimonas sp.
CGAGTTTGTTGAAGGGCACCGGGTTCGTGGGGGACCGGATCCCGGACGACTCGATCTTCGCGGTGCTGCACCGTGACGGGCACCGGCTCTTCCCTGATGAGATGTTCGCTGATCTCTACAAGGCGACGGGTCGACGGTCGGTGCCCCCGCAGATCGTGGCCACGGTGATGGTGCTCCAGCGCTGGTTCGGGCTCTCGGACCGGGACGCGGTCGAGGCGTTCGAGTTCGATGTCCGCTGGAAGTACGCGTGCGGGGGTCTGGATTATGACGCTCCCGGGTTCGTGCACACGGTGTTGGTATACATGCGGGCCAAGCTCGCCGCATCGGATGCGCCCCGGCGGATCTTCGACGTTACGTTGCACGCTGCTCGTGCTGCGGGTCTGGTCGGCGCGAAGCGAGTGCTCGACTCGACGCCGTTGTATGACGCGGTCGCGACCCAGGACACGGTGACGATGATCCGCTCGGCGATCCGTCAACTCCTTGGGGCCGCTGACGCGATGCTCGCAGCTGAGCTGCGGGCTGTCCTAGCCCGTGATGACGACTACGCGTCGGCGGGCAAGCTGGTCTGTGATTGGGACGATCCCGCGGCCCGCGAACAGCTCGTTGCCGATCTGGCCGCTGACGCGATGGCCTGCCTGCGGGTGTTGGATGGCCGGGACTGGCCCGAGCCGGTGGCCCACATTGGTGAGCTGCTGGCCGTCGTGGTCGGCCAAGACCTCGCCGAAGACGACGACGGGATCTTCCGGATCGTGCGCGGGGTCGCCACCGACCGGGTCATCTCGACAGTCGACGCCGATGCCCGGCACGGCCACAAGACCGCGTCCCGGGGCTTCGATGGCTACAAGGGCCACATCGCCACCGACCCCGACTCCGAGATCATCACGAACACGACGGTCACGCCCGGCAACGCCGGTGACGCCACCATGGCCGAGACCCTCATCGACGACCTCCTCGACAACGACAGCGACAACAACGACATCGACTCGGACAAGGCGAAGGTGTACGGCGATGCCGCGTATGGGACCGGCGAGTTCCAGCAACGCCTCGAGGACGAAGGGATCGAGTCGGGTTGCCGGACACAGCCGCCATCGGCCCCTGCGGGCCGGTTCACCAAGAACCACTTCATCATCGATCTCGAAGCCGACACCGTGACCTGCCCCAACACTGTCACCGTCACCATCCGCCGCAGCGAGAACGGTTCGGGCACCGCCCACTTCGCTGAGGCCTGCACCGGCTGCCCGCTCCGAGCCCAGTGCACCAACGCCAAAGGCGGCCGGACCATCCGGGTCGGGATCTACGAGGCCGCACTCGCCCGAGCCCGCGAACGCCAACAAGCCGACGACTGGAAAGCTGACTACCGAGCCACCCGCCCCAAGGTCGAACGCAAGCTCGGTCACATGATGCGCCGCCGCCACGGTGGCCGCCGAGCCCGCGTCCGAGGCACCCCGAAAGTCGACGCCGACTTCAACCTCCTCGCTGCCGCCACCAACATCGCCCGCCTCGCTGTGCTCGGCCTGCGCTCGACGCCAACAGGATGGGCAACAACCTGAACCACCGAACC
>JBKEAH010000048.1:0-14853 GCA_047972065.1 Desertimonas sp.
CGCATGTCGTGGGCACCGGGCGCGATCGTGCCGAACGGCGGTCGTCGGACGACGACCTTGGTGTCACCGATCTGCACGCGATAGGTCAGGTTGGCCGAGCCGTTGGGGAACTGTTCGACGACCATGTCGCCGTGGAGCTCGGGGACGTGCTCGGCGAGATAGGCCCGCAACGCATCCCAGTCCAGGTCCTCACCGGCGCGAACCGGCGCCACCTCGGGGCGGTCGACGCTCATTCGGGGAGGCTGACGCCGCCGTCGATGACGAGCGTGGCGCCCGTCGTGAAGCTGCTGGCGTCGCTGGCGAAGTAGAGCGCGGCACCGACGATCTCGTCGGGCTGCCCGCCCCGCTGGAGCGGGAACCGCTTGGCCTGCTCGGCGAACGCATCGAGGTCCCACGCCTTGGAGATGTCGGTGAGGAACGGGCCGGGCACGATCGTGTTGACACGTACCTCGGGGCCGAGCCCACGGGCGAACCCTCCGGTGATGTTGTTGAGCGCCGCCTTCGCCCCGGCGTAGGGAAGCTCGCGCGGCGTCGGGCGGATGCTGGCGGTCGAGCTGATGTTGATGATCGATCCGCCCCCGTCGGCCTTCATCCGGGTTCCGAACAACGACGACAGCCGGAACGGCGCCTTGAAGTTGATCGCCACCACCTTGTCGAACAGATCCTCGGTGACGGCGTCGAGGCTCGGGTAGAGCGGGGACATGCCGGCGTTGTTGACCAGGACGTCGACCTTGTCGAAGTTGGCGTAGCTGGTCTCGTAGAGCGCGTCGAGCTGGTCCCACCGACCCACATGGCATGCCGTGGGCACGACCTTGCGGCCGGTCGCCGCCGTGATCGCAGCCGCCGCCTGCTCGCAGGCGTCGAGCTTTCGGCTGGCGATCACCAAGTCGGCGCCGGCCCGGGCGAAGGCCTCGGCCATCGACAGGCCCATGCCGCGGCTGCCACCGGTGATGACCGCGACCTTGCCGGCGAGGGGTTGGCCCGTGAAGGGGAGATCGGTCGTGTCGGGTGCATCGGTCACGCGTCGGAGGGTAGGAGACGGCTCGAACTCGTGTCGTACCGTGGTCGGCCGTGCCGACGGTTCGGGAGCGGGAACGGGCGATCGACGTGGGGATCTGCGTGGCGTCGAAGATCGACGACATCGATCACGCCCAGCTCGCCGAGCAGCTCGGCTACTCCCACCTGTGGTTCGCCGACAGCCAGATGCTGTGGTCCGACGTCTACGCCACGATGGCACTGGCGGCGACACGGACCGAGCGCATCCGGATCGGCACCGGGGTCGCGGTGGCCGGGACACGCACCAGCGCGGTGACCGCCGCCGCCCACGCCACCATCAACCGGCTGGCGCCTGGTCGAGTGTTCTGCGCCGTCGGCACCGGCAACACCGCGAACCGGGTGATGGGGGCCCGGCCGATGCCGATCGCCGAGTTCGAGCGCTACATCGACGAGCTGCGGATGCTGCTGGACGGCGACGAGGCGGCGGTCGCGTTCCGCGGCGACCGCCGCCCGATCCGTCACCTGATGCCCGACGCGGGGTTCGTCGCCTTCTCGCCGCGGATCCCGCTGTACGTGTCGGGGTTCGGGCCGCGGGCGATGGCGCTGGCGGTGAAGCACGGCGACGGGCTCGTGATGTCGATCCCGCCCACCGTCGAAGGGTTGCAGCGGGCCTGGCGCCGCGTCGACGCCGCGGCCGGCGATCTCGGTACGACCATCGACCGCTCCCGCTTCCTGACCTGCACCTTGACCACGATGGTGGTCCTCCGCGACGGCGAGGCGGTCGACAGCCCACGGGTGATCGAGCGGTGCGGCGCCTTTGCCATCTCGGCCCTGCACTACCAGTTCGAGCAGTGGAGGGAGGCCGGGCGACCCGAGCGGCATCCGCCCTTCGACTTCTGGGACGACTACGTGGCGCTGCTCGACGCCCATGACCCCGAGCGCCTGCATCAACGGGTCCACCAGGGCCACAACTGCTGGGTGATCCCCGACGAGGAACGATTCGTGACCAAGGAGCTGATCGAGGCGTCGTGCCTGGTTGGAACGGCCGACGACCTCGTGACGAGGTTGCGCGACCTCGGCACCGCCGGTCTCAACCAGGTGATGCTGCTGCCACCGCTGGCGCCGCGCGACGACGTGCTGCGTGAAGTGGCCACCTCGGTGCTCGGGCGGCTATGACGGCCGCCGATGAACGATCACGACCTGCGGGCGCTCGAGCTCGACCTCCACGCCACCGGCGCCGTGCTCCCGGTGACCGCCCGGCTGTGCACCACGTTCGACTTCCTCTACGGCGGTTCGGGACTGGCGGCGTGTGCGGTCGCCGCCGAGCACGTCACCGGTCGACCGCTGCAGTGGATCACGACGCAGTACGTCGATAACGCCCACCCCGGTGAGGAGATGCGCCTCGACGTCGACGTCGTCGCCACCGGCCGGGCGACGAGCCAGACCCACGTCCACGGTCGCATCGGTGATCGAACGGTGCTCCACGCCACCACGGCCCACACCAGCCGGCCGGCGGGTGAGCTGCGTTGGTGGGGCGAGCCTCCGGCGGTCAGCGGCCCCGACGACAGCGAGCCGTTCGTCCTTCCGCTCGACGGGCCGAACTCGGGCTCGTTCGTCGAGGTGATGCACCGACGACTCCCACCCGAGGCGGCCGCGCTGATCCCGAGCGGGCGGGTGGCGATCTGGGTGAAGGTCGACGGCTGGCCGATCGGGTCGCCGGCGTCGCAGGGGTTCGTCGCCGATGTCGTGCCGATCGCGTTCACCCTCGCGATGGGGCGTGACCCCGGCGGCACCAGCCTCGACAACACGATGCGGGTCGTCGTCAACGACGACCTCGACGAATGGGTGTTGCTCGACATCGAGGCCGAGGGCTTCCATCACTCCATCGGGCACGGACGGGTCCGGCTGTGGCGACCCGACGGTCGGCTGATCGGGGTCGGCTCGCAGTCGGCCATCATCCGCACCAGCCACCACGACCGATTGCGCTGCGGGCAAACGGGTGCGGGAGACTGACGGTCACGATCGACGAGCACGCTCGCCGAGATCGGCAACGGACAGGGGGCCCGGATGGAGTTCGCAGGCAAGATCGCCGTCGTCACCGGTGGCGGCACCGGGATGGGCCGCGAGTTGGTACGCCAGCTCGCGGCGGCCCGGTGCCAGGTCGCCACCTGCGACGTCTCGGCCGACAACCTGGCCGAGACCGCCGCCCTGGTCGCCGCCGAGTCGCCGGGGGTCACCGTGTCGACCATCGTCGCCGACGTGTCCGACGAGAACCAGCTGATCGCGTTTCGCGATCATGTGATCGCCACCCACGAGAGCGCACACATCCACCTGCTGTTCAACAACGCCGGGATCGGTGGCGGGGGCAGCTTCGTGCTCGACGATCGAGCCGAGTGGGAGCAGGTCTTCAACGTCTGCTGGGGCGGCGTGTACCTCGGGTGTCGGACGTTCCTGCCGCTGCTCCAGGCGGCGCCGGAGGGCCACATCGTCAACACCAGCAGCGTCAACGGGTTCTGGGCGACGCTCGGGGGTCGGGCCCACACCGCCTACAGCGCCGCCAAGTTCGCCGTGAAGGGGTTCACCGAGGCGCTGATCACCGACTTGAGGTTGTACGCGCCGCACCTCAAGGCATCGGTGGTGATGCCGGGTCACATCGGCACCGACATCGCCTTCAACTCCGGCGCCTACTTCGGCCGCGACCCCAAGGAGCTCAGCGACGAGCATCTCGCCCAGATGCGCGAGCGCTTCGCCGCCGACGGGCTCGACATGTCGGGGGCCTCGGACGAGGACCTGCGCAACACCGCCGTCACGATGGCGGCGGCCTTCCGTGACAACGCACCGCTGTCGGCCGCCGACGCGGCGGGGATCATCCTCGAGGGTGTCAAGGCGGGTCGGTGGCGCATCCTCGTCGGTGACGATGCCCAGCGGCTCGACGAGCTGGTGCGCGAGGACCCCGAGCGCGCCTACGAGCCCGACTTCATGGACCGCCTCACCCAGGAACGCGTCTTCGACAACCTCGCCGTCGACGCGCCGCCCGAGTAGGGCGTCGGGGAGCCGAACCGGCGCCCGACGAGGGCACCGGTCCCCAGACGGCGCCGACTCAGCCCTCGGCGAGCCGCCGTCGGGCGTCGGTCAGTTGCCGGAGCTCGCTGACGGGCGCCAGCGCGGCATCACAGATCGGGACCGACGGCGTCGTCCACACCTGCCCGGGACCGGCCGGCGAGGAGAACGAGAACGCAAACCCGTCGCCCGCCAAGACCACCTGGACACCGCGGGTCCGCATGCACAGCGCGAACGTCTCACGCACCCGGCGCCACTCGTCGACGGTCACCAGCCCGTCGGCGACGACGTCGGCGGTCACATCGGTCGTGGCCGCCGCCGCGGCGCCGATCTCGGCGATGCGTCCTTCGATGCAGTCGTCGCCGTCGCGGGCACAGGCCTCGGCCGGTGTGTCGACATCGAGCAGATCGACGCGCGACTCGTGCCCGCCATCCGACGCGCTCCACCGCAACCGTTCGTCGAACAAGGCGACGTCCGCCGCGACATCGACCCGGGCATAGAACCACCAACCCTCGATCACGCCGGTCGCCACGGTGCCATCGGCGGCCACCAGGTCGACCGCCGTCACGCCCTCGCCCAACCGACCGAGCACCGATGCCCAACCCGGCCCCGTCAGACCGTCCGGGGTGGGCGAATACCAGGTGGGATAGTCGATCACGACCGCGGCCGCGCCCGGGGCGGCGGATCCGAGGTCCATCACCTGAAAGTCGGTGACCGCGCCGGATCCGGTCTCGACCTCGCAGACCATCAGGCTCGTTGTGGTCGCCGCCACGACCACCTGCCGGGCCGCGCCGGCAGCGGTGACGGGAGCCGACAGCACGGCGTGGTCGACGACGTCATCGGGCGACGGAACCGGTATCGGTCGCGTCTCGGCAGCGAGATCGGCGAGATCGGCCGCCTCGTCCGCGCACGCCGACGCGATCGTCGGACCGGCACCGGCGTCGAGCACCAGCTGGTGGACGTCACGACCGGCGGCGCTGGGCTCGGCCGACGTCGGGCCGGGGTCCGTCGGGCCGGTCGGCGTCGTCGGTGCGGTGGCGACCTGTCCACCGGTGTTGGCACCGAGGGCCCAGCCCACGGCCAACGCCGCTGTCAACGAGACGGACAAGGCGATCATCTGGCGTCGCCCCGAACCTCGGGGCGTCGCCGCGGTCGACTCCAGGACGACGCTGCGAACGTCGGGCTCGTCGGCGACGGCGGCGATCGCGGTCAACGTCTTTCGGAGGCGACGCTCCATCGCCGGGTCGATCTCGTGTCGGCCGCTCATCCCAACCTCCTCTCCAGGTGCCGGAGACCCCGACGCAGGTCCGAACGCACGGTGGCCTCGCGCCGCCCGAGCAGTCGAGCGATCTCCACCAGGCTGAGGTCCTCGTAGAAGCGCAACACCACGACGGCTCGTTGCACCGGGGTCAGGGTCTGCACCACCGCCCAGGTCTCGTCGATCTCGGCGTCGCCGGTGATCGGCTCCGGTGGTGTTGGCAGGGCCCGTGCTCGGTACTGACGCCGCTGGGCGTCGCGGACCCGGTTGACGACGGCGCGACGGAGGTACGCCCTGGTGTCGTCGATCCGGAGCCAGCGCTCCTGCACCTCGGCGAACACGGTGTGCACCACGTCCTCGGCCAGCTCCCGTGACCCGCCCAGCACGTAGGCCAGGCGGACCAGCGCCACCCGATCGCGCCGGTACGCGGCCTCGATCGTCGCCGCCTGCTCGACCTCGTCGGATACCACGTACCACCTGTCGTCGGACATGGCCCGATCGTGGCACCGACACGACGGGGGCGATGGGCCCCCGGTACGGTCCGGCGCGTGACGACGGTGGACTGGGGCGACGACGAACTGCGGCTGACCGACCGGGTGAGCGTGTTGCGCGGCATGACCAACGGCCAATATCCGTCGGGCAACTCGATCGTGGTGCGCGGCGACGGCGAGACCGTCATCATCGACCCGTCGGTCTCGGTCGTCGATCGCGGGGGTGCCCCACTGCCGGTCGATGCCGTGCTCAACAGCCACGGACACGAGGACCATGTGGCGGGGAACGGGCTGTTCGCGTCGGCGCGCGTCCACATCCACGACGACGATGTCCACGCCGCCCGCAGCCTCGAAGGCCTGATGGCGATCTACGGCTATGACCCCGACACGTCGGCCACGCTCGCCGCCCACATCGTCGAGGACTTCCACTACGTCGCCCGACCCGATGCCATCGGCTTTGGCGATGGTCACGTCTGGGACCTCGGCGGAACCACCGTCGAAGCGGTGCATCTCCCTGGTCACACCCGCGGGCACAGCGGTTTCCGCATCGACGGTGGCCGGGTGTTCTTCCTGGCCGACATCGATCTGACCGGGTTCGGCCCCTACTACGGAGACGCCTGGAGCGATCTCGACCAGTTCGAGGAGAGCCTGGTGAAGGTGCGCGACGAGCAGGCCGATCACTACGTGACCTTTCACCACAAGGGTGTCGTCGAGGGACGCGACCACTTCGTCGAGTTGCTCGACGACTTCCACGCCGTGATCGGGCGACGCCACGAGGCGATGCTCGAGTTCCTGACCGAGCCGCACACGCTCGGCGAGATCGTCGCCCACCGGTTCGTCTACCGCCCCCATGTGGATCTGCCCTTCGCCGATGCCGTCGAGCGCCGCACCGCCCAACTCCACCTGCAACGGATGCGGGATCGGGGCGAGGTGGTGGAGGTCGATCCCGGCCGCGTTCGACGTCGCTGATGGCGTCCGCTCCATGTGGGCGATCGCTCGGAACGTTCACTCCGCTTCGGCGGGACGACTGTCACCCTGTTAGCAACGCGCCATGACCGACGCGTCCGTGCCGCTGACCGCTCGCGGGCGACGCACCCGCGCCGCGCTCGTCGAGGCCGCCGCCGCCGTGTTCGCCGAACAGCGCTACCTCGAGACCAGCGTCAGCGACATCGCCGACCGCGCCAACGTCGCCCATGGCACCTTCTACCGCTACTTCGAGTCGAAGGATCAGATCTTCCGCGAGGTGGCCACCGACCTCCAACAGCGCATGATCAAAACCCGCGTCGACGACGAACGGCCCCCCCGCTGCGCGACCATCCAGGAGGAGACCCTCTGGCGGATCGGGCGCGCCAACCTCATCTTCCTGCGCGCCTACCGGGACAACGCCGCCCTGCTGGCCACCATCGAACAGGTGGTGACCTTCAGCGACGAGCTGCGACAGATCCGACGCGAGGCCCGCATGGCGTTCATCGACCGGGCCGAACGGGCGATCGAACGGCTCCAAGAGCGAGGGCTGGCGTGCCGCGACGTCGACCCCCACTACGCCGCGCACGCCCTGGGGGCGATGGTCGACCGCTTTGCCTACGTCACCTTCGTCCTCGGGGACACCTTCGAGCTGGACGAGGCGGCCCGCACGCTCAGCTTGCTGTGGGCCCGCTCGCTCGGTCTCGACATCCCCGAAGGTCAGCCGCTTCGCCGCCCGACCAGTTGATCGAGGGCGGCGTCGGCGGCGTTGGCGCCGCACATGCCATGCACACCACCGCCCGGGGGCGTCGCCGCCGAGCAGACGAACATGCCCGGGACCCCCAACGAGTACGGGTTCGCCGACAGCCGTGGGCGGGCAACCAGCTGCCAGCTCGTGTTGGCGCCGGTGGCGATGTCGCCGCCGACCCAGTTGGCGTTGTGGCGTGCCAGCTCGCCTGGCGGCGTGGCCACACGATCGACCACCCGATCTCGGGCACCGGGCGCAAACCGCTCGATCTGATCGAGGATCGCCTCGGACACATCGCCGCCGTAGCCCGACGGGACGTGGGCGTAGGCGTACACCGGCTTGAGGGACCCGCACGCTCGACCAGGGTCGGCGACGTACTGCTGTCCAACCAGCACGAAGGGCCGCTCGGGCATCCGCCCGCGCACCGTGGCGGCCTCGGCGGCCGCGATCTCGCGCCCGCTGCCGCCGAGGTGCAGCGTTCCGGCCCGGGCGCACTCGGCGTTGACCCAGGGAATCCCGCCATCGACGACGAGGTCGAGCTTGTAGGCGGCAGGCCCATGGCGGTAGCGCCGCAACCGGCGGCGCATCCTCGCCGGAAGACGATCGCCGATGATCGCTAGCGCACCGGCCGGCGCGGTGTCGAACATCACGATGTCCGGGACGACACCCATCAACTCGTTGAGCTGGGGCAGCGAGCGGATCGTCGTCGCCGTTCGCACGCCGCCACCGGCCTCGGTCAGCTCGGCGACCAACGCCCGCGTGATCGCCTCGCTGCCACCTTCGGCGACCGGCCATCCAACGACGTGCGCGAGCGCCAGCAGCAACAGCCCGGGACCGCTCGACAGCGGCGTCGACAGTCGACCGAACTTGTGAGCGGCGGCCCCGACGAACAGCGCCGTGGCCCGCTCCCCGGCAAAGCGACGGGCGACTGCGGTGGCCGGGAGCAGCGCCGCGAGCCCGAAGCGGGCGAACCCGGCGAGATGGCGGGGTACGTGGAGCACGGGACGAAACACGTCGTCGACCAACTCGTCGGCGTGGCGCGCCAGCGGACCGAACAGCCGACACCAGCGGGCGGCATCCTCACCCAACGACGCCGCCGTGGCATCTAGATCGCGGGTCGCGACGGCGACCGAGCCGTCGTCGAGGGGATGGGCGAGGTCGATGTCTGCCCAGCGCCACCGCAAACCATGTCGGGCGAGGTCGAGCGTCGAGAAGAACGGCGACGCGATCGCCGATGGGTGGGCGGCGGAGCCGTGGTCGCGAACCACCCCGGACGGCGCCATCACCGATGACGTCGCGCCCCCACCGGCCCGTTCGGCGGCCTCGAACACCGTGACGGCGACACCGGCGCGCGCCAGGCGGATCGCCGCCGCCAGACCGTTCGGCCCGCTTCCAACGACGGCGGCAAACGTCAATGCAACGGCAGCCCGGGGCCGTCGAGCTCGACGGCCCAGATCAGCCCTCGCCGCGAGTCGGTGGCGTACAGCGTCCGGCCGTCGGGTCCACCGAAGCAGCAGTTGGTGATCATGGCGTCACCGCACGGCAGACGGTCGACGATCTCGCCGTCGCGAACCACCGCGACGCAATGGGCGTAGGTGGCACCGACGTAGAGCGTTCCGTCGGCCCCGACGCAGAAGCCATCGGGATAGTGCCGCTCGGGCAGCACGAGCAGGGTCGACGTCTCGTCACCATCGCCCGCCACGACCTGCCGGGTGAACGACTCGGTCCACAGCAACCGCCCGGCGGGGTCGAAGGCGATGCCGTTGGGGAACACCGGGCCGAGCTCGCGGATCAGCTCCCCGACACCACTGGCGACGTCGAAGGCGAAGAGGCGACCGGGGTTCTGATTCTTGCTGGGATCGTCGGGGCCGTTGGGGTCGGTGAACCACAGCCGGCCGTCGGGCCCAAAGGCGAGATCGTTGGGTGCGCCGAGCCGACGTCCGGCCACCTCGGTGGCGACGTAGTCCCACGACCCGTCGGCGAGGTCGACGCGCACGATCCCCGGCTCGACCCGCACTTCGGAGAACATCCCCCCGTTCTGAGTGACGTAGAGCGCACCGTCGGGCCCGAGGGTGGCACCGTTGGGGCCGCCGCCGGTCTCGGCGATGACGTCGGTCTCTTCCCCCGAGCCGGGCCTCCAGCGGGCGATCCGACCGCCGACGATCTCGGTGATCAGCAGCGAATCGTCGTGCCACACCGGACCCTCGGGGAACTGCAGGCCTCGGGCAACCACCGTCGGTGTCATGCGTTCGACTGTAGGAATCGGGTGCAGTCGGGGAGGGGTCGGAGCACGAGGTCGTGGCGTCAGCGTCCCGAGCCGGCGTGCCGGCGCATCTGCCCATACGGCTCCTTGACGTCGGCGGCGACGATGCTGCTCTCGTCGACGGCCAGTCGACCGCCGCCGAAACGGGCAGGCAGATCGCCGTCGAGCTCGGCCTGGCGGAGAATGCTGGTCTCGACGATCACCTGGCTGCCGTGGTACATCTCGGGCACGCTGCGGGCGATGTCGATCACGTTGTGGTTGAGCGCGCCGACCAGGAACTGTCGAGCCGCGGCGGCATTGGCGGGATCGGCCAGGTTCACCGTGACCCTGACGTCGGTGCGGCCACCGACTTCGGTGTCCAGCCGTATCGGACCCGGACGGTGCGGCGCGGTGAGATCAGCCCCACCCATCGCGTCGGTGCTCGAGGTGAGGACCAGCCGGGCCGCTCGCCCGTTCTCCAGTTCGACTTCGGCCCGGGTCACGCTCGACCCATCCATCGAGAAGCCAAGCCCGTCGCGCGTGTCGATCGCTCCCTTCACCTCGACGTAGAGCCGCCCGTTGGCGTTTTCCTGCCCGATACCGGCCCGGGCGGCGCCGTTGACCGACAACAGCTCATCGATCTCGGCCTCGCCGCCGGCCAGCGCACCGACGGTCCACGAGTCCTTGGTGACGTTGGCCCGATAGTGATCGAGCACCGCGCCCGCGTCGGCGGCGGCGTCGATCCCGACACCGGCCGGGTCGGCCAGGCCCCGGGCCGCTTCGCTGCCGGTCGGCACGATGGCGTCCCGCATCTGGGCGAGGAACTGCTCAGCGTCGGCGCGAGAGCGGAACGTCATCTCGGTGACCACCCCGCCCTCGGCACCGGCGTAGGCATCGGCGCCGGGGACCCGCCGACCCGTCGAGGCGGCCAACGAGCCGGTGAGGGTGAGCTCCAGCCTGGTGCTGCCGTCGCGGTACTCGGTGAGCTTGCCCTGGAGCTCACCGCCCAGGCGCGCCCCCGCCGCCGCCAGCGGGATGGTGAGATCTCCCTCCAACGAGTACAGCGAGACACCGGTGCGCAGGTCGCAGTCGCGGACCGGCTTGGTGACGGCGAGCATCGTGCCCTCGGTGGTCTCGACATCGGGAAACGGCCACTCTTCGATCCGATCCCAGACCCCGCGGGCACCGTCGAGCAGGTCGTCGAACGCATCGGCGACGCTCAACTGGACATCGAGCGCGCTGAGCTGCGCCGCGCAGATCATCCCCGCCGCGGCGACCCGACCGGCGGCAACGCGCTGGACCGCGAGCGCACCCGTGAGCGCAGCCAGCGACTCGGGCATCTCGGCGCACGCGATCCGCTGGATTTCGACCCCGCGCTCGTATTGGCTGCGGGCACTGTCGATCACCGCGGCGTACTCGTCGAGCGCGTCGGCCGCCGTTCGAGCGGCCTCGGCGAGCGCCTGCAGGTCCGCCCGACGCCGCTCGGCGGTGGCGGCGAACTGCTCCGCCGCGGCACCGTCCCAGTCGCCGTCGATGGCGCTCATGACCTCGGCGGTCAGCGCCCGGCAACGTTGGAGATGTTCGGCCAGCGTGCGTAACGAGCCGGCCCACTGACGGATCGGGCGGCTGTCGACGCAGGGGAAGGTAGCCGGACGTTCGGCGAGCATCATCGGTTGATCTCGCGGAGCTCCATGGGCGGCAGCGACGGCGGCACGTCGCATTGGAACTGGTTGGCCAGCCCCTGCTCGACGTCGGCGTAGCGGCCCGCGTTCCGGGCCAGTTGCTCGGCGTCGGCGCGGAACTCGGCGGCGAGCTCCTCGAGCGCCCGCTCGAGCTGGCCGCCGAAGGCGTGCATCGCTCCGGCGGCCACCCCGCCACCAGCAGCGGCGGCACCGCCGTACCCGAGCGGCCGGACGGCGAGCATCAGATCGGCGGCCTCCTCGAAGTAGACACCGGCCCGTCGGAGGCGGTCGTGGTCGACGTAGAAGCCGCTGCGGGTCCCATATCCCATGGCTCGATGATGGGCGCCTGGCGTCATGGCGACCATCGGGAGATCTACCGGTTCGACCCCCCGCTGGACGACGGCGTCCACGCCGCTCGACCTGGTGCCGAGCCCGACTCGTGGCGGGCGCGACCGGTCAACGCGATCTGAGCAGGCCGTAGACGATGCTCTCCTCGAGCGCTCGCCACGAGGCCTCGATGATGTTGGGGCTGACCCCGATCGTCGTCCAGTCCCGCTCGCCGTTGGTGGCGTCGAGGAGCACCCGGGTGGTCGCTCCCGTCGCGCCGGTACCGTCGAGGATTCGCACCTTGAAGTCGGTCAGGTGGATCTGCGCCAACTCGGGATAGGACGCCGCCAGGCAGGAGCGCAACGCCTGATCGATGGCGTGTACCGGGCCATTGCCCTCGGCGGTGGCGACGAAGCGCTCGTCACCGACCCAGACCTTGACCGTCGCCTCGGTCGAGAAATCGGCGTTGGGCAGCTCGTCGGTGATCACCCGCATGCTCTCGACCCGAAAGAAGTCCTGTTGCCATCCCGCCGCCCGGCGCATCAGCAGCTCGAGCGACGCATCCGCGGCCTCGAAGTGGTACCCCTCGTGTTCCAGCCGCTTGAGATCATCGATCACGGTGTTGACGGCCGCACCGTCCATGGCCAGCCCGAGCTCGTCGGCTTTCATCGTGATGGTCGCCCGTCCCGCCATCTCGCTGACGACGAATCGGGTGCCGTTGCCGACGACCTCGGGATCGACGTGCTCGTAGGCGTCCTTGGCCCGGGCGATCGCCGACGTGTGGAGCCCTGCCTTGTGGGCGAACGCCGACGAGCCGACGTAGGGAGCCTGCGGGTTGACGGCGCGGTTGAGCAGCTCGGCGACGTGATGGCTGACCGCCGTCAGGCGGGCGATGCGCCCATCGGGCAGACAGGTGTGACCGAGCTTGAGCTGCAGGTTGGGGATGACGGTGGTCAGGTTGGTGTTGCCGGTCCGCTCGCCCAGACCGTTGAGCGTGCCCTGTACGTGCCCGGCCCCGGCGCGCACCGCGGCCATCGAGTTGGCAACGGCGCACCCGGTGTCGTCGTGACAGTGGATGCCGACGGTGACGTCGGTGCCGACGTGGGCCACGACCGCCGCGGTCATCGTCTCGATCTCGTGGGGCAGCGAGCCACCGTTGGTGTCGCACAACACGATGTGGGTGGCCCCGCTGACGACGGCGGCCTCGACCGCCCGAAGCGAGAACTCGGGGTTGGCCTTGTAACCGTCGAAGAAGTGCTCGAGGTCGACCATCACACCACGCCCGGCCGCGGTCAGGAACCGCACCGAGTCGGCGATCATCGCCTCGCCCTCGTCGAGGCTGGTCTGCAGCGCCTGCGTGACGTGGTACTCGGAGCTCTTGGCGACGATGCAGACTGCCGACGTGTTGGCCTCGATCAGGTTGCGCAAGGTGTCGTCCTCGTCGACCTTGCCCCGGGGGCGCCGGGTCGATCCGAACGCCACCAGCGCGCTGGCGGCCAGGGTCAACTCCCGCGTGGCCCGGGCGAAGAACTCGATGTCTTTGGGGTTGGCGCCCGGCCAGCCGCCCTCGATGTAGTGGACGCCGAGATGGTCGAGCTGCTCGGCGATGCGCAGCTTGTCCTCGACCGAGGCCGAGACTCCCTCGACCTGGAGACCGTCGCGCAGGGTCGTGTCGAAGACCTCGACGGTGCGGCTGGTGGTGGCTTCGCTCATGGGTTCATTGCTCTCTCGGCGAGGGTGGCCGGCTCGGGCCCGGAAACGACGAAAGCCGCCCGCAGGCGGCTGGTCGTGCACGGGAACGAGACCGTGCACTCAGATAATGATGATGATCGCGCCGGCGCGACGGGTGGCCCCACGGGCACCAGACATCACGGCGGCAGTCACGGCAGACCATTGAAGCGGCTCGGAGCCCCGGTCGTCAACCCCGACGGAAGCGGTGTCCGACACCTTTTCCGCACGGTCCGAGGCGGCCGCCGGGTCGTCGGTACGGTCGGCATCGACGAGGAGGCGCGCATGACCGTGACCGAGTCCCCACGCAACGCGTGGCGCCAAGAAACCCCCGGGCCTGCGGGATGGACCCGCACCGCCCGACCCGACGACCCCGACAAGTACCTCATGGTGTCGGCCGACTGCCACGCCCAGGAGCCGGCGCCGTACCTCGCCGAGTACATCGACCCGGCCTTCCGTGAGCGCATCCCACGCGTCGAGCGGCGCGACGACGGCTCGGAGTGGATGATCACCGAGGGCAACCGCCCGGTGATGGTCAAGCGCGGTGCAACGACACCGACCGTGCAGCGACGTGAACGCTACGAACGCCCCGAGCACGACCGCCACATGCAACAGCGGATGGAACCCGAGGACGTGCGGCGCAACAAAGGCGGGCTGACCATCGACGAGCGCATCGCCGACCAGCGCGCCGACGGCATCGACATCGAGCTGATCTTCCCCAACAAGGGCCTGCTGTGCTGGGCCACCTCCGACCCGGTGTTCGCCGACGCGATGTGTCGGGCGTGGAACCGCTGGGCGCTCGACTGGTTTGGTGGCGGGAATGGCTGGCACGACGGGATGACCCGGCCGCTGGCCTGCATCGCCACCGGCGACGTCGAGCTGGCCACCACCGAGGCCCGATGGGCCGCCGAGCACGGCTTCGTCGGACTCTGTCTCGGCAACAGCCCGGTCTACGGGCCCAAGCAGTGGGGCAACCTGGAGTACAACGATCCGGCGTTCGAGGGGTTCTGGGCGACGGTCGCCGAGCTCGGCCTGCCCGTCACCTTCCACGTCTCGACCGGACGCGATCCGCGCGCCGTCGGCGGCAACGGCGGGGCGATCATCAACTACGTGTGCCACAGCATGGAGACCACGATCGAGCCGCTGGTGCAGCTGATCACCTCGGGCGTGTTCGAGCGGCACCCCACCCTGCGAGCCGGCATGGTCGAGTCCGGCATCGGCTTCGTGCCCTGGCTGCTCGAGACGATGGACTACGCCTACAAGGCGCATCACTTCTGGGTCCGACCGGTGATCCCCGAGCTGCCCTCGACGTACTTTCGGCGGCACTGCTTCGCCACGTTCCAGGAGGACCACGTCGG
>JBKEAH010000065.1:0-3109 GCA_047972065.1 Desertimonas sp.
GGTTGGGTCGGTGGTTCGTTCGATGGTTGGGTCGGGTGGATGGTCAGGGGTGTGAGGTGACCAGCTCGACGAACCGGCGGTGCAGCCGATCATCCGGGGTCAGCTCGGGATGGAACGAGGCGGCCATCACCGAGCCCTGGCGCACGAGCACCGGATCGCCGTCGTAGGTGGCCAACACGTCCACCGTCGGCCCGGTCGTGGTGACCCGCGGCGCCCGGATGAAGACCCCATGGAACGACTCCCCCATGCCATCGACGTGCAGCTCGGTCTCGAAGCTGTCGAGCTGCCGACCATACCCGTTGCGACGCACGGTCAGGTCGAGGACGCCGAAGCTGCGCTGATCGGAGCGCCCGTCGAGGACCTCGGTCGCCAGCAGGATCAGCCCGGCGCAGGTGCCCAGCGCCGGCAGCCCGTCGGCCAGACGCGGCTTGAGCTCGTCGAACAGGCCGCTCGACGACAGCAGATTGGACATCGTGGTCGACTCGCCACCGGGGATCACCACGGCGTCGGCGCCGGCCAGGTGGTCGGGCCGACGGGCCTCGAAGGCGTCGACCCCCAGCTTCCTCAGCCGATCGACATGGGCCCGGAAGGCGCCCTGCAGCGCCAGCACGGCGATGCGCGGCTGCACGTCCGGGCTCGTCACCAACCGCGGTCGGCGTAGCGCTGGTTGACCTCGTCCATCTCGATCCCGGTCATCGGCGCCCCCAGCCCACGGCTGACCTTGGCGAGGATGCTGGCGTCGCGGAAGTGGGTCGTCGCCTCGACGATCGCCTTGGCGCGCGGCGCCGGCTCGTCGCTCTTGAAGATGCCCGATCCGACGAACACGGCCTCGGCGCCCAGCTGCATCGCCAGCGCGGCGTCCGCCGGGGTGGCGATGCCCCCGGCGCAGAACAGTGGCACCGGGAGCCATCCGGTCTCGGCGACCTCCTGTACCAGCGGGAGCGGCGCTTGGAGCCGTTTGGCCCACTCGAACAGCTCGGCCGAGTCGGCCTGGCCGATCTTGCGGATGTCACCGGTGATCGAGCGCAGGTGGCGGACGGCCTCCACGATGTTGCCGGTACCCGCCTCACCTTTGGAGCGGATCATCGCCGCGCCCTCGGCGATGCGTCGCAGCGCCTCACCGAGGTTGGTGGCGCCGCAGACGAAGGGGACGTCGAACGCGTACTTGTCGATGTGATGGGCCTCATCCGCCGGTGTCAGCACCTCGGACTCGTCGACGAAGTCGACGCCGAGCGACTGCAGGATCTGCGCCTCGACGAAGTGGCCGATGCGCGCCTTGGCCATCACCGGGATCGATACCGCGGCCTCGATGCCCTCGATCATCTCGGGATCGCTCATCCGTGCCACGCCGCCGTCTCGGCGGATGTCGGCGGGCACACGCTCGAGCGCCATCACGGCGCAAGCGCCGGCGTCCTCGGCGACCTTGGCCTGCTCGGGCGTGACGACGTCCATGATGACGCCGCCCTTGAGCATCTCGGCCAGGCCCCGCTTGACCGGGAAGGTCCCGGTCGCTTCAGCACGCGCAGTCATGGGACCAGGCTACCGATCGCTGCTGGTCGCTCGGCAGGTGGTTCGAGCAGCGGGCTGCGGTGGCGGGCCGCCGTCAGCCGGTGGTGACGGGCCGGCGTCAGCCCGTGGTGGTGGCGTGGTTGTCGACGTTGGCCAACTCGACCCAGGTGCGACCGGGCCCGAGCAGGATCGGCTCGCCCTCGAGGTTGGTGAGATCGATCGGCGACGTGTTCTCGGTGCGCTCCCACCGCCCGATCTGCAGGGTCCCGTCGCTGAGCGCGTAGGCGATGCCTTCGCCGACGGTGACGGCCTCCGGGCTGCGCGGATCGGCCGAGCTACGTCCGTAGCCGGTGAGCATGATCACCACGTTGTCCGCCGTCGCCGGGCCCTCCGCCAGCTCGTGGGGCCGGCCCTGCTGGGACCGGCTGTACAGCCCGGTCTCGGCGTCGTAGTCCCAGCGCACCGGGACGCCACCCATCATCAACTCGACGAACTCGGCAGGCTCACCGGCCGCCGTGTCACCGTCGGCGACGTACTGGAGCTGTGCCGGTGGCGGCGTGACAGACCAGGCGTAGTGCTCCCAGATCGGGTCGGTGTTGGCGTAGAGGTTGTGCGGACGGCGCCGCTCGCCGGAGCGGTAGAAGAAGTCCTCGGTCCCATCGGGCACCGACACGAAGTCCGAGTCGTCGATCGCCTGGGTGACGCCACCGTTGCCACCGCTCCACACAAACAGCGGCGCCATCAGCCCGCTGAGCAGGTCGACGTCCTGGGTGCGACCGGAACGGATCGGCCCCACCGGGTCGGCTCCCTGGGAGTGGAAGACCGCGGCGAACCGGGTGATGTTGCCCTCGACGATCTCCTCGAACACGATGTCGGCGGCGTTGAGCCCCGACTGCGGACGAGCGTTGGCGTGGTTGTCGATCTTGACCACCAGCGCGGCGCGCTGGGGGACTTCCTGGCCGAACGGCACCAGCGCGCCGGTCAGGGGCATCAGCACCGGGACCGCCGCCGAGGTGGTCTCCGGTGCCGTCGACCCCGACGCCGCGTCGCCGGTGGTGTCCGGGCTGGCGGTGGTGTCCGGGCTGGCGGTGGCGTCGGTTGCTTCGCCGGTGTCGCCGGGATCGGTCGTGTCGGTGGTCGCCGGCACGGCGAGCATCAGCGCGGCGCCGAGGCCGGCGGCGGCGAGACGGGTGGGGCGTGTGCTCATCGAGACCTCGGAGTGGTCAGAGCTCGCGGAGCAGCGCGATGCGTTCCTCGAGCGGCGGGTGGGTGTCAAACATCCGATGGACGCCACCCAGTCGTCCGCGGTCGCCAACGCCGGCCATGGGTTGTTCGATCCACATGTGGGCGGTGGCGGTCGACGCCGAGTGGGTGACGGTTGTGTCGTCCCGCAACTTTTCCAGGGCCGAGATCAAACCTGGTGGATACCTCGTGAGCTGGACCGCGCTGACGTCGGCGAGGGTCTCTCGACGTCGCGAGATCGTCGCCTGCATCGCCCGGGCGATGATCGGCGCGAAGATCAACAGGGCGAACCCGATGAACGCCAACGGGTTGGAGCCATCTCGATGATCGCCGTCGCGCCGGACCCGTCCGCCGTTCC
>JBKEAH010000114.1:0-1976 GCA_047972065.1 Desertimonas sp.
ACGGTAGAACTCGGAGCGGCTCATCTCCGCCCCGCCCAGACGACCCGAGCACTGGATCCGGATGCCTGCCGCACCGGCCCTCATCGCGCTCTGCTGCGCCTTGCGCATAGCGCGCCGGAAGGCGACGCGGGCGCTGAGCTGCTCGGCGATTCCCTGGGCGACGAGCTGGGCATCCGTCTCGGGGTCCTTGACCTCGAGAATGTTCAGCTGCACCTGCTTGCCGGTCATCTTTTCGAGGTCGCCCCGAACCCGCTCCGCCTCGGCCCCGTTGCGACCGATGACGATCCCCGGGCGTGCGGCGTACAGGTAGATGGTCACGCGCTCGCTGCGGCGCTCGATCTCAACCGAGGAGATCCCGGCGCGCTCGAGAGTCTTGGTGAGGTAGCGACGGATCTTGACGTCCTCACCGACGTAGGCGGCGTAGTTCTTCTCCGCATACCAGCGTGTCTTGTGATCGGTGGTGATCCCCAGGCGGAAGCCATTGGGGTTGATCTTCTGGCCCATCCCTAGGCTCCCTTCTCTTCCTTGGGCTCAACCACGACGGTGATGTGGCTGGCACGCTTCATGATGCGGCTCGCCGACCCCTTCGCGCGGGGACGAATGCGACGCAGGCTCATGCCCTCGTCGACAAACGCCTTGGAAATGTACAGATCGTCCTTGCGCAGCGACTCTGTGTCCTCGGCATTCGCGGCTGCGCTGGCAACCGCCTTGTACACCGGTTCGCTAGCTGCCTGAGGCGCGAACTTCAGCACGTTCAGTGCCTCGTCGACGTCCATGCCGCGCACCAGGTCCACGACGCGGCGCACCTTCTGCGGGGACATCCGCACGTGGCGTGCGACGGCGAACGAGCCAGGACGGTCTCCGAGCAGGGCAAGGCGCCGCTGTGACGGCTTGTCGGTTTCGCTCATTGGTCAGTCAATCCTTCTCTCGTCCGCTCAGCGGCGGCGCGACTTCTTGTCGTCCTTGATGTGCCCCCGGAAGGTCCGTGTCGGGGCGAACTCACCCAACTTGTGACCCACCATGGATTCGGTGATGAATACCGGCACGTGCTTACGGCCATCGTGCACTGCGATCGTGTGCCCGATCATGTCGGGAGTGATCATCGAACGACGCGACCAGGTCTTGATGACCTGCTTGCTGTTCTTGTCGTTTTGGGCCTCGACCTTCTTCGCGAGGTGGTCGTCGACGAAAGGACCCTTCTTCAAGCTACGCGGCATGGCTTCCTCTCAACACTCCCACTCAGCGCTTCTTGCCGGACTTGCGACGACGCACGATCATCCGGGTGCTCGCCTTGTTCTTGTCGCGGGTGCGCCCCTCGGGCTTGCCCCACGGAGACACCGGGTGACGACCGCCGGACGACTTGCCCTCACCACCGCCGTGCGGGTGGTCGATCGGGTTCATCGCGACACCGCGGACGGTCGGGCGGACACCGCGCCAACGGTTACGCCCGGCCTTGCCCCAGTTGATGTTCGATTGCTCGGCATTGCCGACTTCGCCCACCGTGGCGCGGCAGCGGAAGTCCACCATCCGCATCTCGCCGCTGGGCATGCGCAGCGTCGCCAGGCGACCCTCGCGCGCCACTAGCTGGATCGCCGCACCGGCGGCCCGGCCCATCTTGGCACCGCCTCCGGGACGCAGCTCCACGGCGTGAACGGTGGTGCCCACCGGGATGTTGCGCAGGGGCAGGTTGTTGCCCGGCTTGATGTCGGCCTCGGCGCCGGCCTCGACGGTGGCGCCCTGCTTGAGGCCGTTCGGGGCAATGATGTAGCGCTTGGCGCCGTCGTGGTAGTGCAACAGCGCGATCCGAGCGGTTCGGTTCGGGTCGTACTCGATGTGAGCGACCTTCGCCGGCACTCCGTCCTTGTCGTAGCGCTTGAAGTCGATGACACGGTAGGCCTGCTTGTGACCGCCGCCGATGTGGCGCGTGGTCACCCGGCCCTGGTTGTTTCGGCCACCGGTCTTGGGGCTCGGCTTGG
>JBKEAH010000116.1:0-4310 GCA_047972065.1 Desertimonas sp.
AACACCGGCACGTGGATGCAACGCGTCGCCCAGGACTGGCTGGTGCTGGCCCTCACCGGCAGCGCCGGTGCGCTCGGTCTGACCACCGGACTGCAGTTCCTGCCGATCGTGCTGTTCTCACCGTTCGCCGGGGTGGTCGCCGATCGCTACGCCAAACGCCGGGTCCTGTCGATCACCCAGTTCGCGCTCGGCTGCTCGGCGGCCCTGCTGGGCGTGCTGGCGGTGACCGGCTGGGTCCAGCCATGGCACGTCTACGTCATCGCCTTCGTGTTCGGAACCGCCGCTGCGTTCGACACCCCGGCGCGCCAGGCGTTCATCAACGAGATGGTCGACCAGGAGCGCCTGACCAACGCCATCGGGCTCGGCTCGGCATCGTTCAACCTGGCCCGGATGATCGGCCCGGCGCTGGCCGGGCTGCTGATCGCGTGGATGGGCGAGGGGGTCGGCGCCACCGGATGGGTCATCCTGCTCAACGCGGCCAGCTACACCGCCGTGATCTGGTCGTTGGCCCGCATGCGTGCCGACGAGCTGCACCCGGCCCGCCGGCTGCCCCGCGGCAAGGGACAGCTGCGCGATGGACTGCGCTACGTCCGTTCGCGCCCCGACATCATGTTGGTGCTGGCGATCGTGTTCTGCGCCGGCACCTTCGGGCTCAACTTCCAGATGACCACGGCGCTGATGGCCACCGAGGTGTACGGCAAGGGTGCTGGCGAGTACGGGTTGCTCGGGTCGATCCTGGCGGTCGGATCGCTCGGGGGGTCGCTGCTCGCCGCCCGACGCACCGGCTCCCATCTGCGACTGGTCGTCGGGGCCGCCATCGGCTTCGGGATCATGGTGTCGATCGCCGGGCTGATGCCCGACTACCTGACCTTCGCCGTGATGCTGCCGCTGTGCGGGTTCACCGCCTTGACGATGATCACCGCCGCCAACGCGTACATTCAGATGGCGGCGGCGCCTGAGGTTCGGGGCCGCGTGATGGCGCTCTACCTCGCCGTGTTCATGGGCGGTACCCCCGTCGGCGCCCCGCTGCTGGGCATCATCGCCGAGCACTTCGGCGCCCGCTGGCCGCTGATCGGCGGCGGGTTGCTCACCCTGGCCGGCGCCGTCGCCGCGACCGTCGTGTTCGCCCGGCGCCAGGGCCTGGTCGTCACCCCCCACATCCGCCCGCGACCGCACCTCGACGTCGCCAGCCGCGCCACGGCCGAGACGGTCACCGACGTCGCCACCGCCGCCTGACCGCTCGTCGATCGGGCCGGCCCAACCTGACGGGATCGGGTCGGCCCCCGACCGGCGGGTGGTCTAGACAGTCCGGCGATGTGGGCGATGCTGCGCACCAACCGGGATCTGCGCGCCCTGTTCATCGCCCAGGTGGTGTCCTACGCCGGCGACTGGTTCGCCTAC
The DNA here is from genome assembly GCA_047972065.1 of Desertimonas sp. Taxonomy (GTDB): domain Bacteria; phylum Actinomycetota; class Acidimicrobiia; order Acidimicrobiales; family Ilumatobacteraceae; genus JALZMG01. The sequence continues at coordinate 1,402 of JBKEAH010000116.1, forward strand.
GTCGCCTTCGTCGGACTGGTGCAGGACCTCACCGACGCACCGCTGCTGGTGACGCTGGTCTACGTCGCCCAGGCCCTTCCAGCGTTCCTGGCATCGCCGATCGCCGGACCGATCGCCGACCGGCGGGACCGACGCGCCGTCATCCGAACCGTGTCGCTGGGTCAGGCCGTCGCCGCGGCGGGGCTGTTGTTCGTCGACACCCGCGGCGCGTTGGTCCTCGGGTTCGGATGTCTGTGCGCCATCTCGGCGCTGGGTTCGTTCGTCGGGCCGGCGGCCCAAGCGGGTATCCCCAACCTCGCCCGCACCCCCGACGAGCTACGTCACGCCTCGATCCTGTTCGGATCGTTGTGGGGTGCGATGCTGGCCATCGGCGCCGCCGCCGGCGGAGCCGTCGCCGCGATCTTCGGACGCGAGGTGGCGTTCGCGGTAAACGCGGTGTCGTTTCTGGTCGCCGCCGGGATGGTCTCGCTGATCCGCCGGCCGATGCAGACCGTCCGCGACGACGCCGACGAGCACCCGCCGATGCGCCCGATCGCCGACATGGGCGAGGCGCTGAGCCACGCACGGCGAGATCCGGTGCTGATGGCGATCTTCGCCTCGAAGGCCACGTTCGGTGTCGGAGCCGGCATCGTCGGGCTGCTGGCGATCCTCGCCACCGACGAACTCGGCGGCGGTGACGGCGCGACCGGGCTGCTGCTCGGCGCTCGCGGCGTCGGTGTCGCCCTCGGTCCGCTGATCGCGTCCCGTCTCGTCGGTCCGTCGCTGGCACGCGTGTTGCTGGTCACGGGGACATCCGGGTTGGTGTTCGGCGTCTGCTACCTCGGGCTGAGCATCGCCCCGACGCTGGCCATCGCCGCCGTGCTCGCCCTCGTCGCCCACCTCGGCGGCGGCGCCCAGTGGACGCTGTCGACCTACGGCCTGCAGCGCCGGGCCCCCGACCACGTCCGCGGCCGGATCCTGGCCGGCGACTTCGCCCTCGTGACGCTGGTGATCGCGGTGTCCAACCTCGCCGCCGGGACCCTGGCCGACCTGATCGGACCCCGCCCGGCGATCGCGGCGTTCGCCGTCCTCGGCCTGGTGGCCGGTGCGGGATATCTGGTGGCGACCCATCGGGTGCGCCGGCAGCTACGGCTCGACGAGCAGATCACCCCCGTTCCCATGCCGTGACCAAGGACGCGACGACGGACCCGACGCAGGGCGCGGCGGCACCCTCACCGGCCCGCCGAGACGCCCCGGATCAGCCGGCGATCGTCATCGTCACCGGCGAACCGAGCTCGACGGTTCGGCTGACCGTGCACAGCTGGTCGTGGGCCCGCTGGACGATCTTCGGGAGCACCTGACGCGCCTCGTCGCCATCGTCGCCATCGGGGAACCGCGCGTGGAAGACGACCCGGATGTCGTCGAGCTGATTGCCGTCGACATCGCGGATCTTCGACCCGGTCACCTCGACGGTGAACGTGTCGGGTTCGGCACGGCGGCTGGTGACCGGTTCGACGTCCATCGCCGAACAGGCACCGATCGCTCCGAGCAGCATCTCGATCGGTGTGAGATGGGTCGACTCCCCATTCCCCAACGTCACCCGTCCGCCACGGTCGTTGAGGACCTCGAAACGGGCCGGGCCAAGCCGCTCCACCCGCACCCGACGCTGTGCACTCTCGACGTCCATGCGCTCACCTTGGCAGACACGGCGGGGTGCCGCGGGTGGTCAGGCGTCGAACAGTGCGGCGACGAACTCGCCGGGGTCGAACGGCACGAGGTCGCCGATCGTCTCGCCCAGCCCGACCAGCTTGACCGGGATGCCCAACTCGGTCTCGACGGCGAACACGATGCCACCCTTGGCCGAGCCGTCGAGCTTGGTCAACACGACGCCGGTGACCTGCGTGGCCTCGCCGAACTCGCGGGCCTGCGACAACCCGTTCTGCCCGGTGGTGGCATCGATCACCAGCAGGACCTCGGTGACCCGACCGGCACCCTTTTCGGCAACCCGCCGCACCTTGCGCAGCTCCTCCATCAGGTTGGTCTTGGTGTGCAGGCGTCCGGCCGTGTCGGCCAACACCAAGTCGACGTCACGGGCCGAGGCGCGTTCGACGGCGTCGAACACGACCGCGCTCGGGTCGCCCCCCTCGTTGCCCCGCACCAGCTCGGCGTCGGCCCGCTCGGCCCAGGTGGTGAGCTGCTCGGCGGCGGCGGCGCGGAAGGTGTCGCCCGCCGCCAGCAGGACCGTTCGGCCCTCGGCGCGCTGCTGGTTGGCGACCTTGCCGATGGTCGTGGTCTTGCCGACCCCGTTGACACCGACGAACAACCAGACGTTGGGCGAATGACCGTCGGTGGCGTCCTCGTCGGGCTCGAAGCGCAACGAGCGGTCGGCGCCGGCGAGCCGGGCGCCCATCTCGTCCTGTAGCGCAGCGAGCAACGCCGCCGGCTCGGTGATCTCCTTGGCCACGACCCGTTCGCGCAGCCCGTCGAGCAGCTCGGTGGTGACGCCGATCCCGACGTCGGCGCGCAGCAGCGCCTCTTCGAGGTCATCCCAGGTCTCCGTGGTGATCGCGCTGCGGCCGAGGATCCCGCCAAACGCCCCTGACAGGGCCGAGCGGGCGCGGGCCATGCGTTCGCGCAGCGTGGCCGGTGGGGCGATCTCGGGCTCGACGACCTCGGGCTCGACGACCTCGGGCTCGAGCACCGCCGTCGCCGAACCGCCATCGGGCCTGGGCGGCTGCGGTCGCGGTGCGGGGGTCGGACGGCTGAGCCCGTCCGACGTGCGCTCTCGCCCACGACGGCTGACGACCAAGACGGCCACGCCGAAGGCGATGACCACCGCGGCCAGGACGAGATACACCCACGGCTCCATCGCCCCCGACGCTACCCATGCGCGGACCCGAGTGTCTCCCGCCCGCGGTGGGGCTTTGGGG
>JBKEAH010000167.1:0-1534 GCA_047972065.1 Desertimonas sp.
AGGAACTCCTCGCTCGCCGAGCCGCCCATCGCCCCCGACATCGCCGAGACGATGACGAACGGCAGGCCGAGCCGCTCGAAGGTCTTGATGTAGGCGTCGCGATGACGTCGGTAGGAGCGCTCGAGGCCCTCGTCGTCGATGTCGAAGCTGTAGGAGTCCTTCATCGCGAACTCGCGGCCGCGCAGCAGGCCGGCCCGCGGCCGCGCCTCGTCGCGGAACTTCGTCTGGATCTGGTAGATCACCAGCGGCAGGTCCTTGTACGAGCCGTACAGGTCCTTGACCAACAGGGTGAACATCTCCTCGTGGGTCGGAGCGAGGAGGAAGTCGTTGCCACGGCGATCCTGCAACCGGAACATGTTGTCGCCGTAGTCGGTCCATCGGCCCGACAGGTCGTAGGGCTCGCGCGGGAGCAGCGCCGGGAAGTGGACCTCCTGGAAGCCGGCGGCGTCCATCTCCTCGCGCACGATGCGTTCGACGTTGCGGAAGACCCGCCACCCGAGCGGGAGCCAGGTGTAGCCCCCGGGTGCGGCGCGGCGGATGTAGCCGGCCCGGACCATCAACTTGTGGCTGGCGACCTCGGCGTCGGCCGGGTCGTCGCGTAGCGTCCGGAGGAACAGGGTCGACATCCGCAGCACGGCGGCAGGGTACTGACGACGACCGACCGGGCGCACCGTCCGATGCCCTCTGACCATGGCGATGGACCCGATATGCTCGGCGCCGTCGTTCTGTTGGTCGCTTGACGTGCACCGAGAGGCGTGGGCCGGTGCCCACGCCTCGTTTCATGAAAGGAGGTCGACCATGGAACACGACAGCCCCGTCGTGACGCGCGTGCGCGAGCTCGTCGCGCCGGTCGCCTCCGATCTCGGCCTCGACGTGTACGACATCGAACTGCGTGGCGGCACGTTGCGGGTCACCCTCGACACGCCGGCCGGTTCGGACGGTGGCATCACCCTCGACGATCTGGCGTTGGCGAGCCGGCTGGTGTCGCGGCAGCTCGACGAGCGTGACCCCGTACCGGGCCGGTACAACCTCGAGGTCACGAGCCCCGGGGTGGAGCGTGCGCTGCGGACACCGGCCCAGTTCCGTCGCGAGCTGGGCAAGGCGGTCAATCTGCGACTGCGCGACGTCTCGGCCGACGAGCGTCGGATCAGCGGCACCCTGAGCGGGGCCGACGACGACGGGGTCACCGTCGAGGTTGTTGGCGATGGGCCCAGGACGTTCGCCTACGAACAGATCGATCGGGCGCGCACGGTCTTCGAATGGGGCCCGGCGCCCAAGCCGGGGAAGGGTGCTCGCGGTGGCAAGGCCATCAGGCCGGCCGCGACGTCGAACACCGAGCACAGCGACCACGGGCACACGAACGCCGCGCCGGCCAACACCGGGCACGCGAACACCGGGCACACGGATCAGAAGAAGGAGACGTCGTGAGCAACCTCGACATGAGTGAGGCGATCCGCCTGCTGGCGCAGGAGAAGGGTCTGACGGAGGACTCGCTCCTGCACGTGCTGGTCGATGCGCTGGCCTCGGCCTACAA
>JBKEAH010000190.1:0-12679 GCA_047972065.1 Desertimonas sp.
CGTTGGCTTTCATCCCGCCGTACTGGGCGAGCCAGCGATGCCACGTCGACTCGGCGATCTCCAAGTGCCGGCACACCTCATCGAGCTCCCTGCCGGCGGCGAGCTGACGGTGGCCCTCGTCGAGCTTGCGGATGATCTGCTCCGGCGTGTGCCGGCGGCGCTTCCTGGTCATGTTGTCGTTGCTCCTCTGCATCAGAGTCGCACAATGACTGGACCACTACGAGGGCCTCACCTCAGGTGGATGACCATCCCGAGAACAACGTGAACCTCGTGACTGCGCTGGCTGCAGTCGGCATCTCGGTCGTGACGGCACGTTCGACTTCGGAGGCGCTCGACCTCGCTCAGCGTCAACCGTATGGTCTGATCATCACCGACCTCGGCCGCCACGAGAACGGAAGCGATGAATCCGATGCGGGCATGGCGCTCATTCACCACGTGCGCGATCAGGACGTCAACACCCCGATCTACGTGTACTCCACCCGACGCGCGGTCGCTCGACAGGATGAGCTCAAACGGGCGGGCGCCGATCTGGTGACCAACCGCCCCACGGAGATCTTCAGCTCCACGGTGAGGCTGCTGACATCTCCGAGGTAGCGGTCAGCGTCGAGCAGCTCGACGATCTGTAGCCGCGAATCAGCGTGCCGAGGTGGGCGCTCGGCGGAGCTGAGCCCCGGATGATCCCATCGCTCAGCCGAGGGGGAGGCGGCGCCAGATGGGGCCGGGGAGGTGACGGAACACGGCGAACACGGGGCGGAGGGTGGCGGGCACCCAGACGGTGCGCTTGCCCCGGCGCAGCGCCCGGACCGTCTCCTTGGCGACGACGCTCGGGGTGGTGGCAAACGGCGCCGACCTCAGCCCGGCCGTCATCTTCGAGTGGACGAACCCGGGCCGCACTACCAGCACCGACGCACCGGTGCCGGCCAGGGAATCACCGAGACCCTGGGCGAAGCCGTCGAGGCCGGCCTTCGACGAGCCGTACACGAAGTTCGCCTTGCGGACCCGCTCCCCCGCCACGCTCGACAACACGATCAGCGTCCCGTGGCCCTGGCGGCGGAACCGAGCCGCCACGGCCAGGCCGACCGACACGGCACCGGTGTAGTTGACCTGCACCATGTCGGCCGCTCGCGCCGGGTCGTCGTCGAGTTCGGACTGCTCGACGAGACACCCGAAGGCCAGCACGACGACGTCGAGATCACCGTGTCGGGCGCCGAGGTCGGCCACGAAGGCCTGGTGGCCGGTGGTGTCCGCGGCGTCGAACGCGACGGTGGTGACATCGAGGCCGGGCCGGGCCAGCTCGTCGGGCGCCATCGCCTCGGGCGTGCGCCCGGCGAGCACGACGGTGCTGGTCGCCGGGGACACCAGCTCGCTGACGATGGCCCGGCCGATGTCGCTGGTGCCGCCGAGCAGCACGATCGTCTGGGCTTCTCCGAGCGCGTTGTCCATGGGTCGTGATCGTCCGTTCCGTGAGAGAGGTCAGCCGGTCAGGTGCAGCCGGCGGCTCTGGTCGCTCGCCCACACACCGGTGGGGTCGACGCCATCACGCACCGCCTGCCACTCGGCGAGGCGCGGGTAGCCACGACGGATCGCGCCCGGCGTCGTGTGGCCGTCCTTGGCGAGGTAGTGCCGGCCACCGGCGGCGAGCACCAGCTCATCGAAGCCGTGGAGCAGCGCGGCCAGGTCGGGTGTCGCCGTCGGGACGTCGAGCGCCAGCGTCCAGCCGGGCGCCGGAAAGCTGAGCGGCGCCGGGTTGGCGGCACCGAACCGCTTGAGCACGGCGAGGAACGTCGGCACCCCGGCCCCGCTGAGCTGGGTGACGACATCGCGCACCGTGTCCTCGGCCCCGAACGGCACGACGAACTGGTACTGCACGAACCCCGGGCGACCGTAGATCCGGTTCCACGAGCCGACCAGATCGAGCGGGTGGAAGTAGCCGGGGATCGACACGATTTGGCCGATCCGTCGCCGCGGCGCCTTGCGATACCACACCTCGTTGAAGGCCCTGGTCGTCAACGGCGTGATCAGACCCTGCGGGGGCACCAGCGGCGGCAGTGCCACCCGCTGCGACGGGTCGTAGGCCAACGGCTCCAACGACTGCGTCGCGCTCAACTCGTCACGACGCGCATGATCCCCGAAGGTGAGGACACCACGGCCCATGTGCTTCCCCCGGGCCATCAGGTCGATCCACGCCACGGCATACCGGAAGTCACGGTCGTGCTCGGTCATCATCGACAGCAACGTGTCGAGATCGGGTGTGCGGTGGGTGTCGACGGCGATCCGGCTGGTCTCGATCGGGATGACGTCGATCGTCGCGTCGAGCACGATGCCGGTCAGCCCCATCCCGCCGATCGTCGCCCAGAACAGATCGGGCCGCACCTGCGGCGACAGCTCGGCGACCGAGCCGTCCGCCCCGAGCAACGAGAGACGACGAACGTGGTTGCCGAAGGAACCGTCGACGTGGTGGTTCTTGCCGTGGATGTCGCTGGCGATCGCCCCGCCGATGGTGACGAAGCGGGTCCCCGGTGTCACCGGGACGAAGAAGCCCCGGGGCACCAGGACCCGCAGCAGGTCGTCGATGCTGATCCCGGCGGGCACGGTGGCCGTGGCCGCGACGTCGTCGACGACGACGTCGCCGACCAGGTCGTGCAGCCGTACCACCGCACCACCGCGGTTCTGCGCCGGGTCTCCATAGGAGCGGCCGAGGCCGCGGGCGATCGCCCCACGATCGGTGACCGTTCCCATCGCCTCGCGCAACCCGGCGGCGTCACGGGCCGAACCCTCCAGGACCGACTGGGTGCCCGCCATCGTCCGGCCCCACCCGCTGAGCACCGCCTGATCGGCAGGGTCGAGTGATGGGGCCGTGGACACGACCTTCGATGCTACGGCCGACGTCCGGTTCAGTACGGCCACTCGGGGACCGGACGGCCGACACGGCGCAGCAGGCGACCCAACCCGGCGCTCAGCGCAGCCTTGAGGGCGAGGTTGCGCACGAACCACGGGAGCTGGGCGAACTGTCGGGCGGCGTTGCCCGACCGGGCGAGGGGACCGAGCCGTTCGGCGCGGTACTCGGCGAGTGACCGGGACCGGCCGACGTAGCGGAACCGACCACCGAGCAACAGCTCACGCAGGATGGCCAGGGTGACACCGACCGAGCTGAACGAGTCGTGGATCAGCATCGTGCCGCCAACGGGCACCCGCCGCCCCCAGTCGCCGATGTCGGCGCGTGCCGGGACGTAGCGGTGTGCACCATCGACATAGAGCACGTCGACGTCGCCGGTCACCTCGGTGTGGGCGTCGCCCGACAGGGCCCGCACGTGGCGTACTCGGCCGGCGACGCCTGCCGCCGCGAGGTTGGCCAGGAACGCGTCGTGGTCGGTCGCCGCCTCGTCGACGTAGCCCTCGATCTCCTGGGGGCCACGGTCGTTGCCGGCGTGGGGATCGATGGCCACGACGGTGACATCGGCCGGCGCGGCCGACGCCAGGACGATCGTCGACCGTCCACGGAAGCTGCCGATCTCGACGATCTGGCCGCCCGGTGGGCAGTGGGCGGCGGCGGCGTAGAGACGGCGTCCCTGGTCCGCGCTCATCCAGCCATCGACGTCGTCGGTCACGGCGAGTGCCTCATCGACCGATCGCAGGCCGCTGTGGGGCGCGGGGCGCGGTGTGCTCATCCGGCGTACACCCCCAGCCCGAACACGACGACCCAGGCCAGGCCGAGCAGCTGGAGCACCCGGTCGTTGCCGAAGACCTCCTCGGGGGCCGCTCCCCCGCCGTTCTCCAGCACGAGGGCGTAGCGCAGCAGCGCCGTCAGCATCGGCACGATCGACAGCTCGTAAAATGGCCACTCGGTCTCGGCGCCAGCCGCGGTCTCGAATGCCCATTGGCAGTACGACACCAGCGCGGCACCGATCGAGACCGCCAGCACCGTGCGCAGGTAGCCCACCGAGTAGGCGCCCAAGGTGGCCCGGACCTGCGGCGCCTGATCGCCGATGTCACGCAGCTCGGCGTAGCGCTTCCCGGTGGCGATGAACAACGAGCCGAACACGGTGCACAGGACGAACCACTGCGACATCGGCACCCCCGCGGCGGTCGCGCCACCGGCGGCGCGCAGCACGAACCCGGCGGCGATGGTGACCAGATCGACGACCGCGACGTGCTTGAGCCAGGCGCTGTAGAGCAGCGTCGTGGCCACATAGACGGCGACGATCGCGACCGCCTGCCAGCGGGTCAGCGCCATCAGACCGAACGCAGCCAGGCACATCACGGTGCCGGCCACCTTGGCAAGGGTCGGTGACACGAGACCGGCGGCGACCGGGCGGAACCGCTTGGTCGGATGCTGGCGGTCGGCCGCCACGTCGAGGGCGTCGTTCCAACAGTAGATGCCGCTGGCGGCGAGGCAGAACGCGCCAAACGCCAGCAGCGTGTTGCCCAACTGGGGCCAATCGTCGAGCACGCCGGCCGCCCCCGGAGCGGCGAACACGAGGATGTTCTTCATCCACTGCCGTGGGCGGGCCGTCCTCGCCAACGCGGCAACGGTCGTGGTCGCGGTGACGCTGGTCGTGGTGGTCGTGGACGCGCCGGCGCTCATGGTCGCTCCGACACCGGACCGCCGACCCAGACGGCGTGATCGGCGTCGGCCAGCAGCTCACGATCGCCCGCCGAGTCACCGTAGGCCCACAGCTCGACGCGTTCGCGGCCGCCGTGATGCTCGTCGAGCCAGGCGTGGAGCCGGGCGACCTTGGCCGGCCCGCGGCAGTTGCCACCGAGCAACCCCCCGGTGCACAACCCGTCCGTGTCGACGGCGAGCTCGGTGGCGACCACGTCGACCGGCGGCCGGGCCCCAGACGCCAGGTGTTCGGCCAGCGGTCGGAGGTAGGCGGCAAACGACGCCGACACCAACACGACGGCGTGACCCTGACCGACGTGCCAACGCAGTCGGGCGACGGTGTCGTCGCGCAACCGCTCGGCGGCGACCCCGGCGGCGAAGGTTCTCGCCAACCCTTCGATCTGGGCCATCGGTCGCCCGGCGAACGCGGCCTCGGCGGCGATCGACTTGATGGCGTCCCGGTCGCGGCGCGCCAGCGCGCCCAGGGCGCGCCGGCCCTGGCGGGCGACACCGCCGATCAGCGGGCCGGTGCCGTCGACCAGGCGGAGGAACGGCACCACGCAGTCGGCGGTCGTCAGCGTGCCGTCGACATCGAACGCCGCCACGACGCCGCCGCCGCGGCGTCGGCGGGCGGTGTCGATGATCCGGTCCCGCTCGTGCCAGTACCCCGGCCAGCTCTTGGTGACCACATCGGGGTCGGTGACCCGGATCCCGGGCAGCACGGCGGCCAGCACGCCGAACGCCATCGCCAGGCGATGGTCGTGGTGCGGGTCGAGCAGTGCATCGCCGTGCAAGGTCGCCGGTTGGATCAGCAGGCCATCGTCTTCGACGGTGATCGCCGCGCCGAGCTTGCCCAGCTCGGTGGCCAGATCGCCGAGACGATCGCTCTCCTTGGCCCGGATGAAGCCGATGCCGGTGAAGCGCGACGGGCTCGACGCCGTGGCGGCGACGGCCGCCAACGTCGGCACGAGGTCGGACACGTCGGCGAGATCGGCGTCGATCCCGGTCAGCGCCACGGCGGGGTCACGTTCGATACCGAGGGCCGGCCCGGGGGTCGGACGACAGCCCATGCCGATCAGCAGGTCGACCAGTGCGGCGTCGCCCTGGGCGCTGTTGGCGGTGAGTCCCTCGACGACCACCCGACCACCGGCGACGGCGGCGATTCCGAGTGGGTAGCTGGCCGTCGACGCGTCGGGCTCGATCTCGAAGCGCCGCCCGGTGTAGCGCCCCGGTCCGACCCAGATCTCTCGCTCGGTCATGGCGACGTCGGCGGCGCCGAACTCGGCCATCACCCATGCGGTCAGCCGGACGTAGGGCACCGACACCAACGGCGACGTCAGCTCGATCCGCAGCCCGCCGTCGAGCAGGGGCCCGATCAGCATCAGCGCCGTCAGGTACTGGCTCGACACGTGTCCCGGGAGGTTGACGCGCCCGCCAACCGTCAGGGGCCCCGAGATCGTGGCCGGGAGCGTGCCCGGGCCTTCGGGGGCGTCGACGCTGACACCGAGCTGGCCGAGCGCGTCGTGCAGCGGACCCATCGGGCGCCGGCGCAGCGGCGGCTCGCCGTCGATGGTCACGCCCCCGGGGACGAGCGCGGCGAGCGCCGTCAGAAACCGTGACGTCGTGCCGGCGAGCTTGGCATCGACGCGTACCGGCCCGTCGCCGACGCTCGGCTCGAACCGGCCACCGGTACCCACGATCATCGCTGCACCGTCACCGGCGGTGGTCGCCACGCCGAGCTCGGCGAGACCGGCGACCAATGCCGCGGTGTCATCGCCGTCGGGGATGTTGTGCAGCACGCTGTCACCGTCGGCGAGGGCGGCGATCACCAGCGCTCGGTTGGCGACGCTCTTGGAGCCGGGCACGACGGCGACGGCGTCGACCGGTCCGACGACCGTGGGGATGCGCATCGACCCGGGCACCTACGAGAGCAGCGTGACGGCGGGGCGGAACCGCCGTGCGATGAGGCCGCCCCGGAACAGGTCGACCGACTGCTGATCGATCAGCACGACGGCGACACCGCCGTTGGTCTCGGCCGAGTGGACGACCTCGAAGCTGTAGATGTTGACGCCGAGCTCGGCGGCCAGGGTGAACACCTCGGCGGCCGCGCCGGGTCGGTCCGGGATCGGGATGCGCACCTCGGCCAGATCCTCGGGCTGTGCGCCACGCACCGGCAGGTTGGTCCGGGCGTCGCGGGCGCGCCGCAAGCGCTCGTGGAGCAGCTCGCGGTCGTCGTTGCCGACGATGTCGCGCAGCTCGCCGAGCCGCCAGATCAGGGCATCCAAGGCGGTGATGATGGCCGGACGGTTCTCGGCGCAGATGTCGAGCCAGATGTCGGGTTGACCGCTGGCGATGCGGGTCATGTCCCGGAAGCCGCCGGCCGCCATCCGCAACAGCGCGGCATGCTCCTCGGCCCGGTCGGCGGCGAGACCCATCAGCCCGGCCGCGGTGAGGTGGGGGACGTGGCTGATGACGGCCACGACCTCGTCGTGACGGTGGGCGTCGAGGGCCACCACCTCGGCGCCGAGCGTGGTGACGGCGCGGGCGACGGTGGCGAAGGTGGTGTCGGGGGTGTCAGGGCGTGGGGTGAGCACCCACACGGCGCCGTTGAACATCGACGCGTCGGCTCCGTCGAGCCCGTCGAGCTCGCTGCCCGCCATCGGATGACTGCCGACGAAACGGGGATCGTGGACGGCGTCGTGGACCATGCCCTTCACGCTGCCGACATCGGTGACGACACCGGTGGTGTCGGCGAGCGCCCGCTTGACCTGGTCGGGGATCGCCAGGACGGGCACGGCGACAAAGGTGACCTGGGCATCCGAATCGACCCCGGCCCCGTCGATCAACCCCCGTTCCAGTGCGGTGTGCACCAGGTCGTCACCGACATCGTCGCCGTTGACGTGCCAACCCTGCTCACGAAGCCCGAGCGCGATCGACCCCCCGATCAGGCCCAGCCCGATGACGTTGGCGCGGCCGCTGCTCACGGCCCGGCAGGCTACTCCCGCCCCCTCCCAACCCACGGCGAACCCGATCGAGGGTTCAACCGCAGACGAGGGCCGAACGCGCCACCGTGGTGCGGTCAACCCTCGGTGGTGGTCGCCCGGGCGAGGGTGATCACCTCGTCGGCGGTGAGGCGGCGCCAGCTGCCGGGGGCGAGACGGCGGTCGGTGATCGGGCCGATGCGCGTGCGCACCAGACGGGTGACCTCGTGGCCGACGGCCTCGCACATCCGGCGGACTTGGCGGTTGCGGCCCTCGTGGATCGTGATGCGCAGCACACCGGCGTCGGGTTGGGACACCTGCGCCGGCGCCGTCGGCCCGTCTTCCAGCTCGACACCCTCGCGCAGCCGGCGGATCGCCCCAGGCGACACCGGCGCCGGGCGCACCGTCGCCAGGTACTCCTTGTCGACGCCGTGGCTGGGGTGGGCGACGCGGTTGGCGAGCTGGCCGTCGTTGGTGATCAGCAGCAGACCCTCGGTCTCGGCATCGAGCCGGCCGACCGGGTACACCCGGGGCTCGGTGGGCACCAATCCGACCACCGTCGCACGCCCGTGGGTGTCGCGGGCCGTGGTGACGACCCCCGCCGGCTTGTTGAGCAGGTAGTAGACGAGGTCGTCCTTGATCCCGACCGGCGCCCCGTCCACCTCGACCACGTCGACGTCGGCGTCGACCCGACGACCGAGCACGGCCACCTCGCCGTTGACCGTCACCCGACCGGCGGCGATGAGATCCTCGCAGACCCGGCGGCTCCCCCACCCGCGCGCCGCCAGCACCTTCTGCAGCCGTTCGGCGTTGGGTGACTCGTTGGCCCGCCGCTGCGCCGACGCGCTCGCCCACTGCTCCCACAGCGGCGCCTCGGCGTCACCAGGGCGTCGGTCGTCCCCCGTCACGGCGACTCAGCCGACCGGAGGGTCGCTGCTCGGTCGCAGCCCCTGCTCCAGCGCCTCGACCACCTCGGCACCGGGGATGAAGTCGGCGATCGGTGGCAGGTCGTCCACCGAGTCCAGACCCAACCGTTCGAGGAACGTCGTGGTCGTGCCGAACAGGACCGCCTGCCCGGGTCCGTCGTCGCGGCCGACGGCGTCGATGTAGCCGCGCCCCTGGAGCGTGCGGAGCACCCCGTCGGGGTCGACACCACGGATCGAGGCGATCTGGGCACGCGAGATCGGCTGCTTGTAGGCGACGATCGCCAGGGTCTCCAGCGCCGCCGACGACAGCCGGGCCCGCTGGTCGTGGAGCAGGAACCGCTCGACGTACGCGGTCAGGTCGCCGTGGGTCTGGTAGCGGTAGCCGCCGGCGACGCGCACCAGCTCGAAACCGTGCCCCATCTCGGCGTAGCTGGCCGCCAGCTCCTCGCACCAGCCCTCGATGTCGCCGACCGGGCGCTCCAACAGCTGTGCCAGCAGCTCGGGCGGCACCGGATCGTGGGCGACCAGGACGACGGCCTCGATCGCCCGCTTGTACTCGGCGACGTCGCCGGTCAGCTCGGGGGCGGGTTCGGGCTCGGGCGGCAGAAGTTCGTCGGTCATCGCACCCGCGAGTCTCAGCCCTCGTAGGCGTCGACGGCAAGCGCGTGCGCGTCGGGGTTGGCGTCGCCGCACCACTCGATGGTGATGTCGGCGCAGCGGTCGGCCTGCTCCAGCTCGACCTGGCCCTGCTTGTACAGCTCCAACACGGCAAGGAAGCGGACGATGACATCCATCCGTTCTCCCAGATCCGACGTCAGCCGGGCGAAGGTGATGCGACCGGCCCGGGGAAGTTCGTCGACCAGCTCGACCAGGGCATCGGCGACGCTGATCCGCACCGGGGCGACGTGAAACAGGTCGATGCGCGGGACCGGCTTGGGGGTGAACGCGGTGATCGCCGCGTCGCGCACACGGACCGGAGTGACCCCCGCCAGCAGGTCGGGAGCGAGATCGGCGAACCGCTCGTCGGGGCCGACCTGACGGGGCACGCTGCGCCCGGCGTCGTCGGCCAGCCGGCTGAAGACCTGGGAGACGTCCTTGAACGTCTTGCACTCCAACAGGCGGGCCAGTAGCAGGTCGCGCTCCTCCCACAACGCCAGCTCGTCGTCGAGGTCGACATCCTGGCGACCGGGCAGCAGCCGGCGGGTCTTGAGCTCGACGAGGGTGGCCGCGATCAGCAGGAATTCCGTCGCCACGTCGAGGTCGAGGGCCTGCATCCGCTCGATCTCGGCCAGGTAGGCGTCGACGATCCGGCACAGGTTGACCTCGTAGAGATCGACCTCCTCGGCCAGGATCAGCTGCAGGAGCAGGTCGAACGGACCCTCGTAGGTCCGGTCGGACAGCTCGGCGGCCACGGCAAACGACATCGGTGTGATTCTACTGAGGCCACCCCCGCGGTCAGCAGCATCCCGCCGATTCATCCGCCGTCTGGGGAACCTCGCTGGGCCGAGCGGTGTAGGAGGGGCATGAGCAGACGAGTAGAGAAGGTGCTCGGGATGGTCGTGGCAGCGCTGGCGGTCTGGGTGACCTCTCCGGGAGCGGCGACGGCCGGTGGCTGGGCGGTGATCTCCTACGACCCGCTGCCGCCGATGGTCGCCGGCGAGGACGCCACCGTGTCGTTTCGCGTCCTCCGGCACGGCGTCGACCCGGTCGCGCTCGACGACTGGGCGGGGGTCCGGACGCCGCAGCGCGCAACCACCGGCGCCAACGAGGTCGCCTCGGTGCCCTGGCGATCCGCGCCGCGGGGCGACGGCCCCCCACCCCCGCCTCACCCGAGGACGACGCCGTCGCGGCCGACGACGCCGCCGAGGTGCTCGGGTGCGCCCTCGGCACCGTCAAGTCCCGCACCGCGCGCGCCAAGGCCCGCCTGCGCGCCGCGCTGGAGGAGGGGAACCGTGAGCACCTGGACCGATGACCGGATCGAGGCGGCCCTCGGGAGGCTGGCCGGGCTGGTCGATCTTCCCATTGTCCATGAGCAGACACCGGCGACCGTCGACATGATCGACCGGCGTCGCCCACGACGCCTGTCGCCGTTCTTGGTCGCCGCGCTCGTGCTGACCGTGGTGATCGGCACGGTCGCCGCGGTGCCGGGGAGCAGGCGGGCCGTGGCCGAATGGTTCGGGATCGGCACCGTCAGCTTCCATCGCACCGCCGACCCGCTGGTCGGCACGGCCACCTTGGTCGACGAAGTCGGCCCGCTCGCGGTCGACCAGGCGCTGCGCGAGTTCCCGCTCACGATCGAGCAACTCGAACAGGCCGGTCTCGGTCGTCCCGACACCGCCGGTCAGGCCCGCGAGGGCGCGGTCGTGCTCGGCTGGTCCCACGGTGCGGTCACGCTGTGGGCCACCGAGCTGAGCGGCGCGCTCCAGCTCAACAAGTCCTTCCCCGACGACGTCCGGATCGTCCCGCTGCCCCAGATCAGCGATGGTGCGGTGCTGATCGACGGTCCGCACGACCTGGTCACGCCGATCCGCGTCGTCGCCGACCGGGTGGTGTGGTGGGGCGACGAGACGAGCCAGTTCCGTCTGGAGGGCGACCTCTCCGCCGGCGACTTGGTCGCCATCGCCGACGCCCTCGCCGGGTGAGTACCACGTCGCCGAGAAGATGGGCGGTATGGTACATATTTGATGTTCTGTTTGCCTAACACTCTCGCCGCCCGCGTCACGATCCCCCTCGCCGTGGCCGTGCTCGGCCCGACCGTGGCGGCCGGAACCGCCGTCGCTTCGACACCGCCCGACTCGGCGGCGGAGGCCGTGTGGCCGGTCGAGGTCGAGCACGCCTTCGGCACGACGGTGATCCCCGAAGAGCCGGTGCGCGTCGTCAGCGTCGGCATCGCCGAGCAGGACATGATCCTGGCGCTCGGCGTGGCCCCGGTCGGCGTCAGCGAGTGGTACGGCGAGCAACCGTTCGCCACCTGGCCCTGGGCACAGGACGAGCTCGGCGACGCCGAGCCGACCGTGCTCCTGCGCGACGACGGCCTGCAGTACGAGCGGATCGCCGCACTCGAGCCCGACCTCATCGTCGGCACCAACGCCGGCCTGGATCAGGAGGAGTACGACCTGCTGTCGGACATCGCCCCGACGATCGCCCACGGCATGGGTGCGGAGAGCTACGCCGAGAACTGGGACGACCAGACGATCCGCATCGGTCAGGCGCTCGGTCGTGAGCCCGAAGCCGAGGCCATCGTGGCCGACATCCGCCAACGCTTTGCCGATGCCGCCGCGGCACACCCCGAGTTCGCCGGCACACCGATCTACCTCCTGCAAGGCGGGTTCTACGACGGCGAGGCGATCGCCCTGATCGCCGGCGGCGGCACCCAGTTCCTCACCGACCTCGGGTTCGAAGTCCCCACGACGATCAACGAGTTCGTCCCGGCGAGCGACCCGACCCAGGCCTACATCCCCATGGAGAACCTCGCCGTCCTCGACGACGCCGAGCTCCTGCTGTGGGGCACCGAGTCGGCCGACGACCGAGCCGCCCTCGAAGCCCAACCGCTCTACCAGCAGCTCGCCGCCGTCCAGGCCGGCCGGCTGGTCTTCACCGACGAGACGCTCGCCGGTGCGATGTGGTTCCGGTCCCCGCTGAGCTGGGACTACGTGCTCGACGAGATGGTCCCGATGCTCGCCGCCACCATGGCCGACGAGGGCCCCCAGGCCGCCTTCGACGCCGACCAGCCCGACACCACCGAGGTCCCGACGACCGAGTCGTGATCCGCCGGGTCAACCCACTGAGCTGACGAGCGGCGCGTCGCTAGCCTCGGCGGGCGTGACCCGAGTGCTGTCGTGCATGCAACCGACCGGTGATGTCCATCTGGGCAACTACCTCGGTGCGTTGCGACCGTGGGTACGCCACCAGCACGAGCACGACGCCTTCCACGGCATCGTCGACCTGCACGCGCTGACGGTCACCGAGGAGCCCGGCGTGGTCGGGGAGCGCACGATCCAACTGGCGGCGATGTTCTTCGCCGTCGGCCTCGACCCCGACGTCGCCACCATCTTCGTCCAGAGCCATGTCCCCGAGCACTCGCAGCTCGCGTGGGTCATGGAGTGCAACGTCAGCTATGGCGAGCTGTCACGGATGGTGCAGTTCAAGGACAAGTCGGCCAAGCGCGA
>JBKEAH010000230.1:0-4901 GCA_047972065.1 Desertimonas sp.
CCACCACGTTGCTCAACGTGTCGGCGCCGAGCAGTCCGGCGTAGAAGGGGAACGACACCATCCTGAGGAGTCCGGCGACCAGCTGGCCGACGGTGGTCCAACCGGCCGAGTCGCGGGCGAAGGCACCGGTGGCCGCCGTCGCCACGTTGTGCAGCCAGAAGCCGACCCGGGCGAGCACGACGACGGGGATCGACAACCAGTGCTCCAGAGTCAGCGCGACGGTGTGCAGCCCGAGGTGATGGCTGAGCTCGTGGGCGAGCACACCGGTCAGCTCGCGCGGCGGGAGCTCGTCGAGCGCGAACGACGTCACCACGACCAGGTGCCCACCGCAGGCGAACGCGTTGAGCTCCTCGGATGGCAGCACCCGCAGCACGTAGCGGTCGGCGGGCAGGTGGTTGGCCTGGGCCACGGCCACCCACACCGGATCGAGGATTGCCAGCTCGTCGGCGCTGGGTTGTCGCGCGCCGAGCAACGGGGTGAGCACCGCGGCCTGCAGCGGACGCCAGAACAGGAGGACCCCGGCGGCCACGTAGGCGCCGACGAACCACCAGTAGGGGATGTCCCACGCCAGCCGCACGACCAGCCACACCACGAGCAGGGCCAGCGCGCAGAAGGGCGCGATGATCAGCGCGGGCGCGACGGCGGCGATGGCCGAGGCCTCCACCTGGCGCGACCGTCCGCGTGAACCCACACCGAGACGATAGGGACCTGGCCGGTGCGTCGCGGACGTGGACCGTCCCCCACCACCACGCCGGTGCCGATAGAACACACCGCCATGACGTCAGCGATCCCCGAGGTCCTTGCCGGTGCCGAGCCGTGGAGCCACCACGCCGCCGAGCGTGAACCGAAGGCGACGGTCGGGATTCTCGCCATCCACGGGTTCACCGGGAACCCGTCGTCGATGCGCGGGCTCGCCGAGGCCGTCGCCGGAGCCGGTCATCACGTCGAGCTGCCCCGTCTGCCCGGTCACGGCACGAGCGTCGCCGACATGTTGGAGACCGGTTGGGACGATTGGGCCGGCGAGGTGGACGCGGCGTTCGCGCGGCTGGCGGCGCGAACCGAGCGCATCGTCGTCGCCGGGCTGAGCATGGGTGGTGCGTTGACGCTGTGGAGTGGTTTGCAGCACCCCGAGGTCGTCGGCCTGGTGTGCATCAACCCGGCCACCCAGCCGCAGGCGCCCGAGGTGATCGAGATGATCGAGGAGATGATCGCCGACGGCACCGACGTGGCGCCGGGCATCGGCAGCGACATCGCCGACCCCGACGCCGTCGAGATCGCCTACGAGGGCACGCCGCTGCGGCCGCTCCTGTCGTTCATCAACGATGGCCTGGCCCCGATCACCGGTCGCTACGGCGATCTGACGATGCCGCTGCTGCTGTGGACCTCGCGCCAGGATCACGTCGTCGAGCCGGCGCAGAGCGAACATCTGGCGCGGACCTACGGTGGCCCCGTCGAGCACCGCTGGCTGGAGCGCAGCTACCACGTGGCAACCCAGGACTTCGACCGTGACACCATCTTCGCCGAGACGGTTCGATGGGTCGGTGGGCTGCGATGATCGCATCGCTGCCCAGCCCGCCGAGCGGCACGCTCGACATCGGTCCCCTCGCGCTCAACGCCTACGGGCTGATGATCGCACTGGGGGTGATCGCCGCCATCTGGTTGACCGGCCGTCGCTTCGAGGCCAAGGGCATCGGTACCCGCGACGACGTCAACGCGATCGCGCTGTGGTCGGTGCTGGCCGGCGTCGTCGGCGCCCGCCTCTATCACGTGGCGACCGACTGGCAGCGCTTCGAGAACGACCTCGGCGACATCCCCAAGATCTGGGAGGGCGGTCTCGGTATCCCCGGTGGCATGACCCTGGGTGTCCTCGTCGGGGTGTGGCTGATCCGTCGGCGTGGGATCTCCGCCGGCCCGGCGTTGGACGCCGCGGCACCGGGCCTGGCGTTGGCGCAGGCGATCGGGCGCGTCGGCAACTGGTTCAACCAGGAGCTGTTCGGCCGACCGACCGGCCTGCCCTGGGGGCTGGAGATCGACGACGATCACCTGCCGGTCGGCTACGCGTCGGGCACGACCTTCCACCCGACGTTCCTCTACGAGGCGCTGTGGAACATCGGCCTGTGCGGGCTGCTGTTGTGGATCGATCGACGTTTCGCCCCCCGGCGCGGCCGCCTGTTCGCGATGTACGTCGCCGGCTACGGCGTCGGGCGGTTCTGGATCGAAGGCCTGCGGATCGACGAGGCCAAGGAGTTCGGCCCGTTCCGTCTCAACCAGTGGATGGCGTTGCTGCTCATCGTCGCCGGGCTGGCCTACGTCGTCCTGGCACGGAGCGGACCTGCCCCCACCCCTGAAGCCGCCGACCCGCCGCCCGCCGACGACGCCGAGTAACACTTGGGGTCAGACCCCACGTGTGAGCGCCCGGAGGTTGAGTCATGCACATCGAACCACTCGACGGTGTCACGTTCGGAGCCACCGTCACCGACGTCGTCATCGCCGACCTCGACCCGGCTACGTGGGACGAGCTGTACGCGGCGTGGTTGGACCACGCGCTGTTGATCTTCCCGGCCCAGTTCGTGAGCAAGGCGGTGCAGAACGACTTCGCGCGACGATTCGGTGCGCTGGAGTTCGCGGCGGCCCCGATCGCCAACATCGACGCCGACGGGCGTCTGCACAGCGACCGCGACGACGACGTCGTCAAGTCGATCCGGGGCAACGAGGGGTGGCATCACGACAGCACCTACATGCCGGTGCAGGCCAAGGGAGCGGTGTTCTCGGCCGAGATCGTGCCCGGCGAGGGTGGCGCCACCGGCTGGGCGGACATGCGAGCCGCCTACGACGCGCTCGATGACGCCACCCGCCAGCGACTCCACGGCCTGCGGGCCAAGCACTCGCTGCACTACAGCCAGGGACGAGCCGGGTACCTGCCGACGAGGACCAACGACCGTGGCGGCTACGACCAGTACGGCTATCACGACCTGGACACGCCGATTCGCCCGTTGACCAAGGTCCATCCCGAGACCGGTCGGACCAACCTGTTGATCGGACGCCACGCCCACGACATCGAGGGGCTGGAACCCGAGGAGTCCGAGATGTTGCTCGACGAGCTCAACGAGTGGGCCTGCCAGGGCGAGCGCAGCTACCACCACCAGTGGTCGGTCGGCGACGTCGTGGTGTGGGACAACCGTCGGCTGATGCACCAGGCCACCCCATTCGACCTCACCCAGCCCCGGCGGATGTGGCACACCCGCATCGCCGGTGATCCGGCGACCGAGGCTGCCGACAACCACCGCTGAGGCGTCGAGCCGGCCGGCGCTACTGCAGCGCCATCTCGATGCGCGCCTTCATGGCGTGGATCAAGTTCTTGGCGGACTCGGTGACCGCCAGCTGCTCGAAGCTCTTCCCGGTGACGTCGACCATCACACGGACCAACTCACCGGTGAAGGCGAACGGCGACTGATACGTCGTGGAGACCGCGGTGACCGTGTCGCAACCGACGTCGAAGGACTCCTGGACGGTGAATCGGAACGGGACCTGTTTGTCGAACGTCCCCTCGCCGATCACGTCGAGATCGCTGCGCAGTGTGACCTTGCCCCCCGTGCCGGGCGTGCCGGGTTGATCGACCTCGATCTCGGCCGACACGACCTGCGGCCCGGGGGTGAGCTCGGTCGTCGACGACACGACGAAGCGGTCCTCGTTGAACCAGTTGTGCTCCCAGTGCAGCCGACGATCCTTGACGAACAGCGTGTAACCGGCCGAATGGCCGCCGCAGCACACGAGGACACCCTCGGCGCCACCGTCGGGGATCACGATCTCGGCGGCCAGCGTGTGGTTGACGTTCTTGGTTGGCGGCGACGAGGCCTCGGGGATCCGAACCGTTCCCGGGAGGTACACGAACGTCTGTTGCCCGCGCACGTAGCTCGGACGCAGGTTGGCGTCGGCGCGCTCGGCGAACCGGTCATCCAGCGGGAGGACCTGGTACCGGGCGGCCTCGGCGATGAACATGTCCTGCAGCTCGCGCAGCTTGGCGGGGTGTTGCTCGGCCAGGTCGCGAGCCTGCGAGAAGTCCTCGTCGATGTGGTACAGCTCCCAGCTGTCGTCATCGAAGGCGGCGCTGCCCGACATCTCCCACGGGAGCTTGCCGTGACGGCAGCCGGCGACCCAGCCGTCGTGGTACAGCGCACGGTTGCCGAACATCTCGAAGTACTGGGTGATGTGGCGCCCCGGTGCGTCGGCGTCGTCGAAGGTGTAGGTGAACGGGGTGCCCTCCATCGGCCGCTGGTGCACGCCGCGCACCTCGGTGGGTTGGGGGAGGCCGATCACTTCGAGGATCGTCGGGGCGATGTCGATCACGTGATGGAACTGGCCACGTGGCCCACCGCGATCGGCGATCGTGTTGGGCCACCGCACGATCAGCCCGTTGCGGGTGCCGCCGAAGTGCGACGCGACCTGCTTCATCCACTGGAACGGAGACGATCCGGCCCAACACCACGGCACCGGGTAGTGGTTCTCGTACTCCGGTCCGCCGATGTCGTCGATGCGCTCGAGCATCGTGGCGACGTCGTCATGAAAGCCCTGCTGGGTCTTCATGTTGTTGAGGGTTCCGGTCAGGGTGCCCTCGGCGCTCGGCCCGTTGTCGCCGACGAGGTAGAACACCAGCGTGTTGTCGGCGATGCCGAGCGTGTCGAGCGCATCGAGCACCTTGCCGATCTGGGCGTCGGTGTGCTCGAGGAAGCCGGCGAAGACCTCTTGCATCCTGGCGTACAGGCGCTTCTCGTCGTCGGTGCAGTCGTCCCAGGCGGGGATCTCGTCGGGCCGGGGTGTCAGCTCGGTGTCGGCGGGGATGATGCCCAGCTGCTTCTGGTTCTCGAACGTCGTCTCGCGGAGCCGGTCCCAGCCCCCGTCGA
>JBKEAH010000235.1:0-3624 GCA_047972065.1 Desertimonas sp.
CGACGACGACGTTGCCGCCGACGACGGTTGCGACGACGACGACGTTGCCGCCGACGACGGTTGCGACGACGACGACGTTGCCGCCGACGACGGTTGCGACGACGACGACGTTGCCGCCCACGACGGTTGCGACGACGACGACGTTGCCGCCGACGACGCCGACGACGAGCGAGCCGGCGACCACCACGACCTCGCCACCGCAGGCGACGACGACATCGTCGATCCCGCAGCAGCCGACGTCGTGGGACTACCTCCAGCAGTCACCCACGCACTCCGACTTCGTCGCCGCCATCAACGGCGCCGGGTTGGCCGGCGAGTTCGGCCAGCCGGGTCGCACGATCCTCGCCCCGACCAACCAGGCGTGGCAGGACTTCCAGACCAACACCGGTGGGGTCGGTGGTG
This sequence comes from Desertimonas sp., assembly GCA_047972065.1. Classification (GTDB taxonomy): domain Bacteria; phylum Actinomycetota; class Acidimicrobiia; order Acidimicrobiales; family Ilumatobacteraceae; genus JALZMG01. The sequence continues at coordinate 403 of JBKEAH010000235.1, forward strand.
CCGAGCTCACCCAGCTCCTGCTCCGCCACATCGTGACCGAGGCGTTGACCGTCGACCAGATCTTCGGCCGAGGCTCGTTGCCGACGGTCGGCGGCGACACGCTGGTCGTCGATGGCGGTGCCCGCACCATCGACGGCGTCCACATCGTCAACGCCGACAACATCAGCGCCGACGGCGGTGTCGTCCAGTGGGTCGATCACGTCGTCGAGGGCCCCGCCTGACCCCATCGAGGGTTCAACCGCAGACGAGGGGCGAGCGCACCACTGTGGTGCCCTCAGCCCTCGATAGGGTCGTCAGCGGTGCGAGATCGCGCCGTGGCGTGTCGCCAGCCGGTCCGCCCACTGGGAGCGACCCGTGCTGCGCAGCCGCACGAGATAGCCCGGCAGCTCCCCACGGGTGTGGAACGGACCGCCCTCGGCCATCACCACATCCATCGGGTCGGCCGACCCCGTCGATCGCTCCAGCTGATCCGATGTCCACGACGCCAGCCGGTCGCGGCCCTCGGCCAGCAACCCCGGCTGCTCGGCGGCGAGATCGTGTTGCTCGTGCGGGTCGGCGACGAGGTCGAAGAGCATCTCGTCGGGCCAGCCGTGAAAGGCGTCGTGGCGGGTGTGGCAATAGAGGTGCCGACCCCACCGCACGCTGCGCTGGGCGCTCCACGCGCCCTGTGACACGACAAGCTGTTGGCGGCCCATCGCGGTCCTGCCCCGCAGCGCCGCCGCCACCGAGCGGCCGTCCCACTCGACCGGCGGTTCGAGCCCAGCCAGCTCGACGACGGTGGCGCCGATGTCGAGGTGGTACAGCAACCCGTCGGCCACCCCGGTCGGCAGCCCCGGCCAGCGCAGGACCGCAGGGATGTGGCATGTCGCCTCATCGGCCGCCTGGTGATCGGCGTACACCCCGAGCTCGCCGAACCCCTCACCATGGTCCGATGACACCAAGATCGCCGTGTCGTCATACACGCCGAGGTCGACCAGCGACTGGACCAGGCGGCCGACGGCCTCGTCGGCGTAGCGGATGCCGGTGTCGTAGCCGTCGAACATGTGGCTGACCGCCGCCATGTCCGGGATCGACAGGGTCTGGCGCGGGAAGCGGCGGGCCCACCCCCACTCGTCGAGCTGATAGCCAGTCAGCTCCTGGGCCGAGTGGGGTCCCGGCTCTCCCCAATGCCGCGCCCGGACCTCGTCGGTGTACCACGACGGGATCGGGTCGTCGGCGAACGGCTCGCCGAACTCGGCTGGCGCGTCCCACGGTGTGTGCGGATCCCAGAAGTGGACGTGGAGGAACCAATGCTCCTCACGACCGTGACGCCCCAGCCAGTCGAGGGCTCCCGGCAGCACCTCGTCGGCCCGTTCCCCGCCCCAGCCGCGCATCAGGTTCATCGCCTCCATGAACCCGTGGTTCCACCACTGCGCCGAGTGACGGAACGGGAAGCTGGAGATCGACGCGGTGTGGTAGCCGGCGGCATAGAACTGGCTCGCCCAGGCGCGTCGCTGCCAGCCCGACACGAACTGGCGGTCGGCGCCTTCGGGTCGCAGGTCGGCGGCCAGCCCGCCATGGTTGACCACGCCGTTGCGGATCCCGAACGTGCCCGTGGCGAGCGCCGTGCGGCTGGGCAGGCAGGGCACGTCCGACGCGTAGACCTGGGTGAACCGCACCCCCTCGGCGGCGATCGCGTCGATGTTCGGGCTCGTGTTCCGGTGGTAGCCGGAGCACCCCAGGTGATCGTGGCGCAAGGTGTCGATGTCGAGGTACAGCAGCCGCACGCACCCAGTGTGGCGTCGCCGGAGCGCTCAGTTCGTCGCCGTTGCCGCCACCGGACGTCGCACGTACTGACGGCCGAAGAGGTAGATCACCGGCAGCGTGAAGATCAGCGGCCCGATGAACGCCAGCGGCCGATACAGCCACCATCCCAGCGTCGGCTCGGTGGCCTCGTTGCGCTCGCCCGCCAACGCGTAGCTCGCGGCGCGGCTGAGCGCCATGCCGGTGGTGTGGAACAGGAACAGCGGCATCGAGAACCGATTGATCGCCTCGCTGACGCGCTGCCAACTGGCGCGCTCGAGGCGTGCTTGCAACGAGGGCCGGAGGATCTCGGCCATCCCGGCCTGGAACAGCACCAGGGCGACGATGCACAGCGTCGGCGGGGCCATGTTCGATCGCTCGCCAGGCACGCCGACCATCGACCCCGGGTACAGCCCGCTGCCGACAAGCCCCGCCAGACCGAACAGCCCAGCGAGCAGCAACGACCAGTCGACCGTGCGGCGAGCGCCGACGATCCGCCCGTAGAAGAACCCGAGCTGATGGCACAGCCCCCACACGACGACCATGTTGAGCGGACCGATCCAGTCCCAGCCACGGATGAAGCGAAGTATGTCGACGGTGCCGGCCATCCCCGTCAACACCACCAGCACGATCGTGTCGAAGCGCTCGTGGAGCCGGAGCGCCAACGGCAAGAGCAACACCAGCATGAGGTACACGGCGAGGAACCACAACGGGCTGACGACCAGCATCACCGCGCGCTGGATCCACTGGAGGTCGAACAACAGGGTGAGCACCGCGCCGATGGTCACCCACACGCCCAGCAGCGCGAGGGCTGGCACCGCCAGCCGCCGTACCCGCTGGCCCACGAAGGACCACACGTGGACGCCGCGGGCCTGCGCCTTTTCCCAGCTCTTCATGTGGCCGAAGCCGCCGACGTAGAAGAACAGCGGCATCACCTGGAAGAGCCACGTCGCCAACCAGAGCCCCTGCGTGAAACCGAGCGGGTTGCTGACATTGGGCCCTTCGTACTCACAGATGATGATGTTGAACACCAAATGCCAGTCGACGACGACCAGCAGGCTGAACGCTCGGATTAAGTCGACGTAGAGATCACGGCCATACGCCGGCGCGGCGGCGCGCGGCGGCGCACCGACGGTCGGGCGCGGTGGGGGGTTCGCCATCGGCGACATTCTGTCGGGTCGGTCGCGGCGGCCAGTCCGATCGGTGGGGCTCGGGCCGCGCCGCGACGAACTCGGTCGCCTACGCCAGCGCGGCGCCGATCCCGGCGAGACCGGTGAGCACGGCCTGGCGACAGGCGTCGTCGAGCACCGCGAACGCCGGCTCCATGATGTCGTTGGTCAGCTCCTCGGCGCGCGCCCAGCGGGCCCGGTCGTCGTCGGTCACCTCGACGGGTTCCCAGCCGAACGTGGCCACTGCATCGGGCCGCTTGACCTGGTGGGC
>JBKEAH010000248.1:0-2007 GCA_047972065.1 Desertimonas sp.
GGCTACGCCGCACCTACGGGCTGCCCGCGGCGATCATCCCGCCGTTCTGGCATCGGCACTCCGAGTTGGTGTGGGAGCTGTCCGCGCTGCACCTGCACTGGCTCGGCGCCTACGACCCCGAACAGCACGCCTCGGCACCGATCGGCTGGCACCGCGACTTCGCCGACGCTCGCGAACGGCTGCGCGAGTGGGTCGCCGCCTCCGGCACCCGTCTCGACCGCGACCGGCCGACCCGCCAGACGACCTGGCCCGGCGACCGCCCCGAGCGCGAGACCGGCGAGACGGTCATCGTGAACCGCGAGCAGGACTTCGTGCAGTTCATGAACGACGACGTGAACCACCGCCGCGACGCCCAAGCCCGCTTCGAGCACGACGACGAGGACCAACCGTGACCGCCAAACGGCGAGTGCGCCCGGCCGACCGCGAGTTCCGCATCGACGCCGTACACCGGCCCACGCCCGATCTGCACAAGCTCGCCCAGGTGTTCTTGGGCATGGCCCTGGCCCGCGCCGAAGCCGACAAGCAACGCAGCGAGCCGGCCGGCCCGCCCAGGACGACCAGATGTCCAGCGGGGCCGCGGGCGGAGCGGTAAAGTAGGTGCCGGAAGTCATGTCGCTGCCGGCCGGTTCGGTGGCGGGGTGCTCCAGTCGTGTCTGGCCCATGTGGCTTACCCGGCGGCATCGTCCGGGTCGTGTTTCCTCTTACTGGCGCACCACACCCATCGGGTGCGTGCTTCCCCACACCGCAGAGAGGAAGCACGCATGACGAACGCCGCCAGCCCCGCCGAGCTGCCCGACCCACCGCCCCGACTGTCGGCAATCGGGGAGACCACCACCCTCGCCGTGTCCTACCTGCGCGTCTCGACCAAGGAACAGGCCGAGCGCGGTGGCCGCGACGAAGGGTTCTCGATCCCCGCCCAACGGCAAGGCAATCTCCGCAAGGCCCACGACCTCAACGCCGTGGTGATCGAGGAGTTCGTGGACGCCGGGGAGTCGGCCAAGTCCGCCGACCGGCCCGAGCTGATGCGGCTGATCGAGTACGTCAAGACGCACCCGGTCGCCTACTGCATCGTCCACAAGATCGACCGGCTGGCCCGCAACCGGGCCGACGACGTGACGATCCACCTCGCCCTCAAAGACGCCGGCGTGATGCTCGTCTCGGCCACCGAGAACATTGACGAGACGCCCTCGGGGATGCTGCTGCACGGCATCATGTCGACCATCGCCGAGTTCTACTCCCGCAACCTCGCCACCGAAGTCGCCAAGGGCCTCGGCCAGAAAGCCAAGGCCGGCGGCACCCCGAACAAAGCGCCGATCGGCTACCTCAACACCCGCCACCGCGACGAACTCGGCCGCGACGTGCGCGGCATCGCCCTCGACCCCGAACGCGCCCCGCTCGTCAAGTGGGCGTTCGAGGCGTACGCCACCGGCAACTACTCGACCATCCGCCTCCACCAAGAACTCGCCGACCGCGGCCTTACCACCGTGCCGACACCGAAGCGCCCGGCCAAGCCGCTCGCCCTGTCGTCCGTGCACCGGATGCTCGCCAACCCCTACTACAAGGGCGACGTGACCTTCCGCGGCGCCCGCTACGACGGCGCCCACGAACCCCTCGTCACCCCCGAAGTGTGGTACCGCGTCCAGAACGTGCTCACCGCCCACAACGTCTCCGGCGACAAGACCCAGACCCACGACCACTACCTCAAAGGCTCGCTCTACTGCGGCGACTGCGGATCACGGCTGATCGTCTCCAACAACAAGAACCGCCACGGCAACGTCTACCCCTACTTCGTGTGCGGCGGGCGGCACTCCAAGCGCACCGACTGCACCCGCCAAGCCATGCTCATCGACCGCATCGAGACCGCCATCGAGGACTACTACCGCCAGGTCCAGATACCCGCCCACATCATCACCGCGCTGCGGCACATGCTCACCGAACAGTTCGATGACCTCCACGCCGCCGCCAAGACCGAACGCCACACCCTCGCCGCCGAACGCGACCAGCTCA
>JBKEAH010000276.1:0-8674 GCA_047972065.1 Desertimonas sp.
TCCGTCATGCCGATCTGGCCGTCGCACTCGGCGGCCTGCTCGACGACGCACCCGGCGGCCCGCTCGACCCGGCCCGCCCGTCGGACTACGGCGCCGCGCTCGGATCGCTGTGGCACCGCTATGCGGCGTTGGTGTCGCCGAGCACCAGCGTTGTCCTGCTCGGAGACGGCCGTAGCAACGGACGCGACCCCGGGCTCGGGCACGTGACCGAGCTGACCCGGCGCGCCCGCCGAACGGTGTGGTGCACCCCCGAGCCGGAAGGTGCGTGGGGGTTCGGCAACGGCGAGATGGCTCACTACGCCGAGCGCGTCGACGGCGCGGTGTCGCTGCGGACGCTCGATGATCTCCAGCGAGCGATCCGGGAGTCGGTCTTCGACGCCCGCCCCCGTCGCCGACCCGTCGCTTGAACAAGAACAGTTCTTATACCGCCGATAGCATGGCCGGATGAGCGATCGTCTGCCGGTGACCGTGCTGTCGGGCTTCCTGGGCGCCGGGAAGACCACCTTGTTGAACCGGGTGCTCGCCAACCGTGAGGGCCGCCGGGTCGCGGTGATCGTCAACGACATGAGCGAGGTGAACATCGACGCCTCGCTGGTCGCCGGTGGAGCCGCGTTGGACCGGACCGAGGAGCGGCTGGTCGAGATGTCCAACGGCTGCATCTGCTGCACCTTGCGCGAGGACCTGCTGATCGAGGTCGCCCGGCTCGCTCGCGAGGGTCGCTTCGACTACCTGCTGATCGAATCGACCGGGATCAGCGAACCGATGCCGGTGGCGGCGACCTTCCTGTTCGAGGACGTCGACGGCCACAGCCTGTCGTCGCTGGCCCGCCTCGACACGATGGTCAGCGTCGTCGACGCGGCGAGCTTCCTCGACCGCTTCGAGGTGCTCGAGGAGCTGGCCGACCTCGGCGTGGGGCGAGACGACGACGATGATCGATCGGTCAGCGATCTGCTGGTCGACCAGATCGAGTTCGCCGACGTGCTCGTGGTCTCCAAGCCCGACCTCGTCAGCGCGGCTCATCTCGAGCGCGTGGTGGCCGTGGTCCGCCAGCTCAACCCGCGAGCGCGCCTGATCGTCGCCGAGCGCGGCGACGTCCCGCTCGACGCGGTGCTCGACACCGGGCTGTTCGACGAAGACGAGGCAGCGACCGCTCCCGGTTGGGTCAAGGCGCTCAACGGCGACCACGTCCCCGAGACCGACGAATACGGGATCACCTCGTTTGTGTACCGCCACCGCTGGCCGTTCCACCCCGAGCGGCTGGCACACGAGCTCGAGGAGGCCTGGCCCGGTGTGCTGCGGAGCAAGGGCTTCTTCTGGCTGGCGACACGCCCCGACGTCCAGGCGTTGTGGAGCCAGGCTGGGTTGTCGGTGATGTTGGAACCGCTCGCCCCGTGGTACGCCGCGACCCCGCAGGACGAGTGGGAGTTCGAGTCCGACGATGAGCGCGCCGATCTCGAAGCCCGCTGGGACCCGATCGTCGGTGACCGCCAGACCGAGATCGTGTTCATCGGCGTCGACATGGACGAGGCCGCCATCCGCCAACGACTCGACCGCTGCGTGGTCACCGGCACGGAGTTCGAGCGCGGTCCGAAGCGCTGGGCCCGTCTGCGGGATCCGCTCCCCGAGTGGGATCTGTCCTGCGACCTCACGCCATGAGCGGCACCGATCCGGGTCGCGATGTCGATCCACGCCGGGCGTTCTGGCGGCGCGGGTCCTATGAGATCGTGGGGGACTGGCTGCACCCGGCGTCGGTGTCGGTGCTCGACCGGGTGACGACGGTGACGCAGAAGTCGTTGGTGGGACGAACGGTCCTCGACCTCGCCAGCGGTACCGGAGCGGTGGCGATCGAGGCTGCACGCCGTGGCGCCACGGTCGTCGCCGTCGATCTCACCGACGAGCTGGTCGACATCGCCCGCCGCCGGGCGTCCGCCGCCGGGGTCGACGTGGCGTTCGAGGTTGGTGATTTCGACCGGCTCGGCGAGGTCATCGGGGACGCCACCTTCGACATCGTCACCTCGGCCTTTGGCCTGATCTTCGCCCCCGACCCGGACGCCACCCTCGACCGGCTCGCCGCCCGGGTCGTCGACGGCGGGCTGGTCGGCGTCACCGGCTGGGATCCGGACTCGGTGTTCGCGGTGCCGCCCAGCCTGTTCGAGCTGCTCCCGCAGCGACCGACGCTCGCGCTGGGCGCGTGGACGACCGAGCTGGCAGCACGGTGCGCCGGCACCCCGTTCGAGATCGCGACCACCACCGCCGACGACCTGCTCATCCCGTTCGACTCGGTGCCCGACTGCGCCGCACAGCTCGAACGATGGTCGGGCGGCTGGACACAGCTGTTCGAGCACCTCGACGCGCTCGGGAGCGGCCCCGAAGCCCGCGAGCGATTCCACGAGCACCTCCACCGATTCGCCGAGCCGACCGCCGAGGGCATCGACCTGCGCGCCCGCTACCACGCCAGCGTGTTGTGCCGCACCGGCGCGCCGAGCCGTCACCAGCCCGCCACCTGAGCGGGACCGCACGACGGGACGCGACCCGGCACCTGGGTGCTCGCCCCGCACCCGACGGCCCATTAGCGTGATCGCACCATCAGGGGTACGTGCTGGGGGGTGCGGGACATGACGGCGTCCATCGTGTTCGTCAACGGGACGGTCATCACCATGGACGGCGATGACACCATCGCCGAGGCGGTGGCGGTCGAGGGGACCGACATCGTCGCCGTCGGGTCGCGGGCCCTGATCGACGAGCTGACCGGCCCCGGCACCCGGGTCGTCGACCTCGCCGGGGGCACGGTCATCCCCGGGATCAACGACTCGCACATCCACGCGATCGGGCTCGGGGTGATGATGCCGCCGCTCAGCGTCGATGTCGGCTACCCGGCGGTGTCGTCGATCGCCGACGTGGTGGCGGCGGTGCGCGAACAGGCCCGACGCACCCCGGCCGGCGACTGGATCGTCGGCGGCGGGTGGGACTACGGCTTTCTCGCCGAGTGCGTCGCCGATCCCTCGCGGGCCCCGCTGCTCGCCGATCTCGACGCCGCCACCACCGACCACCCGGTGGTGCTCAACGACTTCTCGCTCCACGCCACGTGGGTCAACACCGCGGCGCTGCGGGCGGCGGGCTACGACCCCGACGGCGACTATCGCGACGACTACACCGTGTTGTCGGGCGATGACGGGCGACCCACCGGCGTGCTCCACGAGGGCGCCGCGGGCCGGATGCGAGCCCGGATCCCGGCGATGACCGACGAGTTCCGCCGCGCCGGGGTGCTGGCGGCGGCGCGTGAGCTGACGGCGCTCGGCGTCACCAGCATCACCGACCCGGCGATCGGCCCGGTCGACCCGGTCGGGGCGATGGCGGCCAGCGGCATCGAGGTGTACCGCCGGCTGGTCGCCGAGCGGGCGATCCCGTTGCGGGTCTGCGTCCTGCGGCTGCCCGCCGGGCTGTCGCCGTCGCCCGACGAGTTCGAACGCAACCTGGCGGCCTGGCCCGACGAACCGACCCCCGACCGCCGCCGCTTCGCGGTGGTCGGCACCAAGATCTTCGCCGACGGCATCCCGCCCAACCTGTCGGCGTGGATGTACGAGGACTACACCGAGGGTCGCGGGTGCGGCGCGTTGGTCGTCGAGGGCGACACCGACGACGAGCGGGTCGCCGGGCTCAACCGGATGATCGAGCTCGCTCACCGGGCCGGACACCAGATCGGCGTGCACACCACCGGGGACCGCTCCGCCGACGCCGTCGTCGACGCCTTCGTGGCCGCCGTCACCAAGTACCCGCGCCCGGACCCCCGCCACTACGTCATCCACGCCGACTTCCTCACCCCGCACGCCATCGCCGCGTGCGCCGAGCACGGGTTCGGCGCCAACATGAACCCGGCGATCAAATGGACCATCGCCGACTTCGTCGGCGAGCTGCTGGGCCCCCAGCGTGCCGCCTACGAGTGGCCCTACCGGTCGGCGATCGACGGCGGGGTCGCGGTCACCTCGGCATCCGACGCCCCGGTCACCTTTCCCAACTGGCGCCAGGGTCTGTCGACGATGCTGCTGCGCGAGTCGAAGGCCACCGGCACCGTCAGCGGACCCGACGAGCGGATCGGGCTGCTCGACGCGCTGCGGACCTACACCGCGGCCGGGGCCTGGCAGGACCGGGCCGAGGACTGGAAGGGCTCGATCGAGGCCGGCAAGGTCGCCGACCTGTGCGTGATCGGCGCCGATCTGGTGTCGATGGACCCGGCCGACATGCCCGAGATGCCGATCGTGATGACCGTCTTCGACGGCGAGGTCGTGCACGAAGCCCCCGGTGGGCCGGCCGACGGCGCCATCGCGGCGATGCCGACCGGTGGCCACTACGGCACCTCGACTCGCCTCGTGCCATCGCCGGGTGTGGGTTGCTGCCAGTACGACGCGCTGACCCTCGGGCCGCGCTGACCGCACCACCGGGCGGGCGCGGCGCCGCCCCGGCACGGAGGTGGCGGGAACCTCAGCGCTGCGCCTGACGACTTGGTTCTCGGCACGCGTCTGCCAGCCGCTGCCGTGATTCGATGAGATCCGACCCACCACTTCCCGATCGCCCACCGGGGCACCGTCGCGGTCGCCCCCGACCCTTGGGTGCGGTCGTCGTGGTGGTGGTGGCAGCGGTGGCCGGCGCCTGCGGCGGCGAGTCCGCGACCCCCGACCTGAGCGGCCCGGCGGCCCGGGGCGACGAACTGGTCACCAGTCTCGGCTGCGCCGGCTGCCATCGTGGTGCCGAGGTGGGGCCCTCGTGGACCGGCACCTGGGGTGCCGATGTCGAGCTGTCCGACGGTACGCGCGTGCGCTTCGACGCCGCGTACGTGCGGTCGGCGGTGCGCACGCCTGATCTCCATCGGCGTTCGGGCGATTGGGTCCGGATGCCCGCCTACGGGCTCGATCAGCTGTCGGACGACGAACTGGACGACATCGTCGCCTATCTACGGGCACTCCAATGAACGACAACACGACCGGCCCGGCCGGCCCGACCGGCCCGACCCGCATCGGCCCGCCGGCCGACGCCGGCGACGAGCCCGCCCGTCTGTCGACGCGGGGTGCGGTGGTGGCGATCGCGATCGTCGCCGTCGTCGTGCTCGGCATCGGGCTGGTCGTCGGGCTCACCCGCGGCTCCGAGCCGTCGGACCCCAACTGGGTCGAGCTCGCTCAGCCGGTCGAGATGCCGGCGGTCACGCTCACCGACACTGACGGAAATCCCTACGATCTGCGGGCCGAGAGCGCCGGGCGGGTGACGCTGCTCTACTTCGGGTACCTCAACTGTCCGGATGCCTGCCCGATCCACATGGCGGTGCTCGGTTCCACCTTCGAACAGTTGATGCCCGACGTTCGTGCGCGGATCGACGTCGTGTTCGTGACCACCGACCCGGTCCGGGACGAGCCCGACGCGATGCGCGCCTTCCTCGACCGCTTCGACCCCACCTTCATCGGTCTCACCGGATCCAACCAGGATCTCGACGACGCCCAGGTGGCCGCCGGGGTGCCGGTGGCCGTGGCCGAGCGACCCGACGCCGAGGGCGACTACCTCGTCGGTCATGCCACCCAGGTGCTCGTGTTCGACGCCGACGGGTTTGCCCGCCGCGTCTATCCGTTCGGGGTGCGCCAGTCCGACTGGGTGGCCGACTTGCCCAGGCTGGTCGAGGGGTGAGCGCCCGGCGTTGTCTGCTCGGGGTCGCGCTGGTGGCGATGTCGGGGTGTTCGCGGACCTCCGAGCCGCTGACGATCGAGCGGGCCCGAGCGGCGGCGGCGCCGATGGGCGCCGATACCTCGCTCTACTTCGACATCCGCTCGACCGCCGGCGATCGGCTCGTCGGGGCCCGCTCGGACGTCGCCACGGAGGTGTCGCTCCACGAGCAGGTCGGTGTCGAAGGCGGTCAGGTGATGGCGGCGGTCGCAGCCGTGGAACTGCCCGCGGGCGACGTGGTCGCGTTCGAGCCGCTCGGCGACCACGTGATGCTCGAGGACCTGACCGCCGACCTGGCGCCGGGCGCCGAGATCACGGTGGTGTTGTCATTCGACGGCCACGCCGACGTGACGGTGGTCGTCGAGGTCGTCGCCCTGCTCGATCTGGTCGCGGAGCAATGAAGGACCCGACCCCGCCGACAGCGGGGACCGACCGCAAAGGAGTGACCCGATGAGATGGTGGTGCTCGCAGCTCTACGAGCCCTGGACGTGGGTCCCCAAGCCCTACCTGGGCGTGTGGCTGATCGTGGTGGCCCTCGTGGTCACGAGATCGCGCCGTCTGCGCCAGCACCGTTCCGAGCAGGGGGTGATCGGGGTGACCGGCCGCCAGCGGGCCGCGTTCTGGTTCGGTCTGTTCGGGCTCTGGCTGGCCTCGGACTGGCCGGTTGGAGCCCTCGGCGCCGGCTACCTGTCGTCGATCCACATGGCCCAGTACATGCTCTACACCTTCCTGGCGGCACCGATGCTGCTGCTCGCGGCGCCCGAATGGTGGGTGCGTTCCGTGCTGATGCGGCTGCGGATCAGACCGCTGGTGCGATGGCTCACCCATCCCGTGCGGGCGGCGATCCTCACCAACGCGATCCTGCTCGCCACCCACTCGCCCTGGACCGTCGACCATCTCCGCGTCACCCAGATCGGTTCGTTCCTGCTCGATGCCGTGTGGTTTCTCGGCGGGCTGATCGTGTGGTACCCCGTGCTCTCGCCGATCCAGGCCCACCGGGTGGCGTCGCCGCCGTTGCGGTGCGTCTACCTGTTCATCGCAGCCGGTGTCTCGTCGCTGATCCCGGCGGGCTTCCTGACCTTCGCGGGCAACCCCCTTTACCGCAGCTATGAGATCGCGCCGCGGGTGTGGCTCAACCCGATCGACGATCAGCAACTGGCCGGGGCGATCATGAAGGTCGGCGCCCTCCCGGTCATCTGGATCACCATCCTGATGATCTGGATCCGCTGGTCGAGCGCCAGCCGTGCCGCCGACCAGTCCTACCGACGACCGCGGCCCGTCGACACCACGGCGATCGGGCTCAGGACTCGGTCAGCACCTGGTCGCGTAGGTCGCGCTTGAGCACCTTGCCGGCCGGGTTGCGCGGCAGGTCCTTGGTGCGGAACCACACGTGTGCGGGGACCTTGAACGCGGCGAGGCGTTCGCGCACGTGCATCTGGAGGGCCTCCGGTTCCACCGAGCGGCCGGGCTTGAGCTGGATGACGGCGCCGACCTCTTCGCCGAGCACCTGGTGGGGCACGCCGATGACCGCGGCATCGAGCACGTCGGGGTGCTCGAAGAGCGCGGCTTCGACCTCCGAGCAGTAGATGTTCTCGCCGCCGCGGATGATCATGTCCTTGGCCCGATCGACGATGAACACGAACCCCTCGTCGTCGATCCGGGCGACATCGCCGCTGTGCAACCACCCGTCGGAGAACGTCTGCGCCGTCGCCTCGGGCTTGCCCCAATACCCACGCACGATGTTGGGTCCGGTGATCCACAGTTCCCCGGTCTCGCCCAACGCCAACTCGTCACCCGCCTCGTCGACGACCTTGACGTCGCAGACCGCCACCGGCACCCCGACGCTGTCGGGCTTGCGGAGGTAGTCGGCCCCGGCGTTGGAGGTCGTCATGCTCGACGTCTCGGTCAGCCCGTAGCCGTTGGAGGGCACCCGGCCGGGGAACATCTCGTTGATCTTGCGGACCAGCTCGGGTGGCGCCGGGGCCCCGCCGTAGCCGATGCTCTGCACGCTGGACAGGTCACGGGTCTCGAAGTCGGGTGACTGCAGCACCTGCCAGACCATCGACGGCACGCCACCGAACGTGGTGACCCGCTCACGCTCGATCAGCTCGAGCGCCCGTTCGGGCTGCCACTTGTACATCATCACCAGCTTGGAACCGGTGGCCACGGCCCCTTGGAGCACCGAGTGGCAGCCGGTGGCGTGGAAGAACGGGACCGACAGCAGCGTCGCCGGCTGGGCGGGAACATCCGGGGTCGGCTCGGTGATGGCGGCGGCGCCGTTGCGTAGCCCGGCGCGCGCCGCCGAGAACATCAACGACACCATGTTGCTGGTGAAGTTCCGCTGGGTGCCCAGCGCCCCCTTCGACCGACCGGTGGTCCCCGAGGTGTAGAAGATGGTGGCGTCGTCGTCGGGCAACACCTCGACGTCGGGCAGCGACGGGGGATCGGTCGCACCGGGTTCGCCGACGACGTCCGACCATGCCGCGGACCCGGCGGGAACGTCGCCGCGAACGACGATGGTTCGCACCCCGGGCAGGTTGGGCAGGTGGGTGGCCAGTCGCTCCATCCGCTCGCCGTCGGCGACCAGCACGGTGGCGCCCGAATCGTCGAGCCCGTACTCCAGCTCGGGTCCGGTCCACCAGGCGTTGAGGGGGACCACGATGGCTCCCACGGCGGCGGCGCCGAAGAAGGCGACGGACCACTCGGGGAAGTTGCGCATCGCGATCGCCACCCGGTCGCCCTTGGCGACGCCGTAGTCGTCGACCAGGGCGCGAGCGAAGGCGGCGGCGCGGGCGTAGTGGTCGGCGAAGGTCATCCGCTCGTCTTCGTACACCGTGAACACGGCGTCGCCGTGGGTGCGGCTGTGCTCGAGGAGGGCCCGGACCGATCTCAGCGCGTGCTTCCAGGTTCGCGTCGGACGGCCGTCGATGTCGACCGTCTCCATCTCGAACGGCTGGCCGGGGGTCGT
>JBKEAH010000279.1:0-5138 GCA_047972065.1 Desertimonas sp.
CGTGACCGCCGTGTGCGCCGACCACGACGTCGACTCGATCGTCCACTTCGCCGCCTACAAGTCGGTTGGCGAATCGATGTCGACGCCGGCGAAGTACTGGCACAACAACGTCGACGGGACGGTGGCGCTGATCGAGGCGGCGGCCGCCAGCGGTGTCGACCGGCTGGTCTTCTCGTCATCGTGCTCGGTGTACGGCAACCCCCCGACGGTCCCCGTCGGCGAGGACGCCCCGGTCGCCCCCGAGAGCGTGTACGCCGAGTCGAAGGCGACCGTCGAGCGGGTCCTGCGCTGGTACGACGTCACCCACGGTCTGCGCTCGATCGCCCTGCGGTACTTCAACGCCGCCGGTGCCAGCTTCGACGGGCGCATCGGTGAGGACTGGACCTACTCGATCAACCTGATCCCGCTGGTGATGAAGGCGGTGCTCGGCCATGGTCCGCCGGTCAAGGTGTTCGGCACCGACTACCCGACACCCGATGGCAGCGCCATCCGCGACTACATCCACGTCGAGGATCTGGCCGCCGCCCATGTCCGCGCCCTCGATGCCCTGGCCGCCGGCGCGCCGACCGGCGCGCTCAACGTGGGGACCGGTGTGGGGACGTCGGTGCTCGACGTGGTGGCGGCGACCGAGCGGGTGACGGGCCGGGATGTCCCCCACGAGCTGACGGCCCGCCGGCTCGGCGATCCGGCCGTGACCTACGCCGACCCGGCCGGTGCCGAGAGCGTGCTCGGTTGGCGGGCCCGCCACGGCCTCGACGAGATCGTCGACACCGCCTACCGTTGGCATCGCGCTCAGGCCGGGTGACGAGCCGAGGCGCTCAGTGCGGCGGTCTCGGCGGTGGCGCCGGGCGATCGGCCGACCCGAGGGCGGCGCGGCGCTGCTCGTAGCGAGTCAGCGACAGCAGCTTGCGGCTCGACGCCTGGATGTCAGCCAGGAACGCGACCGCCCACACCTGCATCGCCACCAGCAGGGCGCCGAGCCCGACCAGCAGGCTGGGTACCCGGCTGCGGTACTCGTCGGCGAAGAAGAAGTAGCCCAGCCAGCGCGCCACCAGGACGGCGCCGACCAGGGCGGGGATCAGCCCGAGGACGAAGAAGAACCGGAACGGCTGGTACAGCACGAAGCTGCGCACGATCGTCTGCGCCGACCGGGCGACGTACTGCGGGATGCTCCGCACCAGCCGCGACGGCCGGGTCACCGGGTTCACCCCGACCGGCACCGAGGTGACCGCGAGGCCCTCCCATCCGGCCTGGATCAAGGTCTCCATCGTGTAGGTGTAGCGACCAAACACCTGGAGGCGTAGCGCCGCCTCGGCGCTCATGGCCCGGAAGCCGCTGGCGGCGTCGCGCACCGGGGTGCCAGAGAACCGGCGGACCACCCAGCTCCCGACTCGTTGCAGCCGCTTCTTGGTGGCCGAGAAGTCCTCGATCGACCCGATCGGGCGCTCCCCGACGACGAGGTCGTAGCCGTCGTCGACGATCGGCCCGACGAGGTCGGGGATCGACGAGGCGGCGTACTGGTTGTCGGCGTCGGTGTTGACGATGACGTCGGCGCCGGCACGCAGGCAGGCGTCGAGACCGGTCAGGTAGGCCGCCGCCAGACCCCGGTTGCGGCGGTGGACGACCACGTGATCGACCCCGTGTCGAGCGGCGATCTCGGCCGTGGCGTCGGTGCTGCCGTCGTCGATGACGAGCCACTCGACGACATCGAACCCGGGCACCTGGCGGGGTAGGTCGGCGAGCGTGGCCGGCAGGGTCTCGGCCTCGTTGAAGCAGGGCACCTGGATGATGAGCTTGCGGTTCGCCGACATCGCGGGCGGGAGCGTACCGACCCCTGGTCGGCGCCGCCCGTCGCGCCCGGCGGTGACCGTCGCGCCGTCAGGGCAGCGCCCGCCGTCCGATCGGGCCGCCGCCCGGCGAGCGCAGATCACGCATCCGGTCCAGCCAGCCCAGCAGCAGCGCCACCGCCCGGGGATCGTGACGGAGGCGATGTCCGGCCCCGGCGAGCAGGTTCAACTCGGCGGCCCCGTGGGCGTGGGCCAGCTGGCGGGCATCGCTGGTGGGGACGCTCTCGTCGTCGGTGCCGTGCATCACCAGCAGCGGGCGCGGGGCGAACCGCCGCGCCGACTCGGTCGGGCGGAATCGGCGTAGCTCGCGAGCCCAGTCGTCGATCGAGGACGGGAACCGTGGGTTGCGGATGGCGCCGATCTCGCGGGCGTGTTCGAGGAACCGGCGCGGGTGCTCGGCCCAGTCGTCGAAGTCGGCGCGCGGGCTCAGCAGCGCCGCCGCCGTCACCCGCGGGTCGTCGGCCGCCACGCAGATCGCGATCGACCCGCCGGTGTTGGTCCCCACCAGCACGATCCCGGTCGGTTCGGCCTCGTCGACGAGGTCATCGATCGCGGTGCGCAGATCGTCGACCCATCCCTGCAGCGAGAAGTCACCGGTGCTGATCCCGGTCCCGCGGAAGTTGAAGGTCATCGCCGCGTACCCGACGTCGTGGGCCATCCGCTCGACCAGTTCGGGGAACGTGCCCGCCGAGCGACGGGCATCGAGCGGGCCGATCGGGAAGCCGTGACACAGGATCACACCGGGCCGGGCGTCATCGTCGCGATCGGTCGGCACCACGAGGTGCCGCGCCAGCGTCTGGCCGCCCGACCGGAACGACCCGTTCACGACTCAGGCACGGGGTGCGCGCTTGATCCGCCGACGTCCGGGAGTGGCCAACGTGTACCCCCGGTTACGCGCCTCGGCGAGGGTGTCGGGCCCGAACTGCAGCCCGACGCCTTCGGCGACGATCTCCTCGATCGGCGCGGGGTCGTCCCAGTCGTCGAGGTCGTAGACGAGTTGTGTGCGCTTGTCCCCAAGGAACCGAGCGTGTTCGAAGCTTCGTGGCCGCTCCACGCGCCGAGACGGTAGCCGGTCAGACGACGTCGTCGCCTGCCGCGGTGGGACCGACGGCCCCGATGGCGTCCAGGTAGGCAAGGTGGGCGTCGACGACCGCGACGGCATCCACGTCGTCGAGCAGGTCCACGCCGGCCCCCTCGGCCTCACCGAGGAGATAGCCGATCAGGCTGCCGTCGTCGACGATCGTCACCTCGTCGATGTCCTGGCGGCGGTCGGTGACGTCGCTGGGTTGCAGGCCGCGCCCGTGCAGCCAGCGCATGTGCAGGGTGAGGAGTCGTTCGACCTCGGACGGGGTCAACCGGGCCTGGGTGGTCGCCGGTACGTGGTCGCTGACGAACTCGACGGCCTGATCGACGTCGTAGATCGCCCGTGGGGCGACGCTGTCGAGACGGTGCGCCTCCCGACCGACGACGACGGCGGCGATCACGAACACGGCGACGGCGGCGATGACCGCGAACACCCAGATCACCACGTCAGGCTAGGGGCGCGTCGAGCCGGGACGCGACGAGGGCGGGGGCCGAAGCCCCCGCCCTCGCATCGGACTGGGTACTGATCGTGCGTTGTGGCGCCGGGGGGACGAGGTCCGGCAGCGTGATCAGCGGAGGTTGGCATGAATTCGCCAGGAGTCCAGCCTGTCGACCTAGCGGCCAACCACCTCCAGGGTCCCGTACGAACAGTCACTCATGTGTTGGACCACCTCCTTCCTCTGGTGGGAGATAGTCAACCACAGCCACGAGCGCCCGTGCATCCGCGATTCGCGCGACCCCGCTCAGATGCCGATCACTCCGTGGGGCGGGGCCCCACACCCACCGACACCCGGCTCGCTAGCGCTCGCTCGGTCGTCCGGCATCCTCGCTCCGCTCAGATGCCGATCCGCTGGGCGAGCAGCTCGCGGTGGTAGGTCGGGTCGCCGAAGAGCAGCTCGCTGCTCTTGGCCCGCTTGAAGTACAGGTGGGCCGGGTGCTCCCAGGTGAAGCCGATGCCACCATGGATCTGGATGTTCTCGGCCGCGGCGTGGAAGTAGGCCTCCGAGCAGTACGCCTTGGCCAGCGAGGCGACCGAGGGCAGCTCGTCGTTGAGCTCCGACGCGCACCACAGGCCGTAGTAGGCGGCCGACTTGGCCGACTCGACCTCGAGCAACATGTCGGCGCACTTGTGCTTGATCGCCTGGAACGAACCGATCGGACGGCCGAACTGGACGCGCACCTTGGCGTACTCGACGGCCATGTCGAGCACCTGCTGGGCGCCGCCGACCTGCTCGGCGGCGAGGCCGACGACCACGAGGTCGAGCACCTTGGCCAGGGTATCCCAGCCGGCGCCGTCGGTGCCGATGAGGGTGGCGGGGGTGTTCGAGAACTCGACCTTGGCCTGCTTGCGGGTCTGGTCCATGGTGGACAGCGCGGTGCGGGTGAGCCCGGCGGCATCGCCGTCGACGGCGAACAGGCTGATGCCGGCAGGGGTCTTGGCGGCGACGATGATCAGGTTGGCGACGTGGCCGTCGAGGACGAACATCTTCTCGCCGTTGAGCTTCCAGGCATCGCCGTCCTTGGTGGCGGTGGTCTCGATGCCGCTGTCATCCCACTTGCCGTTGGCCTCGGTGAAGGCGACGGTGGCGATGGTCTCACCGCTGGCGATGCCGGGCAGGTACGCCTGCTTGGCGGCGTCGTCACCACTGTGCAGCAACGTGTTGCCGGCCAGCACGACGGTGGAGAAGAACGGGGCGCACAGCAGCGAGCGGCCCATCTCCTCCAACACGATGCCCAGCTCGACGTACCCGAAGCCCGACCCGCCGTACTCCTCGGGGATCGCCAGGCCCTGCAGACCCATCTGCTCGGCGGCCTGCTTCCACACGGCCTCGTCGTAGCCCTGCTCGGTCTCCATCTGCTCGCGGACCGCGGTCTCGGGGCTCTTGGATTCGAGGAAGGCACGGACGGTCTTGCGGAGCTCTTCTTGCTCTTCGGTGAAGGCGAAGTTCATGGCCCAGAGTGTGCCGCGGGTTGACCGACGTGCCGCAATCCGCTTGTGTACACAGGTGTCCACACTTTCGATCCGCGCCCTTCGCGCCGACCTGGCGACCACGGTCCGGCGCGCCGGTGCCGGCGAGGCGACCACGATCACCGTCGCCGGGCGCCCCACCGCCCGGCTCGCCCCGCTCACCGAGCCCGGTGGACGCCGCGGCGATGACCCCGGCCACCCCGGCCACCCCGGCCACGGCGACCAGACGGTGCTCGTCG
>JBKEAH010000137.1:0-14785 GCA_047972065.1 Desertimonas sp.
CGGAAGGTGCGATCGGGGTTGGTTATCGCCTGACGCTTGGCGACCTCGCCGACGAGGACCTCGCCAGACTTCGTGAAGGCGACCACCGAGGGGGTCGTGCGCGACCCTTCGGCGTTGGGGATGACGACCGGGTCGCCACCCTCGAGGGCGGAGACGACGGAGTTGGTCGTACCGAGGTCGATGCCGACGGCCTTGGGCATTGGTGGGCTCCTTGTTGAGCGGGCGGTTGATGCGATTGGGTCGGATGCGGTGTGCTCCCGCACCCGTGGTGTCACTCTACGACGGCGACCCGCAGATTGGAACCCGGGTGGGCAGAAATCTTGAGTGGGGTTGACTCAAGATCGACGCCGGTCGAGCTGCTCGGGTCCGAAACTGGCCGGGAGCAGCTCACCGACCGTGAACGTCGCTCGGACACCCTCGGGGCCGGCGGCATGAACGGGGGTATCGGCCGCCGCGAACTCGCGCAGCTTCTGACGGCACCCGCCGCAGCAGGTGACGACGCCGTCACCATCGGCCACCACCACCATCACCGCGATCTGGCGTTCTCCGGCCGCCACCATCGCCGAGATCGCTCCCGCCTCGGCACACGTGCCCTCCGGGTAGCTGGCGTTCTCGACGTTGCAACCGACGAAGACGCGTCCGTCAGCGGTCCGCAGCGCCGCCCCGACCGGGAACTTCGAGTACGGCACGTGGGCGTTGCGCCGCACCGCCAGCGCCGCCTCGAACAACTCGACGACCCCGGCGTCCGCGTCCTCCGTCACGCCGACCGACGATACGTCGCCGCCGACCGTCGATCGGGCGCCCCGCTCGCGGGCGCCCGGCCACCCGATTGACGACGACCGGCCGGTTGCTCCTACGGTCGGCAGATCAGCAGCGACGAGGAACCACAGGCATACCGACAGCACCGATTCCGGCCGCCGCCGGGGGCGACCGAACTGCTCCTCGTGCGCCACGGCGAGTCCGAGCCGATGGTCCGTGGTCGGCCGTTCCCGCTCGTCGACGGTCACGGCGACCCCGCGCTCGACCCCATCGGTGTCGACCAGGCCGAACGGGTCGGTGAGCGCCTCGCCCGCCTCCCGATCGACGCCGTCTACGTCACCACGCTGCGACGCACCCACCAGACCGCGGCGCCATTGGTCGCCCGCCTGGGCCTGACACCGATCGTCGAGCCGGATCTACGCGAGGTGCACCTCGGCGACTGGGAAGGCGAGCTGTACCGCCAGCGGATGGCCGAGGGCCACCCCGACGCACTACGGATGGTCGCCGAGCAGCGCTGGGACGCCATCCCGGGCGCCGAATCCAACGACCACCTGCGCCAACGGGTGCGCGCCGCGATCGAGCGCATCGTCGCCGCCCACCCGGACCAGCGGGTCGTGGTCGTCAGCCACGGCGGGATCATCGCCGAGGTGATGGCCCAGGCGTCGCGCACCCCGCATCCGTTCATGTTCCTCGGTGTCGCCAACACGTCGATCACCCATCTCGTCGTCACCGACGGCCGCTGGATCGTCCGGCGGTTCAACGACACCGCCCACCTCCCCGACGACTTCGACCTCGACCCCGAACCCGCCCCGCTCGAGTCCTGACCGCGGCGCCCGGTCCACTCAGCGGGGTCGGTGCTCGGTGCCCTGGCCGGGTGTGATCGTCAGGATCCAGCCCCCGTCGCCTTCGCTCTCGGCGGTGTGCCACACGCCGGCCGGGTTGATCAGCGCCTCGCCCGGCCGCAGCACGATCTCGTGCTCGCGGTCGGGTAGTTCCTGGACGAACCGGTGCGTCCCGCTGGTGGCGATGACCACCTCGTCCCCGATCGGATGCCGTTCCCAACTCGTCCACGGGCCGACGGCGTGGAACGACATCACCAGGCGACCGTCGGCACCATCGGCCCCCGTCGAGCTGGCGTACTCGTCGACGTGCTCCCACGAGAACCCGGTGATCGGGCGGGCGGAACCTCCCGGACCGAGATGGAGGGGCGTCGTGGCGAGGTCGTGGGCCCGGTCGGGCTGCGCGCTCATGGCAGCCATCCTCGACGACCGACCGGCGTCTTGAACGAATGCGCAGTGAACGGTCGTCGCTTGGTCATCACCATCACCCGCGACGGGGACGGCGTACGCTCACGGGCATGAGCAGCGCCATGTTCGCCCTCGGCCCCCGCGAGCTCGACGATGCGGCACGCGCCGTCGCCAAGCGTTGGGGGTGGTACCTCGTCGCCGGCATCGCCATCACGGTCATCGGCTTGCTGCTGCTGTTCAACATCTTCGACGCCGTCGGGACCCTGGCGGTGCTGGTGGGGATCTCCTTCATCATCGAAGGGGTCGACGAGATCGCCAACGCCAGCCGCTACCAGCCCCGCTGGCCCGGCTACGTCCTGGGAACCATCGACATCGTCGCCGGCGGGCTCGCTCTGGTGTGGCCCGGCATCACGCTGTGGGCCCTGGCGGTGATCGTCGGGATCGGGTTCCTGGTGTCGGGCATCGCCCAGCTGGCGTTCGTCATCCGCAACCACCACGATCTCCCCAACCGGTGGGTGTTCGTGCTGCTGGGCGCGGTCAGCGTGCTGACCGGGATCATCTCGTTGGTCTGGCCGGGCGCGACGATCCTCGTGCTCGCCATCTTCCTCGGGATCCGCGTGCTGCTGGCGGGCATCGCCATGATCACGTTCAGCCTCGGCCTGCGCGAGATCAACCAGCAGACCGCCTGAGCCCTCGGCTCACGCGCCGACGGCCGCGGCGGCGACCGTGGCCGACGGTTCGGCGGGTGTGCGCTTCAGGGTTGCCGCTGCGTGCTGGAAGCGAGCGACACGACCGACGGTCTTCGGGGTCATGCCGAACTCGTCGAGGAACCACTGGCCGAGATAGCGGCGGCTCCAACCGACCGCCGCGGCGACAGCCGTCACCGTCGTACCCGGCGGACCATCCGCCAGCAGGTCCCACGCGTGCGACACCTCCGGGCTGGGGATGACGGCCCGAGCGTTCCGACCACGACGCCGCGCCGTGCAACCCCTCGACCAGCTCGCCGCCGTCGGCACCCCAGAGCGCGTCGATCTCGACCACGTCGGCGGCGAGACCGGAAGCCGGACGCACGAGCGCATCGAGTGGGCCCGCCCGTCGGGACCCGTCAGCAGATCCAGCCGCTCGTCACAGGCCGTGCGTCGAGAGGAAGGTCCGCACGGCGGCGACGAACGCCTCGGGCCGGCTGATCGGCGGCGCGTGCCCGCAGTCCTCGATCACCACCGGCGCAGCCGAACCGGTCAGCTTGGTCGCCAGGTACTCGGAGCTGGCGAGGAACTGACGGTCGCGGTCGCCGACGACGACCAGCGCCGGCGCCGTGATCGATGCCAAGCCGTCGATCACGGCAGCGTCGTGTTGGGGCAGGATCCCCCGAGCGGCCAACGCCAGCCCGACCGCGCCACCCTGGTGGACGTCGTCGCGCAATTCGGCACTCCCGCCCAACCCGGCCATGCCCCGCTCGTCGAGGGCCCGGGCAAAGCCCTCGCACATCTCGTTCCACCGGGCCCGTCCCTCGTCGTTGCGATAGCCCGGCCCGGTGCCCACAAGTACCAGGCCCGCCACCCGCTCGGGATGTTCGAGTGCATAGCGCAGCGACAGGTAGCCGCCCAGCGAGTGCCCGCCGAGCACGGCCCGCTCGGCCCCGGCGGCGTCGAGCAGCTCGGTGATGTCGGCGAGGCAGCGCTCGACGGTGAAGTCCTCGGCGATGGCCGGCACGACGCTGCGCCCGTGACCGGGCAGATCCCAGGTGACGACGGTGTGCTCGTCGCGAAGGGCGTCGCTGGTGGGGGCGAACATGTGGCTCGACGAGCCGAACCCGTGCGTCCACAACACGAACGGTCCGACACCGTGGAGCTCGGAGTGGATCGGCACCGTGCCATCTTGACCCCGTGGTACCCGCCGATCAGCGTCGGTCGGGCTCGCCGGGGCCGGTCTCTCGATCGGCGCGCACCCGCTCGGACCGCTCGTCGTCGAGCCGGCGACGCTCACGACCGCGCTGCCACCGGCGGTAGCTGAGCGCGGCGAACAGCACGGTCCCGATCAGCGCACCGACGAAGGAACCGCCGCGGAAACCGGGCCCATCGACGTCAAAGATGCGCTCGCCGGCGTGGGCGGCGGAACCACTCCCAAGCACCACCCACAGCGTCATCAGGTTGGGCAGCGCCAACACCAGCGCGACGACCAGCAAGAAGACGGCCGGGGCCCGCTTCTCACGCACGCTCCACGCCCAGCGGGCCACCACGAAGGCCACGAAGGTCCCGATGGCCCCCGCCGCGAACCCCAGCACCGACCCGAGACTGATCCGGCCGTCGATCACGTTGCCCATCCGCTGCGCCCACCATCGGGGCACGAGCGCGGCGAGGAACATCCCGACGAGCACCAGGGCGACGATCCCGATGCCCCAGCGCACCAAGGAGGATCTGACGTTGCGCCCCGAACGCTCGGGTCGGGAAAGGCGTCGGACACGACTCCATGCTGCCAGCCGGCACGCACGCCGTGAGTGACCGAGGGTGGTCAGCGCAGCGTCAGGACCGCCGTCGCCGATCCGGCCCGTGGGTGGCGAGCCGACACGGTGAGGTCGCGGCCGGGCGCCGCCCGGACCGTCCACGTCGTCATCATCCGGTCCGGCGTCCCGTCGTTGGCGCCCGAGAACCGCATCGCGGCCCGTCCCTCGAGCTGGCCGACCCGCCGGCGGGCTGGGCCGCCGAGCACCTCGACGCCGTCGCCGGCCAGCTCGGCGGTGATCGGCAGGACCAGCGATTCCTTTTTGGCCCGCTCGGACACATGGGTCGGCAGCCAGCCGGTGTTGGCGAGACCGACTTCGATCCGCCACACGTCGTCGCCGATGCGTTCGGCGGTCGTGTGAACGATCACCAGGCGCGGCGAGGCGAGGGCCTGGGCAACGGCGAAGGCGGCGTGCGGGGCGACTTCGGACTTCAACCGATCGAGCGGCGGGTTGGTGTAGACGCCGACGTAACGGTGGCCTCCCAACTCGACCGGACCGAGCTGCGGGTGCTCGAACCGGTACCAGTCGACGAAGTCGCCGGGCGCGTGCTCGTCGCACCAGCGCAGCACGGCGAGCGCTTCGGCGTCGGTCGGTCCGGTGTACCAGAACTTGGTGTGCTGCTTGGTGCCGGTGGCGGCGTGGACGACGTCCCAGAACTCGGTGGTCCAGCCGAAGATTCCGAGATGCTCGTAGACCCAGTCGTCGGCGGCGCCGCTCATCGTGTCGGTCGGGTCCCAGGTGAAGTCCTCGTAGACCGAGTGCACCGGGTACCCGGTCAGCCGGGTGCCGATCTCGCCCAGTTGGGTCCACGTCCACACGTCGCCGGGCGGAAGGCTGGCGTCGGCCCGGGTCGACGAGGGACGGAGCAACACGGCGCCGCTGGTGTGGAAGGCGTTGTACCCACAGACGTTGGGTCGGGCGACGACCGCTCGGACGAGGGCGTCGATCTCGGGTTCCGACAACGGGTGGTCGCCGGAGCCGGTGACGCCGGTGCCCCAGCCGGCGGGGAAGTTGCGGTTGAGGTCCAGACCCTCGGGCGGTCGCGGGGTCGGGATGGTGAAACCGTCGAAGTCCTCGACGGTGCCTTCGGGGAGCAGCCGGTAGCGAGGCGTGCCGGGGGGCGCGCCGTCGGGAAACACCGGGATCAGCAGCCGCACGTCCTCGGGGTGCGGCATCCACGCGCCGTCGGGGTCGGCGATGCGCAGTTGCAGCACGCGACCGTCGCCGTCGACGTCCTCGACGTGCAGACCGGGCCAGCGGTGGGCGTCGGCCCACGGCCAGGCACGGGTACTGGAACGGCGGTAGCGGGGGTTGTCCGCCAGCGCCCACTCGGCGCCGTCGGGGTTGACCCTCGGCACCACGTAGAAGGTCCGTGTGCGCAGTGCCTCGGTGACGGTCGGATCGCCGTTGACGTACCCGTCGACGAGGTGCTGGAGCAGGTAGCAGGCGGCGACGGTGGCGGTCAGCTCGACGGCGTGGATGCTGGCGTCGACCCAGTGGGCCGGCTTGGTGGCGTGCGAGCCGGTCGCCGGGTCGGTGACGGTGACCAGCAGCAGATCACGTCCTTCGTGGCTGCGTCCGTAGGTCTCGACGACCACCAGACCGGGCTGGGCATCGGCGAGCCGACGCAGCCACTCGACGAGCTCGTCGTAGCGCAGGAACCGATCGAAGTCGTAGCTCACCGCCCGGACGGTAGACCGGTCAGGTGAGGGCGGGGGCGAGACGACGCCACTCGTCGAGGGGGAACGCGGCGGGATCCTCGGTGAGGACCTGGACGCAGACGTGCTCGGCACCGGCGTCGCGGTGGGCCTGGACCCGCTCGACGATCGTGGCCTCGTCGCCCCAGGCGATCAGGGCATCGACGAGACGGTCGCTGCCGCCGTTGTCGCGGTCCGCTTCGGTGAACCCGATGCGCGCCCAGTTGTTGAAGTAGTTGGGCAGCGGCAGGTAGTTGGCCAGGTGGGCTCGGGCGATGGCGCGGGCCTTGTCCGGGTCGGTCTCCAACACGACGCCTTGCTCGGGGGCCACCAGCGGCCCGGCGCCGAGGCGCTCGCGGGCCGTCGCCGTGTGCTCGGGGGTGACGAGGTACGGGTGGGTGCCGGCGGTGCGGGTCTTGGCCAGTTCCAGCATCTTCGGGCCGAGCGCGGCGAGGCAGCGAGCGTCGGCCGGCATCGGCGGTGACGCCGCGTCGAGCCCGTCGAGGTAGTCGCGCATCTGCTGGAGCGGCTTGGTGTAGGTGCCCGGCTCCTTGCGGTCGATCAACGGTGCATGCGAGACACCGATGCCGATCAGCAGACGCCGTCCGTGGGTGGTGGTCATCCGGTCGTAGGCGGCGGCTGACTCGGCCGGGGTGTGCATCCAGAGGTTGAGGATCCCGGTGGCGATCGTGGCCTGGCGGGTGCCGGCCAGCAGGTTCTCCATGGCGCCGAACAGGTCGCCACCGACATCGGGCACCCACAGGGCGCTGTAGCCGAGGGACTCCAACTCGGCGGCGGCATCGGCCGCCTGGGCGGCGTCGCCGTAGCGCAGCTGACTGCTCCAGATCCCGGTGCCACTGAGGTCGTGCGTCATGCGGGCCAGCCTGCCTGCCCCGCCCCCACCGCCCCCCATCGGAGTGTTGGAGCGCGACGGAGTGTTGGAGGCCGGGACATCCCCACCGCCAACACTCCGATGAGTTTCTGCAAGGTCGTCAGTGGTCGCGGCTCGTATCGCCACCGGTCCACAGGGATCGGTTTCACGACAGGAACGATCCATGCGTACCAACCTGATCCCATCCGTCGAGCACGGCCGGGCCCGTCGCCTCGGCCGCGTGCTGGCCGGCGCCGCGAGCATCGGCGTGTTGGCCACCGGCTGCGCCAGCGACCGCCAACCGGTGCTCGGCACCGACGGCGCTTCCACCACGGGCTCCGACATCTTCCAGCTCGTCGACGCCACGACCACGACCGTCGCGACGCCGCCGTCCGGGGGCAACCACGGCGGAGGAGGCGGCGGCGGAGGAGGCGGCGGCGGCGGAGGAGGAGGCGGCGGCGGAGGAGGCGGCGGCGGCGGCGGGGCCGAGGTCACCGAGCCACCCGAGGTGACCGAGCCACCCATCGAGCCACCCGAGGTGACCGAGCCGCCCATCGAACCGGTGATGGCGTCGTGCGACGACGTCCTCGCCGCCGGATGGGCACTGGCCGTCGGGCCCGAGCCCCTCGTCCTCGAGGCCGGCACCATGACCGGCGAGGTCACCGTGGAGAACTGCACGGACGCCGACGTGCACTGGAGCGCCGAGACCGTCCCCAACGTCACGCTGGCCACCGACGGCGGCACGCTGGGTGGCGGCGAGACCACCGGGCTCGGTTTCACCATCGACGAGGGCGCCATCGACCCCGGTCCATACGAGTTCACGGTCAAGGTCAGCGAGCCCGCCAACCACACCTACGTCGACGTCGAGGCCCATCGGATCACCAACGTCGACCCCGGCCCCGGCGGTCTCGCCCCGCAGCCGGGCGACGTGACCTGCGACGACGGCTGCATCACCAGCGCCAAGATCAACCAGCCCATCACCACCCCCGACGTGTCGGTCGAGGTCACCACGGACCTGCCCACGGCGCTCGAGGTGTACCTGCTCGATCACGAGGTGATCCTGATCGACGACGAACCGGTGATCGCCGGGCTGACGCCGACCAACGGCTCGGCCGGGCCTGCCACCCAGCACCTCGTCGGACTCGACAGCCTCGACCCCGGCGTCGAGTATTGGGTCATCATCCGCGCCACCGACGAGTTCGGGGGCGAGCAGATCGAGTGGACGAGCTTCACGTCGAACACCCCGCCGGGGACCGACGGGGAGCTCGTCGACCCCAACGGACCGGCCGGCTGCGCCGCCGACTGCATCACCCAGGCCGTCCTGTCCCCGAACGGCGCCCACACCGATCTGACGGTCGAGTCACACACGGCCGCGAAGTTCTGGTTCTTCGTCTCGGAGACCCCGTTCCCGACCGACGAGAACGGCTGGGTGATCCCGCCCGACCCGTCGAGCGCGATCGCCGAGTCCGAGCTGGAGCTGACCAGCTGGTCGACGACCCTCACCGACCTGCCCTTCGACACCAACCTGTATGTGGCGATCACCGCCCGCGACCTGTTCAGCCAGAGCTTCACCCGTTCCGGCGAGTACCACACGCATCCGGCGCCGATGATCCGCGGTGACTTCCGGCGGATCACCATCCACGAGAACGGCGACGACGACGGTGCCGGTGAGCTGCGGTTTGAGTGGGGGCACGGCCAGACCGTGGTCGGTGGGCTCGACGACCTAGAGCTCGCCGACGGCTCGACCATCGACGTGCCGATCGGCGAGTTCACCTTCCAGCACTCCGGGAACTGGCCGTCGCTGCGTGTGGTCGGCGGCGAGTTCGACCCAGCCGAGGGCAACGAGTTCCTCCAGGGGTGTGTCGGGTCGATCATCTCGGCGTCGATCGGGTACGGCGACCCCTGCGCTCGACACTTCAACATCGCCGGCGGCGGGATCTACGTCGGCTACACCGTCGAGGGGCTCGACGAGTGCTCCGCCTACGGCATCGACGCCGGCCCGGACGCCCGGTGTCTCGAGCTGGTGACCTACGCCGACGATCCCGGCCTGCCCCGATTCAGCGCCGTCGTCAGCTTCGAGTACGTCGAGGCCTGACAGGATCGGGACCTGATGGGGAGCGACGCCGACCTGGTCGAGGCGTACGTGGATGGCGGTCGGCGCGACGCGCTGGCCGCCATCTACGACCGCCACGCCACCGCCCTGTACGACACCGCGGTGGCGATGACCCGGCACCCCGCCGACGCCCAAGACCTCACCCACGACGTGTTCGTCATGGCCGCCGAGCGGATGCACCAGCTCCGGGACCGACACAAACTCCGTCCGTGGCTGTTCTCGATCCTCCGCCACGCCGTATACGCCCGCAGCAGAGCCCGAGCCCGCACCACCCCTATCGACCCGACGATCACCGACGCCATGTCCAGCCGGAACACCATCCCCAGCGGCGCCAGCGAACCGACGAACGAGCTGGACGACCGGCTCGCCTCGCAGGATCTCGCCGCCGACGTCCGCGCCGCCGCCCGCGGACTCGATCAGCGCGACCAGTTCGTCCTCGAACTGGTCGCGCGCCAGGACCTGTCCGGCGACGAGTTGGCCGAGGCGCTCGGTGTCAGCGTCAGCCAGAGCTACGTCGTCGTCTCCCGCATGCGCGACCGGGTCGAGCGCAGCCTCGGCGCCTACGCCGTCGCCCGCGCTGGGCGCCGCCGCTGCGACGAGCTGGATCTTCTGCTCGAGCGCTGGGACGGTGAGTTCTCGGTCCTGATCCGCAAGCGGGTGGCCCGCCACATCGATCGCTGCACCACCTGTTCGGACACCAAGCGCCGCACCAGCGCGGTGTCGATGGTCGCCCTGGCGCCGGCCGCGTTGCTACCGGCGACGTTGCGTCAACGGGTGCTGGCCGACGTGGCCCACACCCCCGGTGCCGGTGTCGATTCATCGCCCGACGCCGAGATGGCGGCGTCGGAGGCCGTCAAGCCCGGCGAGCCCGGCGGGTCGGTGACCGCGGCGACGCCGGCCGCACCGACCGCTCCGGTTGCCCCGATCGCCCCGCGTCGTCGGGCGACGCTCCGTCGCCAGGCGCTCGGCGTCGCCGCCGCATCGACGCTGGTCATCGCCGGCGCCGTCGCGCTGGCCCGACGCGACGAGCGGCCCGAGCTCGCCGGATCGGCCGCCCCCGCCACGGCGCCGCCGTCGAGGGTGACAGCGACCACCGTGGTGACCGCCCGACCGACGACCACCACGTCAGTGATCTCCGTGACCACGGTCGATCGTCCGCCGACCACCGCCGGCAGCGTCGTGGTCGCTGGACCCGACACCACCGCGCCCGGCCCGTCGACCACGGCGGGTGGCATTCCGGCCGGCCCGAACGTGATCGTGATCGTGCCGGCCGATCGGCAGCCACCGACCGTGCGGATCCTCGCCCCGGCCGGCATCGTCGCCTGCGACGACCTGGATCCGCTGGTCGTCGAGGCGGTGGTCGCCGACGAGTCAGGGCTCGACGAGGTGCGCGTCGACTGGTCGGGTCCGGACACACCGGGGACGGCGACGATGAGCGAGCACCAGCCCGGGCGATGGCGGGCCGAGCCGCGGCTCGGGCCGGCGAACGGGGCGTGGACGGTGGTCGTCACGGCCATCGACGGTGCCGGCAATGCGGGATCCGCGACCCGACTGATCGACGTCATCGACTGCCCGTGAATCGGTCGCACCGGCCACGGTCGTGCGAGCCGAGGCGCCCGGTGTCGGTTCGGTACGCTCCGGCGATGACCGGGGACCCCGCGCCCGCTGCGCACGCCGCGATGCTGACGGTCAGCGACCGGTGGTGGACCGCCGTGTGGCGCGACGGCGACGTCGCGGCGATGGCCGACATCTTCACCGACCCGATGACCCGTCACACCTCGTCGGGGAGCGAGACGCTGCGCATCGCCGACTACCAACGCCGGATCGCCGACACACAGCGGGCGTTCTGCTGCGCGACCACGACCGTCGATGATCGATCGGTCGACGGAGACCGGGTGTGGACCCGGGCCACCAGTCGGGGCATCAACAAGGAGACCGGTGAGCCAAGCCTGGTGACGTGGCTGATCGTCCAACGCTTCGAGGCTGATCGCATCGCCGAGCACTGGGTGGCCACCCTCGCCGGCATCGACTGGACCGCCTGAGCCGGGCGGGCCCGCCCCGCGCCGAGTGTCGCACCACACGAATGGTCGCTCGGCGACGCCCGGGCGCGGCCGGGTGCTCGGTTGGAGCGCGGTCAGGCGAGCTCGATGCCGACCTTGCGGCTCCGGCGAGCGCGGCGACGCCGCGAGGCGAACAGCACACCGACCGCCATCGCCACCAGGCCCATCAACCCGAGCACGAGACGCATGCTGGTGGCGTCGGCCAACGCACCCAGCGGCAGCGCAGCGAGCCCGAAACCGCTGAAGCCGAGCACCACCATGCTCTGCAGTCGGCCGTGGTACTCGATGTCGGCAAGCGACAGCATCAGCGACAGCGTGGTCGTCTGGAACACCAGACTGGCGGCACCGATCACGGCCAACACGACGAGCGCGACCCAGAAGTTGGCGACCAGCCCGAGCACGGCCACCGCCGCGCCCAACACGACCGCCGACACGGCCACCGTGATCCACGGATGCCGGACCATGCGCGCCCAGCGCGGCCCGGCCAGCCCGGCGACCACGGCCCCGAGTCCGGCGACGCCCGACATCACGCCGTAGCCACCGGCACCGACGTCGAAACGCTCGTCGGCCAGCGCCGGAAGGAACGTCAGATAGGGGAACGTGGCGATGACCACGACGATCGTGGTGATCGCGATCAACCCCAGCCATGGCGTACGTCGGACGTAGGCGACACCATCGGCCAGCTCGGCCAGCGGTGAGCGCTCCGAGCGGTGGCGGGGTTCGCCGGGCGGCAAGCCGAACAGCACGACACCGGAGAGGAGACCGGTGGCCGCCGCCAGCAGGAAGACACCCCCGGTTCCGAACCACCCGACGCCGATCAGCACCCCGGCCAGTGCCGGGCCGAACACCCGCACCCCCTCCTGGGCTGTTTGACTCATCGTGATCGCCTCGGGCACCCGGTCGGCGTCGATCAGCTCGGTGATGAAGGCGATCCGGGCCGGTAGGTAGAAGGCGAAGGCAACGGCCTGCACGCCACCGGCGACGAGCAACATCCAATACCGGTCGACGCCGACGACGACGGCGAGTCCCATCAGCAGCGACGAGAGCGTCAACGCTCCGACGGCGGCGACGAGCAGGGTGCGCTTGGGAAGCCGGTCCGCCGCCACCCCACCCCACGGGGTCGCCAGCAGCATCGCCAACCCGAAGACCAACATCACCCCGCCCAGACCGGCGTTGGTCCCGGTCAGCTCGCGCGCCAGCCAGCCCCGGGCGACCGCCTGGCTCATCACACCGAAGATCACGAGCGCGGCGCTGATGAACAGACGGCGGAAGCCGTCGTTGTGCAGCACCGAGGCGTCCGTCATCGTCGGGCACCGTACGTGCCCGACGCGTCAACGGCGAGATGGACGCCCGGCGTGGCGGCGGCTTCTACGATCGGCGGTGTGAGTTTGGACGACTTCGATCGGGTGCCGCTGCTGTTCGGACCGTCGCCAATCCACCCGCTTCCCCGGCTCAGCGAGGCCCTCGGGGGCGGGGTGGAGATCTGGGCGAAACGCGAGGATTGCAACTCGGGGATCGCCTTCGGGGGCAACAAGGTCCGCAAGCTGGAGTACCTGGTCGCCGAGGCGCTGGCTCAGGGCTGCGACACGCTGGTGTCGATCGGCGGGGTGCAGTCCAACCACACCCGCGCCGTCACCGGTGTCGCCTGCCATGTCGGTCTACGGGCGGTGACCGTGCAGGAGCACTGGGTCGCGTGGGACGACCCCGGCTACGAGACGGTCGGCAACATCCAGCTCTCCCGGATCATGGGCGGCGACGTGCGTCTCGACGCGGCCGGGTTCGACATCGGGATTCGCCGCAGCTGGCAGGACGCGCTCGACTCGGTGGTCGCAGCGGGCGGCCGGCCGTACGCCATCCCGGCCGGTGCGTCGGATCACCCGCTGGGTGGGATGGGCTTTGCCAACTGGGCCCGTGAGGTCGCCGCCCAGGAGGCCGAGCGCGACGTCTTCTTCGATCACGTGCTGGTGTGCACGGTGACCGGCTCGACCCACGCCGGGATGATCGCCGGGTTCGCGTTGGAGGACCGCGACGACCGACGGGTCGTGGGCATCGACGCCTCGGGCACGTTGGGTCAGACTCGGGACCAGGTGACCCGGATCGCCGCCGCCACCGCCGAGCGGATCGGTGTCGGACGCGACCTGCGCGACGACGAGATCACGATCGTCGACGGCTATGTCGGGCCGGCCTACGGCATCCCCGACGACGTGACGATCGAGGCGATCCGGCTCGCCGCTCGAACCGAGGGGATGCTCACCGACCCGGTGTACGAGGGCAAGTCGATGGCCGGGATGATCGGCATGATCCGCAGCGGCGAGATCCCCGCCGGATCACGCGTCCTCTTCGCCCACCTCGGCGGCCAGCCCGCCCTCCCCGCCTACGCCCACACCCCCGGCCTCGGCGCCTGACGGACCACCCCATCGAGGGTTGACACGCAGACGAGGGTTGGCCGCGCCACGCTGGTGCGGCCAACCCTCGATAGTGAGCGGCGCCTAACGTCGTGGCCCATGAAGTTCGTGAAGCTGGGATCGACCGGCATCGACGTGTCCGCCGTGTGCCTCGGGTGCATGAGCTTCGGCGTGCCGGAGCGGGGCAACCACCTGTGGACGCTGCCCGAGGACGAGAGCCGCGCCCTGTTGGTCGCCGCGTTGGAGTCGGGGATCAACTTCCTCGACACCGCCAACGTGTACTCCGACGGCACCAGCGAGGAGATCGTCGGCCGGGTGTTGGCCCAGGTGTCCGACCGCGACGACATCGTGCTGGCCACCAAGGTCCACGGCCGGATGCGCAAGGCCCCCAACGGCG
Organism: Desertimonas sp.; assembly: GCA_047972065.1. GTDB lineage: Bacteria > Actinomycetota > Acidimicrobiia > Acidimicrobiales > Ilumatobacteraceae > JALZMG01. The sequence goes on from JBKEAH010000137.1 coordinate 14,053, forward strand.
CCGGGCTCTCACGCAAGGCGATCCTCAGCGAGATCGACCACAGCCTGCGCCGGCTGAACACCGACTACGTCGACCTCTACCAGATCCACCGATGGGACCCGAACACCCCGATCGAAGAGACGATGGAGGCGTTGCACGACGTCGTCAAGGCCGGCAAGGCCCGCTACATCGGCGCCTCGTCGATGTGGGCGTGGCAGTTCGCCAAGGCCCAGCACGTCGCCGACCTCAACGGGTGGACCCGCTTCGCCACGATGCAGAACCACTACAACCTGCTCTACCGCGAGGAGGAGCGCGAGATGCTGCCGCTGTGCCTCGACCAGGGCGTCGGCGTCATCCCGTGGAGCCCACTGGCCCGCGGCAAGCTGACCCGTCCGTGGGACGAGTCGACCGACCGCAGCGAGACCGACGAGTTCGGCAAGACGCTCTACCGCGACGAGGACCGCGTGATCGTCGAGCGGGTGGCCGAGGTCGCGCTCGAGCGCGGCGTCAGCCCGGCGCAGGTGGCGATGGCGTGGGTGGCGATGCACCCCGCGGTGTCGGCCCCGATCGTCGGCGTGACGAAGATGACGCAACTCGACGACGCCATCGCCGCGGTCGACCTCGAGCTGACCGACGACGAGATCGACCGCCTCGAGGAGCCCTACCAACCCCACCAGGTCGTCGGCTTCATCTAACACCTGGGGTCAGACCCCAGGTGTTAGTCGATGCTGACGAGGCGGAAGCTCGGCACCTG
>JBKEAH010000189.1:0-15583 GCA_047972065.1 Desertimonas sp.
CTGAACGTGACCCGGTTTCTTGGACACGGGGTTATGCCAGATTCGGGTGTCCGTGGTCGTGGCGCCACTTGTCAGCGTACTCGGCGGGGGTGAGGTGCCCGAGGCCGCCTTGATGCCGTTGCCGGTTGTAGAACACTTCGATGAACTCGAACAGGTAGGCGTGGGCTTCGGCCCGGGTGGCGAACCAGATCGACCCGCGGATCCAGGCGATTTCGACCTTGAGGCGTGCCCAGAACGTCTCCATCGCGGCGTTATCGAAACAGTCTCCGGTGGAGCCGAACGACAGGGTGACGTCGCTGTTGCCTGCGTTGAACGCGAAGTCCAGCGACGTGTAGATCGACCCCTTGTCGGCGTGATGGATCACCTCGTCGGGGTGGCCGGTGCGGGTCAACGCCATCGTGAGCGCGTTGACGACGAGGGTCGAGTCCTGGCGGGCGGAGGTGTCCCAGCCGACGATCCCGCGGTGGAACAGGTCCCGGATCCCGGCCAGGAACAGCTTGCCCTCGCCGGTCGGGAACTCGGTCACGTCAGCGACCCACCGCTGGTTCGGTGCCGATGCCGTGAAGTCCCGGTTCAACAGATCAGCCAGCCCGCCGGCGTCGGGCCGTCCGCGCCGCCACTTCTTGCTGGCGTACGCTCCGATCAGGCCTTCTCGTCGCATCAGGCGGGCGACACGGGAGCGGGCGACACGGTGGCCGGTGCGACGCAGCTGCCCGTACACGCGTGGCACGCCATAGGTGTTGCGGGACCGCCGGTAGATCTCGCGGATCGTCACCAACAGCGCCTCGTCGGCGATGTCACGAGCCGACGGCGTGTGGTTGACGAACGCGTAGAACGACGAGCGTGGCACCGCAACGAGTTCGCACATCCGTATGACCGGCAGATCGGCCTGGTTGTCCTGGACGAACCGCAGACCGATCAGCGGATCGTCTCCCGAGCGAAATATGCGGCCGCCCGACGGAGGATCTCGGTGTCGGTCTCGAGCGCGATCACTTGGCGACGCAACCGCTTGAGCTCGTCACGCTCGGACTCGGTCAGCGCGTCTGGATCAGCGCCCGCGGCGTCGGCCTCCCGGGCCTTCTTGGCCCAGTTCCACAACGTCGCGTCGCTGATCCCGAGCGACCTCGCGACCTCAGCGATCGGTCGACCCGAACTGGCCACCAGATCGAGCGCATCCCTACGGAACTTGTCGTTGTACTTGCTTGGACGAGCCATGACGGCTCCCTTCTACACGGTCTCCCGCGTAATCAGGTGTCCAAGAAACCGGGTCACGATCATTCGCCGCGTCGGACTTGGGCGCCGTGGCGTTGCCAGGCGCGGTAGGTGCCGAAGGTGCCTGAGGTCCAGTCGTGGGCGGCGGCGACCATGGCGAGCCAGACGGCGTTCATGCCGCGGTAAGGGCGGTGGTCGATGCTGGTGGGTGTGCCTGCGTCGGCGAGGTGGTGCCATGGCATGCGCCATGTTCCGGCGGCGCCGGTTTCGATGTCGTCGATGAGTTGGGCGGTGATGGTGGCGAACAGGTCGTTGGCGTGCATCGGGTGTGTCCTTCGGAGTCGGTGGGGCGGGTTCGCCCTCCGGGCGTCTGGCCCGCCGCCGGAAGCGGCCGTGTCAACCCGAAGGGCTTGGCCCCGAGGAACGAGGGGCTTGACACGGCTGCGGGCGGCGGGCAGCACGGCACCGCCGGCCCACGAGGCCGGCGCCACGGCACACCCCCTGGACGAGGCCGCGACCGGTGCTCCCGCGGTGACGGCACACGCGACGCCGGTTCCGCACCGGTGGAGGTGCGGGACCGGGCCTGGCAGTCAGCGGCGGACGGGGTAGAGGCCGCGGCCGCGGTGTTCCACGACGCCGAGGCGCACGGCGCGTTGCAGTGCGGTGTAGGCGGTGGCGTTGGGGAGCCAGATGTGGGCGAGCAGTTGGTCGAGCGCCGGCTGGTCGGGGTCGGCGTCGTAGAACAGGTCGTAGAGCTCGTCGTCGCTGATCTTCGGTGCCGGGCCGGGTGCCGACGTGGTGTCGGGTAGTGGTGCGGGTCGTTCGTCGGCGGCGAGGCCGCCCCACACGCCGAACGGCTCGCCGGTGTCGACGGCGTGGGCCCGGCAGACGTTGCGCACCGGGCAGACGTCGCACACGGTCTTGGCGGCGGCGACCGATGCGGGGTGCGGGTCGTAGAACAGGGCGGGGTCGGTACCGCGGCATGCGGCGTGTGTCCGCCACTTCGGCACGGCGGGTGCGGTGGCGGTGCTCATCGCTGGGCGAGGTGTTCGGGGTAGGCGGCGGCGAGGTAGGGCGGGAGTTGTGCGATCTGGCGTTGGGTGAGCGGGGCGAGCCAGAGTCGGACGGCGATGCGGTCCCCGGTGCGTCCGATGATCCCGAACCGCTCCAGCCGGTCGAGGCTGCGCCACACGCGGGCGGCGGAGTTGCCGATGCCGAAGGTGAGCGCGATGTCCTCGACCGTCCACAGGGTGGGTCCGTCGGTGGCGTGGCGGGCGAAGCGGTGCGCCATCGCCATGCCGATGGTCCCGATCGACGGCGTGTACCAGACGAGCGCGTCATCGGTGTCGGTGCGCACGGCACCTGCGGCGGCTTCGACGATCGGGTCGCGCCAGGCGTCGACGGTGAACGTGACGTGCTCGGCGATGCTCGTGATCGTGGGGGTCGGGTCGATGGTGGGTGCGGTGGTGGACATGAGGGCCTCCGTGGTGTGCGAGTGACACTGCGCCCCGGGGCCGGTTGGGCTTCCCCGACCGTCCCGACCCCGAAGGCGTCGTGCCGTGCCCGACCGGGTGGCCAGGCTTCGCCCTCCGGGCGCTGGGCCACCGGCGACGGCGGCGTCAACCGTCAGGCTTGGCCCCGAGGAACGAGGGGCTTGACGCCGACGGCGTCGTGGCCCAACACGGCACCCGGCCCGCAGGGCCGGCAACGGCACCCACCCCAGCGGTGGTCACGGCACCCCGCCAGCCGGTTCGCTCAGCACATCGACGTCCCGGAGTTGCTCCCGAGATCACTCCCGACCGGGCAACAACCTGGTCCGGTCTGCCCGCCGATCGGGTGGCGGGCAGACCGGAGCCAGTGGCGTCAGTCGCGGTCGGGTCGGTCCGTGAGCGTGGCGGCGGTCCACTCGTCGGGTGTCCAGCCGGTGGCGATCACCACGTCGAGGTAGTCACGGCACTGGCTGCTCGACGCTGACCAGTACATGCGGTTCTCGGCCAGCCCGAGGGCGACCGCCCCGGCGACCCGCGTCAGCGCAGCGACGGTGTCGGCACCGTCGAGCAGGTCGGTCGCGGTGGCGTCGCGGGGCCGGTCGTGGCCGAGGATCGTCGCGGCGAACACGACCGCGTCGCGTCCGGCTTCGAGCACCACCGACCGCAGAGCGAGCCGTGTCAGGTCCGCCTGAGCGAAACCGCCTCGGGTCTTCGCGAACGTCTCGGTCGCGTGCCCGAGGCGGGCCAGGCGGGCCTTGCGCTTCGCGTGGGAGTCGTCGTGGTTGGAGGGTCGGCTCGGCGTGCGGTCCGACGCGAGGTCGCTCCCGCTCTTCGCCGCTGCGATGCGCTGCGGGTCATGGCGGCGCGGGTCGACGCACACCTCGAACACCTCAACCCCCTCACCCCACGACGTCGCCTTCACCACCACGGCATGGCACGGCTCGCTGATGTGGGCGCGGCAGCCGTCGGGATCGAACAGTTCACCGAGACGGCGGGCCTTGTCCGGTGCCGGGTGCTCGTCGCTGTGCACGATCGGGTGCGTGGCGACGGCTCGGTCGAGGACCTCGCGGTAGTTGTCGCGGCGGCGTTGCGTGTCGCGGTAGGCGGCGACGACTCGGGCGGGGTCTTGCCAGGCGCGTCCGGTGAGTTGCCCGCAGACAGCGTCGAGATGGTCGGGGCCGAGGTCGGCGAGCGATGCTGCGGCCTCCCCGGCCGCGATCGACAGCTCGCCCGAGTCGAGGGCGTCACGCCAGCGGGCGGGCAGGATCGTGACCGCCATCCGAGCACGCACCCACGACTGGGACCGGCCGATCCGGCGGCACAACTTCGACGGGGTCAGGCCACCCTCGAGCGACATCAACGCCTCGATCGCGGCGACCTCTTCCGACAGCGTCAGGTCGCTGCGGTTCGAGTTCTCCGACAGACCGGCCTCGATCACCTCCACCCGTGTCATCGGCCGCACCACCGCCGGCACCTCGGTCACTCCGGCCTGCAGACCGGCGGCGTGGCGGCGACGACCGGCAACGATTTGGTACACGCCATGGTCGTCGGCGGGCAGCACGACGAGAGGTTCGATGATCCCGTGCGCCCGGATCGACCGGGTCAGTTCGGTCAGATCACCGACGGTGTGCCGCGGGTTGTCCGGATGCGGCGCCATGTCGGCCAGGTTCAGCCAACACAACTCTGGTTCGAGCTCGACCGGGTCGCCGTCGGCGACGGTCTCGGTGAGGGCGGTGACGGTCATGAGGTTCCTCCTTGCTGAGACGCCGCGATCGTCTGGATCCACGGACGCGACGGGGTGTCGGTAGCGACCCGATTCGGGTCGATGTGGGCGCAGGTGTCATCCGAGGCGCGGACCCACACCTCGCCCTGCTCGATCAGCACCCGACGGGCAGCCGTCATCGCCACACCGAGCGATCCGGTGTGCACGTGCTCGACCCCGCAGCGGTCCACGACCACATACGTCGGGACCCCCTCGATGGGGGCGTGGAACAGCACCGGCTGTCCACCCGGAGCGACGCACGAATCGACGACTTCGACGAGTGCCACGACTGCCTCCCTTCGGTGCGCTGAGCGGACCCCGACCGAGCAGCGGCCGGGGCTTCGCCCTCCGGGCGCAGGGTCGCCGGCGGGCGCCGTGTCAACCCGAAGGGCGCGGCCCCGAGGAACGAGGGGCTTGACACGGCGAACGCCAGCGACCCCCACGGCACCCCGCCATCCGGCGTGCAACGGCACCCGCCCGAAGGGCGGCAACAGCACAGGCCGTCAACCAGGTGTCACGCCGAACACGGTTCGAGGGTGCGATCACTCACATGGAGCCGCACGACGACAACCGGAGCACGCCGTGATCCCCGACCCCGCCACACGCGCCTGCATCACAGCCGACGAAGCCTTCGCCGAGCTCGGCATCGACCGCACCACCGGCTACCGCGCCATCAAGGACGGCACCTTCCCCGTCGCCGTCATCCGCGTCGGCCGGCTCATCCGCGTCCCCACCGCCGCACTCCGCCGACTGCTCGACGCTGGCGATGACCTCGAGAACCCGACGGTCACCGACCAGTACGATGACGACACCACCACCGAGCCGCCGGCCACGCCGGCACTCCGACTGGTGCCTCGGCCCGAGCTGGCCCACCAACGCACACAGGCCGCGGCGCGGCCCGAACGCAACGGGGGCCACCCATGAGCCAACGAGGATCGATCCACCGTCGAGGCGATGTCTGGATCGCGTACTGGCGCACCGAGACGGCCGAAGGCCGCAAGCAGCACACCAAGTCGTTCCGCACGAAGAAGGAAGCCCAGCAGTTCCTCACCGACACCATGGCTGCGATCCGCGGCGGCGTGTTCTCCGAGCCGTCGAAGGTGACGCTCGGAGAGTTCCTTCTCGAGCGGTGGCTGCCAACGAAGAAGATGGCTGTGCGAGTGAGCACGTACGCCAGCTACCGAGGGCTCGTCGAGCGTCACGTGGTGCCGGCGCTTGGACACTTGCAGATCCAGCAGCTCTCAGCCGATCGTCTCGATCGGTTCTACGCAGACCTCGTTGCGCAGGGCTTCGCCACCAAGACGGTGCGCAACATCCACGTGCTCCTCCACCGGGCCCTCACAGATGCAGTGCGCAAGAACCTGGTGCCGCGCAACGTTGCCGACGCCGCCGACCCGCCCAAGCTCAATCGCGCCGACCGGGAGGAGATGAAGACGTGGACACCGGAGCAGCTCCGCCAGTTCTTCGCCGGCATCTCGCACCACCGTCTGGCGGCGGCCTACATCCTCGCTGCCACCACGGGCATGCGGCGCGGAGAGGTTCTCGGCGTCAGGTGGCGCGACATCGACTTCAACGCGCGGCGTCTGCACGTGCAACAGACCGTGCTGACCGTGGAGTACCAGATCGTCATCGGACGCCCGAAAACCCTCCGCGGCGAGCGCAAGATCGCGCTCGATGACCAGACGATCCAAGTGTTGCGGAGCCATCGAGCAGCGCAACGACAAGAGAAGCAGTTGCTCGGCGACGGCTACCACGACCAGGGCCTGGTATTCGCCCGCGAGGACGGCGCCCCGGTGCATCCCGACTACTTCTCGCAGACCTTCGACCGCACGGTGAAGCGGCTCGGACTGCCCAAGATCCGGCTGCATGATCTTCGCCACACGCACGCCACGCTCGGCCTCGCTGCCGGCGTCCACGTCAAGGTGATCTCGGACAGGCTCGGTCACGCGACGACGAGCTTCACCCAGGACGTGTACATGCACGCGATCCCCGCGGTCGAGGAGGACGCCGCGGATCAGATCGCGCACATCGTGTTCAACGGAACCAGCGTCCCCGAACGATCGGACAAGGCCACGACTGGCGAGGGCCATGTCTCGCAACCCGGCAGCGATGGTGAAGGCGACAACCCGTCGTCCGACGAATCGTACGATGAGTCCGATGGTCGCTGAGCGAGCGACGGTACTCATCACCGCCAAGGCATCTCCTGAGATCGGACGCACGCACGGGGAGACGGTGTGCGTCGCCGGCATCCGCCTCGACGGCGACGTCTATCGCTGGATCCGACTGTTCCCCGTGCAGTGGCAGTGGTTCTGGCAGGGCGAGCATCCCAAGTACCAGGTGATCGAGCTCGAGATCGACAAGCACGACAAGGACCAACGACCGGAGTCGTACCGGCCACGACTCGACACGACGATCGTGCTCGACCAGCTCCCCGCAGGCAAGCGGCGCGCCGAAGTGCTCAACCGGTTACCCCAGTACACGATGTGTGATCTCGTCGCGGCGAAGGGTTGGTCGCGCCCGTCCCTAGGGCTGGTCGTCCCGCGCGAGATCACCGGATTCACCCGCGAGGACCACACCGGCGACACCGCCCACGCCGCGAAGATGAACCGGGCCGCCCAGGGCAGTCTCCTGGCTCAGGGCGCCCCTAAGCTCGAGTTCTCGCCATTCACGTTCAAGCTTGGGTACCGCTGCCAGTCGGCTTCGTGCCGCGGTCACGAACAGAGCATCGTCGACTGGGAGATCTCCGAGGCGTGGCGGAACTGGCGTCGCAGTTACCCGACTGACTACCTCGATCGGATCGAAGAGAAGTGGCTCAGCCTTGTCGACCCGGCGCGGCTGCCGGCCCTGTACGTGGGCAACCAGCATCAGGCACCGCAGGGTTTCCTCGTGCTCGGCATCGCCCGCGACGTCACGCCGGTCGAACCGACGCCAGTGGATCCCGGTCCAGGAGATACCGCGCCACGATCGAGCGATGGCAGGAGCACGGATCCGCCTCGAAGCACAGAAGGCCGACTGTTCGATCTCTGAGCATCGCGTGGACCCGATCGAGCGCTGCTGACCCGTTGCGGTCAAGGTGCGCTTCGAAGGCGGCGATGCTGTCCGGTTGCTGTTCCCGGAACCCGTCGCGATTGTCTCGAGGGTTGCCAAGCGTCGGCTCGTGCACGTAGCGGATACCGCGTGCCGCCAGCTTCTCCGCCAACCCGCGCTTGGACAGGCCACGCTTGCGGCTGATCGCGTTCTCCCGAACGTCGACGAGCACTGACACCCCCGCCTCGACCAGCGCGTCGACGAGCTCATCAACACTGCGGCCCTCGTAGCCGACGGACACGATGGTCGAAGGACGCGTCAGCTTGTGAGCAGTCCCGAGAGACACGTTCGCCGCTTCGGCGAGATCGGTGAGGGTCTCACGCTTCGAGCGCAAGGCTCGGATCAGCCGATTGCGCTCGATCTCCGCCTCGTTCAGTCGCTGTGCCGCTTCCCGAAGGGGGTCAAGGGCGTGCCGTGCTGCCATACCTCTCCCACACTTTCAGAAATTGAAAGCAAACGCGAATCGGCACGAGACGTTCGTGTGTGGGCTACGCATCAAGCACCCACGTTCGCCAGTCGACGCCCAACCGGGGGCGCTCTGCGATCGCACCCTCGTCAGCCGGTTCCACCACGTCCATCCGTCGGACTGCGTCGTCGATCCACGCCGCTCGCAAGTCTGGGTCGATCGCGTCCAGCGCATCGTCGGACATCACGTGCAACAAGCCGTTGACCACCATGGTCTGGGATCGAAACCCCTTGCCCCGCAGGTGCTTGCGGATCGCCTTTCGCAGGTCGTCAAGGAACTCGCCCGGAACGCCGGTCACCCACGCGGAGCCGAACGCCTCGACCTTCTCGCCGATCACCGAGACGAGCACGCCGATCCCAGGCGCCGGCCCGGAACGCGGGAACCAGGTGTCGACCACGCGCAGGCATGTCCGACATGTCGGCGTCAGCTCGATCTCTTGCCAACGTCGGAACACACCTGCCTCGCCGGCGGCCATCTCGTCCCAGGCTCGACCGCACAACGTTGTTGGCTTCCACGCCGTCTCGAGGAGACGGTCCAACAGGGCGTCGAGCCCGTCGTCGTCACCGCCTCGTTCCAACGCGTCCGCCAACGAGTCCGGCAGCGGCTGGCGGGTATCGAGCGCGGCGCGAGCCGTCGAGTCACTCGTCGCTTCGCATAGGTGCGTCTCGAACCCGCCGCCGACGTCAACGAGCAACAATCGGTGACCGAGCACCACCAAGGTGTTCAAGACCTCATCGGTCATCGCGGACTCCTCCACATCCATCGTCGCACCTCTGACGTCGACCGAACGCGACAGCGACCACAACTCCGCAGGCCGGCCGCTCGAGGTGCAGGTAGCGTCCCGGCGTGTTCGTGAAGATCTGCGGCATCACCCACCCGGTCGACTCCCGCGCAGCTGTCGATGCGGGAGCCGACGCGATCGGCCTCAACTTCGTCCCGACTTCACGGCGATACGTCGACCTCGACACGGCACGAGCGATCCTGACGGTCATCCCCAGCGACGTCATGACGGTCGGGGTGTTCCGGAACCACCCCGTCGCCGAGATCCTCGCCATCACCGACGACCTCGGCCTGTCCGCCGCGCAACTCCACGGCGACGAGCCACCCCACGCCACCCGAGCCGTCGCGGCATCCTGTCGCAACCGTGATCAAGGTCCTCGCCCCCGATCACCCAGCGATCGACACGCTCGTCGACGAGCACGCCGCCGACATCGTCATGATCGACGCCCCGACCCCCGGCGGTGGCGTCGCGTTCGACTGGGACCTCGTCGGCGACCTCGTCACCAGACACAAGGTTCTCCTCGCCGGCGGGCTCCGGCCCGACAACGTCGCCGAGGCAATCCGCCGCGTGCGGCCGTGGGGTGTCGACGTCACCACCTGGGTCGAATCATCACCTGGGCGCAAGGACCCCGACGCACTCGCGCAGTTCGTTGCCAATGCCCGTCGTACCCATCAACCTTGACGACTGCACCGTCGATCTCGACAACGATCGACACGAACACACCAGCGCCGACGGCAGCCAACGGGCGCATACGGGAACCCACGACAGCGGGCGTTCGCGGCTCGTGTTGTACGGATGTTGTACGGGAGTCCGAAAACGCCGCAGGCCCGGTCCTGGGGACCGGGCCTGACCTGGCATTTCCTTGGTGGCGGGGGCAGGATTTGAACCTGCGACCTTCGGGTTATGAGCCCGACGAGCTACCGGACTGCTCCACCCCGCGTCGGAGTAGGGATCAGATCGTAGGGCCGCGAGCGCTGGTTGACAACCGGTGCGCCGACCGATCCGTCGGGACCTCCTGCGCCTAGCCTCGGGCAGGTGACGTCAGACCTGACGGACGACGGCGGTGACGCCGCGTCGGCCGACCACGATGGTGTCGGAACGGCCGCGATCGATCGGCCACTCGCACCCGACGAGGTCACCGCCATCGTCGGGGCCATCACCACCGCTGCCGCCCCCGGCGGCGCCACACCGATTCAGGACATGGTGGTGCGGGCATTGGCCGACGTGCTGACCGGCACCCAGATCTCCAGCGAGGGCTGCCCGCTCATCACCCCCGACCAACTTGCCGCCACGCTCGATGCCCACGAACGCTCGGACGCCTTGCGTCACCGGATCGTGCGCTATATGAGCCTCGTCGCACTGCTCGTCGAGCAGATCCCCGAGGGGATGGTTGAGCGCATCGACGCCTACGCCGCGGCGATGGGACTGGGCACTACATGTCGCGATGTCCTCGGCGGCTCGCCGGCCGACGCTACCAATGCGGTGCTCGGTGATTTCGCTCGCAACGGGTACGCCGACGAGTTCATGGCCCGGGGACGCGTCGCTGTGCTCCACACCGACGACGACCTCACCACCGGCTGGCAGGTCGTCGACGACGACAGCAGTCTCGCCCGACGCTGGGACGACCTCGCCGACCTGCCCGCCGACTCGCTCGGCCGGGCCGTCCACGACTTCTACCGGTCGCGGGCGTTCGTCGTCCCCGGTCGGCCGGACTCGGCGCCCCCTCTGCTGGCCCAGCACGACTGGGTTCACGTGCTGGCCGACTTCGGCACTCGGGTCGAGTGCGAGATCGAGGTCTTCGCCCTGATCGCCGAGTCCGACGACGACCCCCGCAGCTTCAGCCTGCTCGCCATGATCATCGGTCTCTTCGCCACCGGCTCGGTCGACCACGCGGCGGGGATCTTCGACGCCGACACCGGTCACCTCGACACCCCGGCGATGGCCACCCGGCTCGCCGATGCGTTGCGCCGCGGCTCGGTCGCCACGCGTCCCGACGGTCGCCGATCAGGCGGGCTGCTCGCATCGGACTGGTTCGCCGTCGCCGATCAACCCGTTACCGAGGTGCGACGCCGCTGCCGGCTCGGCCCCAAGACCCCCGCCGCGGTCGCCGCCGGCAGCGCGTCGACCTGGTCGTGGGCCGGGCTGTCGGACTACCAGCGCGCCCACTGCGATCTCGACGTGCTCGCCGCCCGCGCCGCCGAAGCCACCGGTGACGGGGGCGAGACCACCTGACCCGCGGCGTCGTGGAATGCCCGCCTCGCCGACGGCGTTGCAGCCACACGTTCGCCAACAACGGTCGATCACGGCCGACCAACGATCGGAGATTCCATGATCCCTGCCAACCTCGCCGAAATCCTTGACCGCAACGGCTTCGCCAACGTCGCCACCATCGGACCCGACGGCGCACCCCAGAACAACCCGGTCTGGTACGCCTGGGACGGCGAGACCATCGCCATCAGCCAGACCCCGGACAAGCAGAAGTACCGCAACCTGCAGCGCGACCCTCGCGTCGCGCTGTCGATCCTCGACCCCGACGACCCCTACCGCTACCTCGAGGTGCGCGGCGAGGTCGCGGCAGTGGAAGCCGACCCCGACTACGCCTTCATCAACTCGCTCTCGAACCGCTACACGGGCCAGGACTACCCGTACCTCCAACCCGGCGAGGAGCGGCTGATCGTGCGGATCCGGCCACTCCACACCACCTCGATGTGATCGACAGGAGCCCGCGCCGGCCTCGTCGGTGACACTCAGGTCGTCGGGTCGGTCTCGACGCCGGCGAACAGGATCAACCCGCTCGGGGCGTGGGTGATCGTGTAGACGAACGGCTGGTCGACCCGGATCTCGACGGGATCGGCCGGATCGGGTGCCGACGTCGCCATCATGACAGTCGTCGCCGCGGCCGCCTCGGTGCCGGCCTCGTCGACGGTGATGTTGGCCCCGTGGATCACCGCGCTGACCTCGAGTTCCTCGCCGACGAGGATGCCCGGGTAGCTCCCGCCCGGGATCGGCAGGCCGAGCTCGGTCAACGGTGCGGCCAGATCGGCCGTGGTCTCGGCCTCCCAGCGCGGTAGGTCGAGGACGACACGATCCGACGTGGCCACGGCCCCGAGCTGCGCCCACGACTCGGCGTCGGCGGTGGTAAGGAACTGCTCGACGTCGTCGGGCACCGCCACGGTCATCACGAACTCCCCACCGAGGTACGGCAGCTCGACGGCGACGACGTCCTCGTCGAGCACGAAGCTCATCGTCCGCTCGGCGTGCATCATCGGGGCCTGCACCGTCTCGCCGGCGGCTGTGGTGAACACCTGCGGCGCGGTGACCCCTTCCTCGAAGGGCACCATCCACCCGGCCTGGAAATAGGCCGCGTTGACCAGCGCGAGCACGGTGTCAGCCGACAGCCCCGGTTCGCCGATCAACTCGGGGATCCGGTCGTGGGTTCGCTCGGCGATCCAGTCGTTGATGACGGCGCGGGCGGCCTCCTGATCCTCGAAGTCGATGGTCTCGATGCCGGCTCCGAAAAACACGTCGAGCAGCTCCTGGTAGTCCTCGTCGACCTCCTCGTCGTCGTGCAGCCAGGCGACATTGGCCAGCTCGAACACCGGGGTGGCGCCCAACTCGGACTCGACCTCGTCGGGGACCAGTTCGTCGCCGAGCACCCGGATGCCCGGGGCCAGCTGACCGCTGGGCGGGTAGCCGAACACCGACTCGAGCTGGGTCAGGGTCGGCTCGTCGGCGCCGGCTGCGGCCATCGCGAACGCAGTCGTCACACTGGTCGGACTGAGCACGACGTCCTCGCCGGCGTACATCTGACCGAGCAGCGCGAACGCCGCGTCGTTGTTGCCACGTACGAGCAACAGATCCGGTGGGTACGGGTCCATCGGAGCCTCGGGGTGGATGGTGGTGTCGGTGGGGCCCGGCTCGGCGGCGCGCAACCCGGCGGGGGTGACGGCGAGCAGGCCGATCGTCAGCAGGGCGATGGTCGAGCGATGACGCATGACGCTCAGACGATCACACATCTCGCCGAGTTCCCGCAGTCATCTCGCTCGCGCGAGCACGGACACTCGGGGGCGGCGGGCGGTCAGCCGGGCGCGAGGGCGGCGAGGAGAGCGGCGGACAGCTCGGCGTAGTCGTCGAACGCAGGGAGCTGGGGAAACTCGGCACGCACGTTGGGCGGGGCGTGGAACAAGAACCCGGCCTCCGCGGCCAACAGCATCGACGTGTCGTTGTAGGAGTCGCCCGCCGCGGCCACCCGGTAGCCCAACGACTGGAAGGCGATCACCGAGTGACGCTTCTGATCGGCCATCCGCAGCCGATAGTCCACGATGCGGTCGTCCTCCACCCGCAGGTCATGGCAGAAGATCGTCGGCCACCCCAACCGGGGCATCAACGGCCGGGCGAACTCGGCGAACGTGTCCGACAACAGGATCACCTGGGTGCGGGCCCGTAGATCGTCGAGGAACTCGACCGCACCGGGCAACGGGTCGAGCCCGCCGATCACGTCGCTGATCGCCGACATCGTCAACCCGTGCTCGGCGAGCAGTCCGAGCCGATAGCGCATCAGGGTGTCGTAGTCGGGCTCGTCGCGCGTCGTGCGGCGAAGCTCGTCGATACCGGTCCGCTCGGCCACCGCGATCCAGATCTCGGGCAACAACACCCCCTCGACGTCCAGGGTGACCAGGCCCGGACGGCGATCGCGCCCGGCCATCGCCGGATCAACCACCGGCGCTGGCCGCGGTCTCGACGATCTCGCCGATCATCTGCCCCCAGCGCGGCCGCGGCAGGTCGTGGCCCATGTCCGGGTACATCACCAGCCGGGCTCCCGGCACCGCCTGAGCGGTGGCCATCCCACCGTCGGGCTGCACCAACGGGTCGACCAGGCCGTGCACCACCAGCGTCGGCGCCGTCACCCCACGCAACCCCTCGGTGCGGTCGGGGCTGGCCTGGATCGCCATCAGCTGACGGGCGGTGCCCTCGACGTCGTCGCTGCGCTCCAGCGCCTCGGCGGTCATCTGCCGCAACCCGGCCTCGTCGAAGTGCGGGCCCGAGATCAGGCGGAAGCTCTCCACCCCGAGATCGATCGGGTCGGCTCCCTTGCGGCGACGCCGGGCGAACGACGCCATCTTGCGCAACAGCCGCATCTTGGCCTTGCCGTGCTTGCGATCACCGGTGTTCGACATGACCGAGGTCATCGACGCCACCCGCTCAGGGTGCTCGATCGCCATCGTCTGCACGATCATCCCGCCCATCGACATCCCCACCACGTGGGCCCGGGCGATGCCGAGGTGATCGAGCAACCCGATGCCGTCACGGGCCATGTCGCTCAGCAGGTACGCCGAACGAGCCAACCGTCGAGACAACACGGCGCCGACCTGCTGGCGGATCGTCGGTGGCGGCGCATCGACGTGGGTCGACAGCCCGACGTCGCGGTTGTCGTAGCGGATCACCCGGAACGGTCCGGCCGCGGCGAGCTGCTCGACGAACTCGACCGGCCATCCGACCAACTGGCCGCCGAGGCCCATCACGAGCAACAACGGCGGGGCATCGGCGTCGCCGTGCTCGTCGTATTCGATGCTGATCCCGTTCACGCTCGCCGAGGGCATGACGATGCACTCTACGAGCCGCGCCGACACCAGGTTCGCGCCGACGCGACGATCGCCACGGCATCCGGCGACGGTCCGCCACCGTGCCGCTGTGCGGGTGCCACGATGACGTGCTGATGGCGGATCTCATCCACCTCCAGGTCGTTGCCCCGGCCGGTCTGCGCGAGGAGGTGACGGCCTACGTCGAGGACAACGAGGCCGCGCTCAACGTCGTGGTGTGGACCGGCGCCGCCCGCCAGCCCCACGGCGACGTGCTGACCTTCGACGTCCCACGTGAAGCGATCAACCAGATCCTCGCCGACTTCGAGGAGATGGGGGTCGTCGAGCATGGCTCGATCACGGTCTTCCACACCGAGCTGACGCTGTCCCACCACGCCGAGCAGGCCCACGACGACGCTCCCGGCGATCCCGTCGACACCGTGATCTGGGACGAGGTCGCCGTGACCCTGCGGGCCGCGGCGGTGCCATCGATGACCTACGTCGCCTTCTACGTCGTCGCCGCGGTGATCGGTGCCGTCGGGGTGCTGACCGACTCGCCGATCCTGATCGTCGGCGCGATGGTCGTCGGTCCGGACTATGCCCCGCTGGCCAGCGTCGCGTTCGGGATCCACCGCCGCGATCGCCAGCTGGTCAAGCGCGGCGCCGTCACCTTCGCCATCGGGGCCGCGGTGGCGATCGGCACCGCGGCGCTGATCGCGCTGCTGATCCGAGTCCTCGGCCAGACCCCCGAGCCCTATTCGCTGGACCAGCGACCCAACACCGAGTTCATCACCAACCCCGACATCTTCACCGTCATCGTCGCCGCCGCTGCCGCGGTGGCCGGGATGATGGCGCTGACCCAGCAGCGCGCCGGCACCTTGGTCGGCGTGCTGATCTCGGTCACGACGGTGCCGGCGATGGCCGAGATCGGCGTGCAGATCGCCTTCGGCCACGCCCAGGGCATCGGTGGCGCCCTCACCCAGCTGGGCCTGAACCTGGCGTGCATCGTGACCGTCGGCTCGGCCACCCTCGCCATCCTCCAACGGGCATCCCCGGACCTGACCCGGCCAACCGCTCCGCTGGGGATCGACCGGCTACCGTGACCAGCGCGATGGGATGGTTTCGGCGCACGACCCAGGATCCTGCGGAGCTCGAACGGTTGAAGTCGGAGGTTCAGCTCCTCCGCAACACCGTGGAGGCCCACGA
>JBKEAH010000302.1:0-42573 GCA_047972065.1 Desertimonas sp.
GCCGGTTGAGGTCTCACGGGGGACCGCTAGCCTGCGTGTCCGCCCGGGGCTATAGCTCAGTCGGTTAGAGCGCATCCCTGATAAGGATGAGGTCACAAGTTCGATTCTTGTTAGCCCCACCGCACCACGGGCCATGGCGAACGCACCGATGTCGGTACGTTCGCCGCCGACCGGGGCGTGTCGCGCCCGGGTCGGCGTGCCAGTGTTGGGGTCGTCCTGGGCCCGTTCGCAGCGTCGGTGCCATCAGCAAGGGAGAGGCGAGGACATGACGATGACCCTGACCCACCGCATCGCGCACATCACCGATACGCACATCCCGGATCACGGGATGCTGTACGGCGTTCTCGACTCGTTCGGCAACCTCGAGCGTGCCCTCGCGACGGCGGGCACGCTGGAGCCGGGCGTCGACGTCTTGCTGCTGACCGGAGACCTCGCCGACCTCGGACAACCGGCGGCCTACGACCGGCTCCGGGGAGCCGTCGAAGCCACCGCCGACCGCCTCGGCATCCCGGCAATCTTCGGCAACGGCAACCACGACGAGCGTGGCGCGTTCCGTGTCGGTCTGCTTGATCAGCCGGCGTCGGAGGAGCCCATCGACTACGTCGTCGACATCGGCGGGCTGCGGTTCGTGATGCTCGACTCGACGGCGCTCGACGGTCATCACGGCGAGGTGCTCCCCGGCCAGCTCGATTGGCTGGGCGAGGTGCTCGCCACACCGGCACCCCACGGCACCGTCCTGGCGATGCACCACCCGCCGCTCAAGTGGCCCGCGGTGCACAGCCCGCTCAACGGGGACAAGACGCGCGCCGAGTCGGCCGGCATCGGCGACCCGTCCGTGCTCGGTGAGGTGGTCCGAGGGTCCGACGTGCGTGTCGTCGTGTCGGGTCATCTCCATGACACCCGTACGGGAACGCTGGCCGGGATCCCGGTCTTCGCCGGTGCGTCGACCGCCAACGCGATGCGGGCCGCCGACCGGTTCGAGGCGCTGCCGTCGAGCCGGATGTCGATCCACGACCTCTACGACGACGGTTCCGTCGTGACCTTCACCGTCGACCTCGCCCCGCCGGCACAGGCCTTGGCATGGACCTATGACCAGTTGCGCGAGCACTACGCCCACCTCTGAACGCATTCGTCGTCGCCGTCGGATGCACGCATCGGTCTGACCGCGGACGCCATCTCGTGGCCTACGCTCGTGTCGTGAAGTTGCTTCGCCGGGCCCTGGGCGCCCTCTTCGTCGCCGGCGCGGTAGCCGGGGCCCTCCGGGTGCGTGGCCGTGGTGGCACGCCGCCGCAGCACGGCGGGTGGCAGCCCGTCGACGTCGCGGAACGGTGAGCCTCCGAGTGACGACGCCGCGTTGATGGACCGTCGATGACGGCGCTCAGCCTGATCGGCGACGGCATCGTCGCCGATCGTCTGCGACGGGTCGCCGCCCCCCACCGGGTGGTGACGCGTGACGTCGACGGTGACGTCGTCGTCGTGGCCCGCGGTGGGCCCCACGCCGAGCTGGTCGCCGAGCTGGTCGCCGCCGGTCGCCACGTCATCTCGACCAGCGGCTCACTGACCGATGTCCGCCAGCTGCTCGACCTCGATCGCGCCGCCCGCGATGCCGGTGTCAGCGTGGTGGTCGGTGCCGCCGTGTCACCCGGGCTGAGCGGGATGCTGGCCCGCCACCTCGCCGACCGGTTGGCCCGCTGCGACGAGTTGCACATCGCCGTGCACGGCACCGGTGGGCCGGCGTGTGCGCGCGAGCACCACGCGATGCTGAGCGGCTGGGCCGTCGGATGGCACGACGGGGCCTGGTTGGAGCGCATCCCGGCCGGCAGTGGCCGCGAGCTGTGCTGGTTCCCCGAACCGGTCGGGGCCCGAGACTGCTACCGCGCCGAGTCGCCCGACCCGCTGGTCCTCCAACGGGTGTTCCCCGATGTCGACCGCATCAGCGTCCGCGTGTCGGCCGCCCGACGTGACCGGCTGACGGCGCGGCTGCCGATGCTCAGTCCTCCCCACCGCGAGGGTGGCATCGGCGCGTTGCGAGTCGAGGCCCGTGGTGCGGATGCGTCCGGGGCGCGGGTCACGCTGATCTGGGGCATCGCCGAGCTGGCGGCGACCGCGGCGGCGGCGGTGGCCGCGTCGTTCGTCGACGTGGTGGCGGCCGGGCGCACCGAGCCCGGTGTCGTCGTCGCCGGCGATGCCGGTCTGCCGACGGGCGACCTGCTCGCCGGTCTGGGACGTCGCGGGGTACGACTGCAATCGTTCACCGGCTTGCCGTCGTGACCGCTGGGTACCCTGAGTCCATGGCATTCGACATGCCGTGGCGGCCGGTGGGCGAGATGGTCACGGTGGCGGGTCGCGGTGAGTTCTTCATCCGCCACCACCGCCATCCCGACGCGTCGGCGCCGGTGGTTCTGTTGCTGCACGGTTGGACGGCGTCGGCCGATCTGCAGTTCGTCGCCGCCTACCGGGCGCTCGCCGAGCGGTTCAGCATCGTCGGCATCGACCATCGCGGCCACGGTCGGGGCCTTCGTACACCCGACGCCTTCTCGCTCGAGGATGCCGCCGATGACGCCGCCGCCGTGCTCGCCGAGCTGGGCATCGGCCCGGTCGTGGTCGTGGGCTACTCGATGGGCGGTCCGATCGGTCTCCACCTGACCCGTCGCCACCGGAGCATGGTCTCAGGGCTCGTGGTGCAGGCGACTGCGCTCGAATGGCGGGCCACCCGGCGTGAACGGGTGCTCTGGCGGTTGATGCCGTGGGCCGGTTCGTGGCTGCGCACGCGTGCCTACCGCTGGTACATCGGTCGCGCCGTCCCCAGGCTGGTCGACGATGGCAACGACCTCCGCCCGTTCGTGCCGTGGTTGGTCAGCGAAATGTCGCGCACCGATCCGTTTGCGATCGTCGATGCCGGGCGAGCCCTGGGCACCTACGACGCCCGGTCGTGGGCCGGCTCCCTCGACGTCCCGACGGCGAGCCTCATCACCACCGAGGACCGGCTCGTGCTCCCGGCCAAGCAGCGGGCCCTGGCCGCGGCGCTCGGTGCGACGGTCCGTGAGCTGCCGGCTGACCATCTGGCGACCCTCACCGACGGCGAGGACTTCGCTCGTTTGACCGTCGAGCTGATCGACCTCGTGTTGGGCGCTCAGCCGCCGGTGGTGCCACCGGCGGCCGCCGATGGGGTCTGAACCTCGATCCGGTCGAGTCGGGCGGTCAGCGCCTCGATCGCCGAGGTCAGGTTGGTCAGCTCGTCGCGCAGCTCGTCGCGCGTCAGGCCGTCGGACACGGCGAGTCGGACACCGGCGATCTCGCGGGCCAGGAATTCGGTGTCGGACTGGGTGCGCTCGGCGACGGTGCGGTCGAGCTCGGACTGCACCCGGTCGCGTCGCTCCTGGCGGTTCTGGGCCAGCAGGATCAACGGTGCGGCGTAGGACGCCTGGAGCGACAGCACCAGGGTGAGCAGGACCAGCCCACGATCCCAGGGATCGAACTGGTACCGCTCGGGGATGACGAGGTTGTAGCCGATCCACACGATGATCACCAGCGTCTGGAACACGAGGTAGCGGGCGGTGCCGAGGAACCGGGCGATCGACTCGCTGAAGCTGCCGAACGCTTCGGCGTCGTAGGTCAGCCCGAGGCCGCGCCGCGTGCGCGGCGTGCCCAGGTCCTCACGCCGCTTGACCATCGTTAGCTCGCGGTCCTCGGGCGGGCGGCCGAGCCGCGTAGCCGCCAGGTGGCGCCGAGCAAGCGGTCGAGCACATCGTCGACGGTGACGGCACCGAGCAACCGGCCCGTCTCGTCGGTCACCGCGACGGCGAGCATGTCGTAGCTCGCCAACAGCTCGGCCACCGCCCGGTCGGACGTGTCGGGGCCCACCGATGGGTCGTCGGCGACCACGTTGCGCAGCTCCATGCTCGGCGGTTCGCGCAACAGCTTCTGCACGTGGGCGGTGCCGACCAGCTTGCCGGTCGGTGCCTTGAACGGCGGCTGGCACACGAACACCTGGGCCGCGATGCTCACCACCCAATCCGGCTGGCGGATCACCGCCAGCGCCTCGGCGACGGTCGCGGTGGGCCCGAGCACGATCACCTCCGGGGTCATCATGCCGCCGGCGGTCGCCTCCTCGTAGGCCAGCAGGCGGCGCACGACGTCGGCGTCCTCGTCATCCATCGCGTCGAGGATCCGCAGCCGCTCCTGATCCGGGAGCTCGCCGAGCAGGTCGGCGAGATCGTCGACGTCCATCTCTTCGAGCACGCCGACCAGCCGGTCGAGATCGAGCCCCTCGATCAGTCGGACCTGTTCGTCCTCGGGCAGTTCCTCGAGCAGGTCGGCCAGGCGGTCGTCGTCCATCGCCCCGGCCAACTGGCGGCGCTGGGCGAGGGGTAGCTTGCGGATGACGCCGGCCACCTCGGAGGGGTGCATGTCGCGCAGCCGGGCCGCCTCGGCGGCCATCTCGCTGACCGGCTGGAACAGCCCGGGGATCTCGTCGATGTCGACCAGCCGGTGGCTGGCGCGACGACGCAACGGGTTGCGCCGGCTGAGGCGGACCTTGACCAGCTCCCATGTGCGGCCGCGGGGGTTGTCGATATCGCGGATGCCGACGTCGCTGACGGTGTCGGCCCCGACCCGCTGGTCGATGATGTCGCGGCCGACGAGGATCTCGCCGGGTCGCGGCTCGAAGGGATTGAGATCGACGTCCCAGCTGCGGAGCCGGGCCCCGTCACCGTTGATCTCGGCGACGCGGTTGGCGTTGACGAAGATCTTGCGGCGTTGGCTCTCGGCGACGAACCCGACGATCCGGGGCGCGTCGCCGGCGCGACCGGGCACGGCGACGACGTCGTTGATCCGCCCGATCGTGGCCCCGCCGGCGTCGAGCAGCGGGAGACGCATCACACGGAACGCGTAGATGAGGTCGCCAGCCATGCGTCGCGAGGCTAGTGCCCAGGGTGTTCGCGTCACCGGTGACGTCGCCGCGGCGACCGGCGCCGTCGGACCGGAGCGTCAGTCGCGTCGGCGGACCATCAGGGAGTTGGTGATCGACGGGCCGAGACCGGCGCGCTCGTTGCCGGTCTCGATGGTGGCCGTCCCGTCGGGAGACATCGCGACGATCACCGCATCGACCCCAGGGCGGAGCCCGGCGTCGTCGAGGTACTGCAACATCCCCTGGGTCGATTCCAGCTCCTCGCGGATCCGAACCACGGTGAAGGCCTGCCCCGGCGCGACGCGTGCCAGCGCGATCGTGGTGGCGTCGTGGGTGTCGTCGGGGTCGGCGCGCGGCTCGTAGGGGATCGGGTTGCCCTGCGGGGAGGTGGCCGGGTGATCGAGGGTGCGGATCATCGCGGCCTCGATCTCGTCGGTCATGTGGTATTGCCAGCGCTCGGCACCGTCGCGGCAGCCGGCCAACGACAGGCCGAGCGCGCGCTGTAGGAAGCACTCGGCCAGACGGCGGCGCCGGATCGTCCGTTCGGCGATGGCGAGTCCCCGCTCGGTCAGCTGCAACGGGGTGCCGACGGCGAGGTAGCCGTCGTCTTGGAGCAGCGCGACGGTCTCGGACACCGTCGAGCGAGACACCTCGAGACGCTCGTAGAGACGGGCCTGTATCGCCTCGATGCCGTCCTCGTGGAGCGCCTGGATCAGTGCGCAGAACTCCTCGACCACGAGTTGGTGGTGACTCGCTGCGGAGGCGGTGCGGGCGGGCACCTTCGGCACACTACGCGTGGATGCGGAGCTCCCCTGTTCCGCTCTCCGGCCATGTGTCAGTTGGCAGTCCGATCATGTTGCATCTTTGTAACGCAGAATGTACGTTAGGTATGGCTAACCGAGTCGGAGTTCGTCGGCGCCGTCCGGAGAACTCCGACTCGCCAAGGAGTATCGAGCGCTGCGGGTCGGCTCGGCCCGGCGCTGGAGGGCGAGGCACGGGTTGGACCCTGGAGTCACCACTCAACAGACATTGCACGAACGACACGCCGACAGCCTCCGCCCGGAGGACCCGACCGTGTCGCTCGTGATCCCCACCCTCAACGAGGCCCGCAACCTGGCGGTCGTCTTGCCGTCGCTGCCTCGTCGCTACGACATCGTGGTGGTCGACGGAGGCTCGACCGATGAAACCGAGACGGTCGTTCGGCAGGTTCGTCCCGACTCGACGTTCATCCGCCAGAGCCGTACCGGGAAGGGCAACGCGCTGGTCTGCGGGTTCCACGTGGCGCGTGGCGACGTCATCGTCATGTTCGACGCCGATGGCTCGGCCGACCCCGCCGAGATCCCGCGCTTCGTGCAGGCGCTGCGCGCCGGCGCCGACTTCGCCAAGGGAAGCCGGGTGCTCGGGGGCGGCGGGAGCGCCGACATCACTCGGATCCGCGGCATCGGCAACCGCGCCCTGACCGGGCTGGCGAGTTTGCTGTTTGGCGTCGACTACACCGATCTGTGTTACGGGTACAACGCGTTCTGGCGCGACGTGCTCCCGCTGTTAGACCTTCCCGACCCGGTCCCGCCGGTACGACGCGAGATGCGTGAGGGCGACGGGTTCGAGATCGAGACGCTGCTCAACTGTCGGGTGGCCGTCGCCGAGCTCGCGGTGGTCGAGGTGCCGAGCTTCGAACTGGACCGGGTCCACGGCGTCAGCAACCTCGATGCCATCGCCGACGGTCGCCGCGTGCTCAAGACGATGGTCAGCGAGTACCTCCGGAAGCGGCGCGTCGAACGTCTGCTCGCCCACCAGGGCGAGCTGCTGTCGGCGCGACGTCTGTTCGCGCAGCGCCAGCAGGCGACGATGTCCTCAGCGGCGCCCGCCCAGGCGGCACGGCGCGCGGGGCGCGGCGTCGGCTCCGGCGCGCCGAACCGGGCGGCACCGTATGAGCTCGCCGGCTGACGTCGAGCCTCGGGTTCTCGTCGTCGGTCCCGGGTTCCGTTTCACCTCGGGGATCAGCTACTACACCCTCCACGCGGCCAATGCCCTCGCCGGGCGCGTCGAGGTCGGGGCCCTGCTGATGCGGCGGCTGATCCCGCGGCGGTGGTATCCGGGCCGGGCGCGGGTGGGGACCGACCTGCACGGCGTCGCGTTCGACCCCCGGGTCAGCGTTCACGACGGCGTCGACTGGTACTGGGGGCGCTCGATCCTCGAGGCGCGGTCGTTCTTGCGCCGACAGGCACCCGACCTCGTCGTGTTCCAGTGGTGGACCGGTGCGGTCGCTCATACGTACCTCGCTCTCGTCGCCATCGCCAAGCGCCGCGGCGCCCGGGTGGTTATCGAGTGGCACGAGGTGCAAGACACCGGTGAGGTCCGGGTGCCCGGTGTGGCGGCCTACACCCGCGTCCTGGCCCGGCGGATCGTCGCTCGGGCCGACGGACACGTCGTCCACACCCGCAGCGACCTCGACGCCTTGGCCGACGCCTACGGCGTGCCCGGCGAGCGCTGCCAGGTCGTCCCCCATGGTCCGTACCGCTATCTGTCCCCGTCGAGCGGCGCCAGGTCGAGCGCGAAAGCGGGTGGCAAGCCGGCCCCGAGTGGGGTGGCCGAGATCCTGTGGTTCGGTGTCGTGCGGCCCTACAAGGGCCTGCAGGATCTCGTCGCCGCGTTCGAGTCGTTGTCCGACGAGGAGGCCGAACGGCTGCGGTTGCTCGTCGTCGGTGAACCGTGGGAGGGGTGGACCGAGCCCTTCCGCGCCATCGCCCGCTCACCACGACGAGACCGAATCGAGGTCGTCGACCGCTACGTGAGCGACGAGGAGGCCGCCGGCTTCTTCGAGCGCGCCGATGGCGTGGCCCTGCCCTATCGGCGTTCCTCGGCGTCCGGCCCCTTGCACCTGGCGATGGGCGCCGGCAAGCCGGTGCTGATCACCGCGGTGGGAGGTCTCCCCGAGGCTGCCGATGGCTACGAGGGGGCCGTCATCGTCGCACCCGATGATCGTGACGCGCTCGCCAAGGGCCTCGTCGCCCTGGCCGATCGGGCGGGGTGCCGCTACGACGACCCGAGCACGTGGGATGCGCAGGTCGACGCCTACCTCCGCACGGGCGCGACGAGGCCTGCGACCGACGCGGCAACTGAGGCCGGCACGGGGGGGGCCGAGGCTGTCACCGATCTCGAGATCGCCGATGGCCTGCCCAGCGGCGACCTGGTCGACTGGCTGCCGCCGCCGCCCCCGACGGGCTGGGCGGCGGCGCGCCTGCTGGTGCGGGCGGCCGGGCGACCGCTCGGTTTCGTGCGGATCGAGGATCTCGGACTCGAGCGCGGCGAGGCCGCGGGCTCGATCGCCGGAGAGGTCGGCCACGTCCTGACCACGGTGGTCACCGGCACCCCGTCGGACCACGATCTCACCAGACCGCTCCCGACGGTGCCCGGCCCAACGGGCGTGGTCGACGACGTCCGGGTGACGGTGGTGGTCTGCACGAGGGATCGGCCGGTGTCGTTGCGGAGAGCGTTGACCAGTCTCGGTCGCGTCGAGCACCGTCCGCTGGACGTGCTGGTGGTCGACAACGCTCCGTCCAGCGACGCCACCCGTCGGGTGGTGGACGAGGTCGCCAGCGCCTCGGCGGTGTCAATTCGCCGAGTGGTCGAGCCTCGACCCGGGCTGTCGAACGCCCGGAACCGGGCGGTCGCGGCGCTCGCCGACGCCGCGGTGGACGTCGTCGCCTGGCTCGACGACGACGAGGAGGCCGACCCCGACTGGATCACCCAGATCGCGGCGGCGTTCGCGGACGACCCCCAGACCGCTGCCGTCTCCGGCCTCGTCGTGCCGAGCCAGATCGCCAACGCCACCCAGGCTCGCTACGAGCAGTTCGGCGGACACAGCAAGGGGCGCGGCTTTCGGCCCGTGGTCTTCGATCCGGCCGCGATGGCCCAGAGCCCGCTGTTCCCGCTGCCGTGCTTTGGGGTCGGCGCCAACATGGCCTTCCGGCGGTCGGCCCTCGTCGAGATCGGCGGGTTCGACCCGGCTCTCGGCGCCGGCACCAGGACCGGCGCCGGCGAGGACACGCTGGTCTTCACCGAGTTGCTGCTGGCTGGTCGGCGTGTTCGCTACGTCCCATCCGCCATCGTTCGGCATCACCACCGAGACGACGAGGCCGGGCTGCATCAGCAGATGCACGCCTATGGCAAGGGCCTCACCGCCTTCTACGTGGCGGTGCTGGTACGCCATCCCGCCCGCATCGTGGACCTGCTGAGGCTCGTGCCGACCGCTTGGGGGGTGGTGCGCGACCCGAGCAGCTTGCGCAACGCCGGTGACGGTTCCGGATTCCCACCGGATCTGCGACGGGCGAACGTCCGGGGGATGCTGATCGGCCCGCTGGCCTACCTGCGAGCCCGCCTGGCGGCCCGGCGCCGGTGACGCCGTGGGTCTTCTGATGCCCGAACGGGCAGCACACGACGAGCCGGTCGTCGGGGCGCGGATCGACCTCGGCGAACCACGCGATCGGGCGGATGGCGGCGCTCGGTCGGGCGGCGAATCGGGCGTCATTGGGCACCGCCTCGAGCTGATCGTGCCGGCGTGTGCGCTGGCGATGTTCCTGGTCGCCAGCGGGTACGCGACGTCGCGGCGAGGCGACGACGGCGCGCCCCTCTACTGGTCCGGCCAACTCCTCTTGCTGGTCACCGTGGCGGTCGCCGTGCTCGCGCCGCGCCTCGATCGCGTCGGACGGGTGGGTGCCGTCGTGGCGTTCACGGCGACGCAGTACGCCATCAAGTGGATGTACTCGCCCCGGCAGGTCCGCTTCGCCGACGAGTTGCAGCATTGGCAGACGACGCTGGGGATGCTCGATTCGGACCGCTTGTTCCCGACCAACACGAGCCTGCCGATCAGCCCGGTCTTTCCCGGACTCGAGGCGCTCACCGTCACCGTCATTCGGGTGACCGGTCTGTCGTTCTTCCCGGCAGCCATCGTGGTGTGCGGGCTGTGCACCCTGGCGGCGACCGGTCTGGTCTGGTGTCTGGCGGCGCGCCTGACGAGCTACCCGGCGGTGGCGGCACTGGCCACGCTCGTGTACCTGTGCAACCCCAACCACGGGTTCTTCTCGTCGATGTACCTGTACGTCACGCCGGCGTTGGCGTTCCTTTGCCTGCTGACGCTGGGCGTGGTGGATCTGCTGGCGGGGCGCGGAGCGGGGCGCGGCAACTGGTGGTTGGGGTTGACCGGCGGGGCGGCCTTGCTCGTGACCCATCACGTGACGGTCGTGATCGGTCTGTTCGGCGTCATCGCCACGGCGGTGACGTGCTCGCTCGTTCCGGCGTGGCGCCGTCCGAGCGCCCGGCTGCGGAGCCTCGCCGTAGCGCTCGTAGCGCTGACGTTGTTCTGGGCCGGTTGGGTGGCCACCGGTGCGGTCAACTACGTCAGCGGCCCGGTCGAGCAAGTCGTGTCGACGGTCACCGAGCTCGGCGGGCCCGCCGAACCCGCCGACGGGCCCGCCGCCGCCGTCCCGTCCCGGCCACCCGTCGAGCTGGTGATGTCGGTCGCGGCCATCGCGGTGGTCTCGCTCGCACTCGGCGCCGTCGGCGTGGCGTTGCTGGTCCGACGGCGGACGGCCGCCGGGCTGCTGGCGGGGGTCGGGTCGGCCTCGATGATGCTGTTGTTGGTCGGCCGCGGCCTCGGGGCGACCGGCGAGCTCGTCGGGCGTTCCTTTCCCTATGTCACGCTGGGTGCCGCGCTCATCGGGGCGCGATCGGTCGATGTGCTGGTGCGGCGGGTGGCGACCGGGCGCCGATGGAGCCCCTCGCCGTCGAGGACGATCGTTCGGCTCGGGGCGGTGATGGGGCTGGTCGTGGTCGGTGTCGGTGGCATCACCACGGGTATCCCAGCGTTCTGGCAGCGGTTGCCGGGCGTGTTCCACGCGGCCGGGTTCGAGAGCGGTGTCGATGTGCGCACGATGGATGTGGCGTGGTGGGCGCGTGCCAACCTCGAACCGGGGACCCGGTTCGTCGCCGATCTGGGCAACGAGACGACCGTCGGCAGCATCGGCAACATGCAGGCGGTGCAGGAAGCGGCCCCGTTGTTCTACCGTGCCGAGTTCGACGAGGCCGACGCTGAGTGGGTCCGCCAGCTGGCCGTGAGCATGGTCGTGGCCGACCAGCGTCTGACCGACGAACCGCCGGTGACCGGGACGTACTTCTCGGGTGACGTCGAGGGCGACCGGTATCCCGACGGAGTCAGCTTCGCCGACCCGTTCCCATCGGCCGGTCTCGACAAGTTCGCCGCGATGGCCGATGTCGGGCGGGTCTACGACGACGGCGTGGTCCGCGTGTACGACCTCGAGGGCTCACGCTATGAGTGGTAACCACGGGTGGGCCCTGTGGCCTCCGCTGGTCGTGGTCCTCGCCTGGGCCGTCGTCGCCGTGGCGGGCGCGATCGATCACGCCGGCATGGGGGTTGTCGGTGGTCTCGCCCTGATCGGGGTCACCGGCTGGTTGGCCGAGCGCCTGGGTTCGGGCCGCCGTGACCTCGTGGAGCGATGGAGCGTCGGTTTGAGCTTGGCGTTGATCGCGGCGATCGGCGCCACCCTCCTCGCCGGAGCGACGTGGTCGACGTCGCGCAGCGGCCTACTGGCCGCGGTGGCACTCGAGCAGGTCGTCCTCCTAGCGCTCGGACGCCGACGGCCCGTCGATCCAGCGCACCGCTTGGCCGGGCACGGCTGGGTGCGCAACGGTTCGCTGGGCTGGCTCGGTACGGCGCGCCGGCAACCCGGGCGCCTCGCCGCCGGGATGCTCGCGGCGGCGGTCGCCGGTGGGTTGGTGTGGGCGTCGGTGTCGGTGACCCTGGCGTCGGATCGGGAGCTGGATGTCGTCGCGCGCACCGTGGTGACCTTGGTTCCGGTCGAGAGCTCGCTGGTGGCCGCCCGACCCGATGCCGCTCCCTGGATCGCCTCGCACGAGCTGACCGTGACGAACCGCGAGGGCACCGACGTCGTCTACGAGCTCGAGATCACGCGGCCCGGCGCGCCCCCGGTGACCGACTCCGTCGAGGTCGCCGACGGCGAGACCTGGTCGCGTCCGATCGACGCCGACCAGCCCGGCGCCGTGATCGTGCGCATCTGGGGTGGTACCACCCCCCAGTCGGGCACCTATCGCGAGGTTCGCACCGGGGTGCGCGGATGAAGGCTGCGACGATCGCCCGCGACCTGAGCACCAACGCGGTGACCCGTAGCGCCGGTGCGCTGATGACGTCGACCCTCGTGACCGCTGTGCTCGGGTTCGGGTTCTGGTCGGTGGCGGCGTGGAGCGCTCCGGCCGTCGCGGTCGGTCGGGCTGGGGCGGCCACCGCCTTGATGGCCCTGCTCGGTTCGGTCGCTACCGGTGGGTTCGACGCGCTGCTGATCGGTGAGCTCAGCCGTCGGCCCGCCGATCGCAGGGTGCTCGTCGTTCGGGCACTGGTCACCACGGCGGCGATGAGCGCCATCCTGGCGACGGTGGTGGTCGCCGCGCTACGGGCGTGGGCACCGTCCGCGTTGGCGATCGTCGACGACGGCGCGAGCGCGGCGCTGGTGGTCGGGGGGACGGTCACCGCGACCATGGCGCAGGTCGTCGACGCGGTGTCCGTCGGCGCCCATCGGGCCTCCCTCCAGCTCCGTCGGGCGGCGGTGGCATCGTCGGTCAAGTTGGCAGCTCTCGGGGTCATCTCGCTGACCCTCGACATGACGGCGGTCTGGATCTTCGGCGCCTGGGTGTTCGGCACGATCGTGTCCGGCGTGGTCCCGCTGTTCGCCTGGCCACGCCAGCGGGCGCTCGTGCGCCGACACCGTCGCGTGCTCAGCGGTCTGTGGGGCCTCGCCATCGGGCATCACGCGATGAACCTGTCCGGCCAGATCTCGATGAACGTGTTGCCGTTGATCGTCGCGGCGGTGCTGGGTGACGAGGCCAACGCCGTCTTTTACCTGGCGATACAGGTCGCGACGTTCGCGTGGCTCGCGCCGGTTCATCTGGCCACCGCCTTGTTCGCCCAGTCCTCTACCGACGTCACTCGGATCGAGGGCGAGCGGCGCCTCGTCTTGACGATCTCCGCCGTCGTCGGCGGCGTCGTGGCGATCACCAGCTTCACCATCGGACCGTCGCTGCTGGGTGTCTTCGGGCCCGAGTACCGCGATGCTGCGCTCCCGATCGGCATCCTGGCGTCGGCGGCGTTGCCGCTGGGGCAGATGGGTCTGTTCATGACCACCTGCCGGGTGGTGGGCCGTCTTCGCCTGGGCGCGCTGGTGCTGCTCGTGGAATCGCTCTCGCAGCTGATCGTCGGTGCCGTCCTGTGTCGTGCTGGCGTCGTGTGGTTGGCGGTCGGCGTGGCGGTCCCCACCTGGCTCGTTGCGGCCTACACGGTCCGGCGGCTCGAGCCGACCGTGCGGGCGAGGCTCCCGGTGGCGGCGACGTGATCACGACGGCGCCCACTTCGAGGGGCCCGACCCGTGCGGAGCGCCGGGTGAGTGTGGTGATCCCGACCGTCGGGCGGCGTTCGTTGGAAGCGGCCGTAGCCAGCGCTCAGGCCCAGACCATCGCCCCCGACGAGATCGTCGTGGTCGACGACCGACCACCCGGTGGCGAGCCGCTGGACGTCGCCTCCCGCCGGGCAGGGGTGGTCCCGGTGCACGTCGTGGTCACTGGCGGCGGGGTCGGCGCGGCGGCGGCGCGCATGATCGGGGTGGACGCGGCGACCGCCGAGTTGATCGCCTTTCTTGACGACGACGACGAGTGGATGCCCGAGAAGCTCGCCAGTCAGCTTGTGCGCTTCGACCACGAGCGGGCCCACGTCGAGCATCCGGTCGTCGGCGCCCTGGCGGTGGATGTCGACGAGGCCGGCGACGTGGCTGCCTGGCCGCGGCCGTCGCGATTCGAGCCCGGGCGAGATGACCTCGCCGAGGCGCTCTTCGTGCGCCGCCGGTCGCTGAGCGCCGGCGGGCGCCTGTCGTTGGGCTCGTCGGTGATCTTGGCCGACCGGCGCCTGCTGCTGGCCGACCCGATGGACAGCGGCCTGACCGTGCACGAGGATTGGGAGTGGCTGCTGCGGGTCGATGCCCGCGACGATGCGCGGGTGAGCGTCGTCGATCGGGTGCTGGTGCGCTACCGACTGGCAGACGTCTCGCTGTCGTCGTGCGCCAACGCATGGCACGACACCCGCGAGCTGGCCCGCTGCCGACCGATGTCGGCGCGCGCTCGCGGCGACCTGTTGATCACCGTCGGGGCGACGGCGGCGGTTGGCGCCCGTGCGTGGCGCGATGCCTTTGGTCTTGTGGCCGAGGCCCGCCGCGCCGGCCGGCCGACCCGCCGGGCTTGGCTGGCCCTTGCCCTCGAGACCGTGGTGGCACCGCTGCCGCCGACGTGGCGGCAGCGGTGTTGGGTGCGACGCGATCGACGGTCGTCGTGACGCGCGGCGTGGTTCCCGAGGTGCCGGCCGCCGTGCGGGTGTTCGGCACCCCGCCGCTGTCCACATGCGCTCGGTTCGTCACCCGCCGCCGACTGCGCGTGATCGGCTACCACGACGTACCCGACGCCGACGTGTTCGCGGCCCATGTCCGGCACCTCGTACGGCACTACACGCCGGTGGATGGCGAGGCGGTCGCGGCGTGGGTGCGCGATGGCGCCTCGTTGCCCGATCGAGCGGTCTGGGTGACCTTCGACGACGGCTATCGATCGGTGGTCGATGTCGCCATGCCGTTGCTGACGGCTGCGAACGTGCCGGCGACGGCGTTCGTCTGCCCGGGCCCGGTGACCCAAGGTTCGTTCCACTGGTGGGACAGGCTCCCCCCCGACATCAGCGCCGCCGACCGTCGTGCGCTTGTCGAGGTCGACGATCGTGAGCGCCGGCGCCGAGTGAGTGGATTCGAGGCCTGCGCCCCACCCCCGGCGGGTCGTTGGGCACTGGCCTCGGTCGCCGATCTCCATCGGTGGGTCGACGCCGGCCACCAGCTCGGCAATCACTCGTGGGACCATCCGTCGCTCGACCGTTGTCGCCCCGACGAGCAACGAAGCCAGATCGCCCGCACCACCGAGTGGCTGGATGGCGAGTTCGGTCCCGCGTCTCGCCCGTTCGCCTACCCCCACGGGCACGTGACGGTCGAGGCCCAGACCGAGCTCGCCCGCCGTGGCTCCTCGCTGGCCGTTGGCTACGACCATCGACTCGCCGGTGCGGGGGACCGGTGGGCGCTGTCGCGGTTGCGCATCGCCGGTGACGATCCGGTCTGGCGCCTCGAGGCGGCGTTGGCCGGCCTTCAACCGGTCGCGCTCGCCGCCGCCCAGGGGCTGCTGACGATGACCCGACACCGTTTGGCCGGCCTCGGTGATGCGCGCTTGCGACTTCCGATGATCGGTTGATAGGTTAGCCGAACACTTGCTCATCGGGTAGCGAGGTTGCAGGACCGTACCGCCCTGGCGCGGCGGGGTTTCCAAGGCGAGGAGTCACAACATGAGTGGAGCGAGGCCAGATGGCCGGCTACGTCGAGTGGTGGTCGGAGGGCTGCTGGCGGTGTTCGCCGGTGTCGGCGCGGCATCGGTGGCGTCGGCGCAGCAAACCCCGCCGGCAACTGGCGAGATCGCCAATCCGACCGTGGCGGCCGGCGGGGTGCTCGAAGTGTCAGGGACCGGATGGACCCACCCCACCGACGGCGGGTCGAGCATCGCCGTGAAGTTCGACTTCGGCCAGGTCAAGGTTCCCGTCGAGGACCAGTTCTTCGATGACGAGGTGTTCCAGATCATCGAGGTCGACGCCACCGGGACGTTCGCTGTGCAGGTAAACGTCCCCGACTTCATCGGCGATGGTTCGCACACCCTCAACCTCCTCAGCGGTCGTCTGAAGCAAGGTGACACGGCGCGCAGCGTGGCGCTGGCCTTCACCGTGGACTCGGCGCCCGCCACGACCACGACGACGCCGGCGCCGACCACGACGGTCGATCCGGGCCCGAGCACCACGGTCGATCCGGGGATCACCACCACGACACTGCCCCCGCCCGGCGGGAGCGGTGTCGATGTCAACGTGATCGCCGAGGTGCCCGAGACCGGCGGCCTCACGATCTCGGTCGCCGCCGAGTCGACCACGATGAGCGAGCCGACCGCTGATGGCGACGCATTGGTGAGCACGGGCAGCCTGCCCGCCGTGTCGGTCATCGACCTGCGCAGCGGCGACCCGGGCTGGAACGCCACCGGCCAGGTCACCGACTTCACCTCCGGCGCCTCGACGATCAGCGCCGATCAGCTCGGCTGGGCGCCGAACGTGGCGTCGGCCAGCGCCGGGCAGGACGTGACCGCCGGTGAGGTCGCCGAGCCGGGGGCCGGCCTCGGTACGGCTCGGGCGTTGGCTTCTACCCCTGCCGGTGCCGGCCGGGGTACCGCGGTGCTCGGAGCCGACCTGACCCTGTCCATCCCGACCGACGTCGATCCGGGTACGTACACCGCCCAGTTGACGCTGACGGTCATCTGACCGCACGCGCCGAAAGCCATGCGGGTTGGGCACGCCGGGTGGGTAGCGGTCGTGGTCGCGGTCGCGGTCACGACCGGCACCGGCCTCGTGCCCGACCCGGCAGCGGCCGCGGCACCGCCTGACACCGGGCCGGGAGCCCCGGCCGACCCGTCGGTCTCGTCGGCCGAGCCGGCCCCGGTCGCCGAGGCCAGCGGGCTGGTCTGGTCGGTGCAACCCGCCGGCGGCCAGTCGAGCGGGCGGGCCTTCCTGGTGCACGATGTCGAGCCCGGAACCAGGGTGACCGATGCCATCTGGGTCGACAACCTCAGCTCGGAGGCGGTGACCCTCGACATCTACGCCGCCGATGCGTTCAACACCGACGACGGGGCGCTCGATGTCGGCACCGGGCGCGAACCGGCCTCCGAGGTCGGGTTGTGGACTCGCCCCGAGGTCGCCGTCGTAACCATCGAGCCCGGGACCAGAGTGGAGAGCCCGGTGGTCATCGATGTGCCCCTGAACGCCACCCCGGGGGACCACGCCGGCGGCATCGTGGCATCGATGATCACCCGTCGGGTGGATGAGTCGGGCGCCGCCGTCGAGCTGGAGACCCGGGTGGGCGTGCGGGTCTACCTGCGTGTCGACGGCGAGTTGGCTCCGTCACTCACGGTCACCGACATGCGGATGGACTGGTCGGTCGGGCTTGACCCGACCGACGGCAGCCTGACGGTGGCCTACACCGTCCGCAACGACGGCAACGTACGGCTGGGCGCCGAGCAGTACCTGGAGGTGTTGGGTCCGTTCGACTGGTTGCTGGGCCAGCCCGAGCTCGCCGTGCTCGATGAGATCCTGCCCGGCAGCGAGGTGCGCCAGGAGGTGTCTCTGTCGGGGCTACCCGCCGCCGTGCGAGCGAAGGTCGACGTGACGCTGCTTCCCTTCGACACCAGTGGTTCGCTTCCGACGGCGGCCGAGCCGGTCACCATCACGAGCTCGGTCTGGGCGGTTCCGTGGACGCTGCTGGCCCTGCTCGCCATCGTGGTGGCCGTGGTCGCCGAATGGCGTCGTCGTGGCACCCGCCGGGCGGGGGGTGGGGCGACCGACCCCGGCGCCGCCGACGCCGCCACCTCCGACACCGCCGGCACCGCGGAGGTCGACGGTGGGGACCTGACACCGGCGAATGGCGTCGCGGAGGCCGCTGCGCTGGCCCGGACCGAGGGTGGTGGGCCGTGAAGCGCCCGTTGGTGATGACGATGGTCGCGCTCGTCGCGCTCGTCGCGGTCGGATCGGTCCCGCGCACCGGTCTCGCCACGCCCGCCGCGCCCGATCCCCCCGCCCCCGCGGCGTCGATCACGATCTCCGCCGACACGGCCGCACCGGGCGACGTCGTGGTCGTCGAGATCGGCGGGTTCCCCGACGGTGACGTCGAGCTGAGCGCCTGCGCTCGAGGGGGGATGTCGAGCTCGATGTGCGCCGTGCGCGACGCGCAGGTCGTTCGAGCGGTTGCTGGTGTCGCTACTGCCGAGCTGCGGGTCGTCGAGCCACCCGGAGCGTGCCCGTGCGTCGTGCGGGCGACGACGCTCGACTCGGAGACCGTCGCCCTCGCGCCGATCAGCATCGAGGGCGTCGAAGTGGTTCCTGTGGCGGAGCCGGAACCGGCCGCGCCGTCGTTGCAGGTGCTGGCCAGCAACCTGGTGCGCGACGGTGCGCTCGGAGACATCGTCGGCGAGGCGCTCGGGCTCGGGGGGACGCGCACGTTCGAGGTCACCGTTCGCAACAACGGCGACGCCACCGGCACCGCGACGCTGCGGGTGGACGCCGGTACCCGACCGGCGACGGTCGAGGCCGTCGTGGCGCCCCGCGCCGTCGTCACCATGCGATACGAGGCCGAGGTCGCGGCGCTGGCCTTTGGAGACGTCGGGGTCGAGGGCACCGTCACGATGGCCGAGGTGCCCGGCGTCGAGCTCACCGTCGGAGCGACATCGGGGACGTGGCCGGTGGCGCTCGTGTTCGCTCCGGCACTGCTCGTGGTGGCCGCGCTGGATCGGGGCTGGCAGCGGCTCCGTCACCGTCGCATCGGCCTGCTGCGTCTGGCCGCGCGCTCGGTGGCCGTGGTCGCGCTCGTCGGTGCGGCCGGTCTGATGCTGCGGACACGCGGCGAGGTGGCGGCGACCGACGACCGAACCGAACAGGCGCAGGAGCGTTTGCTCACCGACTTCGCGGCAGCGGTCACGAGCCGGCCTACCGTGGTCCAGCAGGCGTCCACCGGCGTCAGCGTTCTTCCCGGACCCTTCGCCGGCTCCGGCGACCGGTCGGTGTCGTCACTGTCGGGCGGCGCCGTGTTCGGTCTGTTGCGCATACCCCGGCTCGACGCCGCCGAGCCCTACGAGTTCGCCTTTGTCGAGGGCGTCTCCCCCGACGACCTGACCAAGGGGCCGGGGCACTTCCCCGGTGCGGCGATGCCGGGCCAGGTCGGCAACTTTGCGCTCAGCGGGCACCGGCGAACCCACCTCGCCCCGTTCGGCGACCTCGATCAGCTCGACGTCGACGATCTGATCGAGGTCGAGACCCTGCGGGGCACCTTCCACTACCGGGTCACCCAGAGCACGGTCGTAACCCCCGACCGCGTCGACGTCCTTTATCCGGTGCCCGGCCACCCGGACGAGTCACCGACCCGCGCCCTCATCACCCTCATCACGTGCCATCCCGAGCACTCGACGCGCGAACGACTCGTCGTCGTCGGCGAGTTGGTCGGGGGACCTACCTGAACGGAGAACCATCATGGAGTCCGCTGTCCGCCCACGGAACCGCCGCCGCCGGTGGTGGTCGAGCGCCGTCGTGCTCGCCGCCGTCGTGCTCTTCGCCGCCGCACCGGCCGCCGCTCAGGATGGCGATCGCGGTGCCGACCCCCTCCCCGAGGTCGGCACCGACCGCATCTCGATCTCGCTGAGCAACACATCCGTCGAACCGGGCGGTCAGGTGAGCTTCACCGGGTCGGGCTTCATCAACGACTGCGGCGCCGGTCAGACGGTCACCGTCAAGCTCAACGACATCGACATCCTCGGCACGGCGACAGCGCGCGCCGACGGCAGCCTGTCGGGCAGCGTGACGATTCCACCGGCTGTTCAGTCGCTTGGGTATCCACGCTATTGGTTGCGCTTCCTCGTCGGTACCGGAGCGAACGCCTGCAACGGCGCCGATCAGCCGATCGGCAGCTTGTTCCGGGAGTTCACCCTCACCGTTCCGGCCGGACAGGACACGACCACGACGGCGGCCGGTTCCAGCGCCGTCATCGCCGCCGATGTCGAGGGGGCGACCACCACGACGGTCGCGGGGGGCACCAGTGCCTTGCCGAACAACGGTTTCGACGAGTGGGCCGCGATGCGACCGGTGGTGATGCTGGGTGTCGTCGGCATCGGCGCGCTCGCGCTACAGCGCCGCCTGCGACGAGCATGACGGCTCAGGTCATCGTCGCCACCACCGACCAGATCGAGCGTCGGTGGCCGGATGGGGCCGCGTGGCTCGACGATCGCGAGTGGGCGCGCTGTCAGCGTCGGCGGCCCCAGGATGGGCGCGATGCGACCGCCGCCCACATCGCTGTCCGGGTGTGCGCAGCGACGTTCCTGGGCCGGTCCGCGGCGGCCGTCGCGATCGAACAGCGTTGCGCGACATGCGGGGGACCGCACGGGCGGCCGAGGGTGCGCGGTCGCGCCGACGTCGGATTGAGTCTGGCGCACGCGCCGGGCTGGGTCGCCGCCGTCGCCGGACCGCCGCCGGTGGGCATCGACATCGAGCCCGTCGATGATCGTGCGCTGTCGAGCTACCCGGTGGCCCTCGGTTGCCATCCGACGGAGCGCCGGCGCATCGCGTGGTGCGACCGGCCCGCGGCGGGCTTCTTGCATCTGTGGACTGCGAAAGAGGCGCTGGTCAAGGCCGGTCAGGCCGATGTCGACGGTTTCGCCACGCTTGACGTGAGTGGACTGCTCGACGGTCCGCGGCTGTGTACCGGGCCGGTGACGCTGGCGCGGCTGACGGTGCCCGGCGACCAACGCGTGGCCGCGACGGTGGCGCTCCCCACCGGCGTCGGCGCCGTCGTCGATGGCGCGGTGTCGCCATGAGCGAACGGGCCTCGGCGGTCGATCTCGTCGAGCTTCGGCGGGCGATCCACGCCGAGCCCGAGATTGGCCTGCATCTGCCGCTCACGCAGGCCAAGGTGCTCGCCGCCCTCGATGGTCTCAATCTCGAGATCTCCACCGGTCGACAGCTGAGCTCGGTGGTGGCGGTCCTGCGAGGACGGCGCCGGGGGCGAGCGGTGCTGTTGCGCGGCGACATGGACGCGCTCGCCCTCACCGAGCCCGACGACGCTGGACCCGACGATCCGCCGCCGTCGAGGTTCCCGGGCGTCATGCACGCGTGCGGACACGATCTTCACGTCGCCGGACTGGTCGGCGCGGCGCAGCTGCTCGTCGCCCGGGCCGGCGAGCTGGAGGGTGACGTCGTGTTGATGTTCCAGCCCGGTGAGGAGGGCTACGACGGCGCGGCCTTGATGATCGACGAGGGCGTGCTCGACGCCGCCGGGCCGAGGGTGGACGCGGCATACGCCGTCCACGTGCTGGCCGCCAGGGTGCCCCATGGGGTGTTCGTCAGCCGGGCTGGGACGGTGTTGTCGGCCGCCGACGGCGTCGTGGTCACCGTGCGCGGTGGCGGCGGTCACTCAGCGCAGCCTCACCTGGCTTGTGACCCCGTTCCGGCGGCGTGCGAGATGGTCGTCGCGATGCAGGCGAGGCTCACCCGTGCCCAGGATGCCTTCGACCCGGTCATCATCGGGGTGGGCCGGTTCGAGGCCGGCACCATCGCGTCGATCATCCCCGAGACGGCCCGCTTCGAGGCCACGGTGCGCTCGTTCTCACACGATGCCCGGGCGGCCGGTGTCTCGCTCGTGGAGGAGGTGTGTCGAGGGGTCGCCAGTGCCTACGGTGTCACCGTAGACGTCGACGTCACCCCGGGCTACGGGCCGACGGTCAACGACCCGGGCGAGGTCGACCGCGTCGAGGCGGTCGTCGGCCACCGGTTCGGGGCCGGTCGGTTTCGGCGTTGGGAGGTCCCGTGGCCGGCGTCGGAGGACTTCTCGCGAGTGCTCGACGTGGTCCCCGGCGCGTTCGTCGGGCTGGGGGCGACGGCACCTGGCGCCGACCCGGAGCGCGCCGCGAACAACCACGCACCCGGGGCGCGATTCGACGAGTCGGTGATCACCGACGCGGCCGCGCTGCTGGCCGACCTGGCGGTTGACGCTCTTCGTCGTCCATCCGCCCGCTGAACGATCACGGCTCACGCTGGCGATCACGACGGCGCAGTGCCGCGGTGATCGCCAGTCGCCACCACACGAAGTCGTGGCCGCCGTTGTACTCGGTCGCCACCATCGAGTGGCCGCCGGCCACGAGCACGTCGCGCAGATGGCGAGCCCACGGCAGCAGGATCGGCTCTTGCAAGCCGACGGCCAGATCGACGTGGACGCCGCGGTCGCCGTGTTCGGCGATCTGACGGATCACCGCGCCGGCGTCCTGGTCGAAGGCCGAGCCGCCCGGCCACCACAGCGACGGCGACTGCGCGAGCACCGAGCCGATGACGTCGGGTCGTCGATCACCGGCGCTCAGCGCCATCAGCCCGCCGAGGCTCTGCCCGACGATCGTCACGTGTCGACGATCACCGATCGGCCACCGGCGTCGAGCCCACGCGACGATGTCGTCGGCCAGCCAGTCGGCCGTTCGCGGGTTGGCGGTGTAATCGTGTCGACGGGTGGCGTCGTCCACCGAGTCGATGAACACGGCCACCGTCGGATCGATGAGGTCCGCACCCTCGAGCCGATCGAGGGCGTCGCCCAACCCGTACAACGGACCCCAGTACTGGCCGTCGAGCATCACGAGCAGGTCGATGCCGTCGCCTGTGTTTGTCGGGGCACGCCACCACAGTGATCGCGGGTGCCCGTCGGGATCGCGCACCGACTCGGCGACCAGCGGCGTCGGCGACCCACGGCGGTCC
Organism: Desertimonas sp.; assembly: GCA_047972065.1. Classification (GTDB taxonomy): domain Bacteria; phylum Actinomycetota; class Acidimicrobiia; order Acidimicrobiales; family Ilumatobacteraceae; genus JALZMG01. Next base: position 22,383 of record JBKEAH010000302.1, read on the forward strand.
CACATGTCGTCGGCGGGCGCGGCCGGGAGCCGGACGACCGACATCGGCGGGCCACCCCAACGGGAGGCCAGCGTGAGCGGGTTGGCCGGGTCGATGGTGGCGTGGGCCACCGTGTCGTCGACGGCCTGGTCGTCGCCCGACCCGGGGGTTCGCCACGGGCCGGCGGCGGTACCCGCCAGCGAGGCAGCGACATCGATCGGCAGCCCGGTGGGACGTCGGCGCGGCGCGAGCTGATAGCTGGCCATCCAGTCGTCGCGCATCGTCCAGGATCGCCACCACAGGTCGGTTCCGGGCACGTGTTCGAGCCGGCTGGCGGCGAGATCACCGCGTTGCGTCAGCCGGTTGACGAGCACATGCACCTCGTCGTCGCGCTCGGCCCGGTCGGTGCGTCGCCCTCGCCACAGAAACGTCACGATCGACCATCCGGGTTGGTCGGGGTCGGGTTCGACGATCGGGCGCGGTCGTGCCCACAGCTCGTCGAGCATCCGGGTGACCGATCCCTCCTCACCGGCGCCTGCGGCGGCGATGACGGCGGCGACGGCCGCGCCGGGGCGGCTCGCCCTGTCCCCGAGCGGGTCCTCGTGCCGGCCGGGTGGACGGGTGGTGCGTGCCGGTTCGCTCATCCGGCGAGCGTGGCGCGGAAACCGCCGGTGCACATCGAGGTCGCACGTCTCACCCGGAAAGTATAGGCTCCTTGATAATGAATATCCGGTCGACGGACTTATCATCTCCGAATCATGAACAAGCGGGCGCCGGGGACCAAGTGTGACTCCGCCCGATGACCGCGCGCGCCGCGGTGATCCCGTCGCCGTCGTGACCGGGTCGAGCGGTGGCATCGGGGCCGCGGTCGTCGGAGCGCTCGCCCATGTCGGCATGTCGGTGGTCGGTTTCGACGTGGTACCCGCACTGGAGGGACCCGCCGAGGACGGCACGGAGTGGCCGCCGGCGTGGTCGAGCCCGGTCGACGTGTGCGACGATTCGGCCGTCCGGCGCTCGGTGGCCTGCGTCGAGCGCCGACTCGGTCCGATCGACGTCCTGGTCAACGCGGCTGGCGTGTTGCAGACGGGCTCGGTGCTCGAGTTGGCCGACGCCGCCTGGGAGCGACTGTTCGCGGTCAACACCATCGGCGTGCGCAACGTGTCGCGCGCCGTGGCGTCGAGGATGGTCGAGCGCCGCCGTGGCGCCATCGTGACGATCGGATCCGACGCCGGCGCGGTGCCCCGGCTCGACCTCGGGCCCTATGGCGCGTCGAAGGCCGCGGCAGCGATGATCACCCGGTCGCTCGGTCTGGAGGTGGCCACGGCGGGCGTGCGCTGCAACGTCGTGTCGCCAGGAGCGACCGACACCCCGATGCAGCGGGGGTTGTGGCCGTCCGACGAACCGGTCGAGGACGCCGCCGGGCGTGCCGCGGCGGGCGACCCGGCACGCTTCCGCAACCGGATCCCGCTCGGTCGCATCGCCCAAGCCGATGACGTCGCCGCGGTCGTGGGATTCCTCGTGTCCGACGCCGCCGGTCACGTCACACTGCAGGATGTCCGGGTCGACGGCGGTGCGGGGCTCGGGACGTGAGGAGCGGACCCGCCCTCGATGGGGTGGTCGAACGTTCCCCCGATGTCGTCGACCGTTGGCAGCGCCTCGGCTACTGGACCGACGAGCTACTCGGCGCCGCGATCGATCGTCGTGCCGACCAGCACGGCCAGGATCTCGCGTTGGTCGACGGTGACCGGGTGCGCACCTATGCCGAGCTCGCAGAGCGCGCCGCGAGGACCGCCGGCGCGCTCTTCGGCGTCGGTGTTCGACGGGGAGATCGCGTCGTCGTACGCCTCCCCAACACCGTCGAGTTCTTCGAGGTCGTCTTCGGTCTGTTCCGGCTCGGGGCGATTCCGGTGTTCGCCCTCGCCGCTCACCGCCGCGCCGAGCTCGAACACTTCTGTCGTCACAGCGATGCCACGGTGCTCATCACCACCACCGAGGACGGTCGCGACGATCTACGGCCGATGTTGCGAGAGTTGGAGCGTTCGCTGGGAGGCTTCCGACGGGTGCTGCTGGTCGGGGAGCGTCACCGCGATGACCCCGACTCGTTCCTCGCGCTCGAACCGCTGGTCACGTCGGCTGCACCGATCGCCGCCAACCCGGCCCGACGAGCGACCGACGTGGCGTTCCTCCAACTGTCGGGCGGCAGCACCGGCGTTCCCAAGCTGATCCCGCGCACCCACGCCGAGTACCTCTACAGCGTCCGCGAGAGCGCCCGCATCTGTGGACTCGGGACCGAGTCGGTGTTGCTCGCGGTGATCCCCGTGGCCCACAACTTCACGCTCAGCTCGCCGGGCAGCCTCGGGGTGTTTCACGCCGGCGGACGTGTCGTGCTGGCTTCGTCGGCCAGCCCCGACACCGTGTTCGAGCTGATCGCCGACCAGAACGTGACGATCGTGCCGGCAGTGCCGTCGCTGGCGATGATGTGGGTGGAAGCCGCCGAACGGCTTCGACCCTCACTTTCCAGCCTCGAGGTGCTCCAGGTCGGCGGGGCGATGTTCGACCCGGCGGTCGCGGCCCGTGTCGCTCCGGCGCTCGGCTGCCGCCTCCAACAGGTGTTCGGCATGGCCGAGGGGCTGGTCAACTACACCCGCCTTGACGACCCCGACGACGTCGTCCTCCACAGCCAGGGCCGGCCAATCTCACCCGACGACGAGCTGTTGATCGTCGACGACGACGACCGGCCCGTCACCAGGGGAACGGCCGGGCACCTCCTCACCCGCGGGCCCTACACCATCGCCGGGTACTACCGCGCCGCCGCCCACAACGCCCGCACATTCACCGCCGCCGGCTTCTATCGAACCGGGGACATCGTGCGCATCCGCGACGATGGCAACCTGGTCGTCGAGGGTCGTCACAAGGACCAGATCAACCGCGGTGGCGAGAAGATCGCAGCGGCCGAGATCGAAGATCACCTACGTCAACACTCCGCGGTGGCCGATGTCGCCGTGGTCGGCATCCCCGACCGCGCCCTCGGTGAACGAACGTGCGCGTTCGTTGTCGCCGTCGGCGAGCCCCCGACGCGGCGCGAGCTGCGCCGGCTGCTGAGCGACCACGGCCTGGCGGCATTCAAGCTGCCCGACCGAGTCGAGATCGTCGGTGCGCTCCCGCTGACCCCGGTCGGCAAGGTCGCCAAGTCGGTGTTGCGTTCGATGGCCGCCCGATCGGCCGATGAGGAGACCACCTGATGAGCAGCCACACGAGCCCGCCGGCCGGCGGTTCCGACGCAGCCGACGATCGACCGGGATTGGGTCGCATCGAGCCGTACCCGCTCGACGCGAGGTGGGCCGCGCCGCCACCGGGACGGGCCACCTGGCCGCTCGAGCCGAGACGGGCGGCGGTGCTGGTCCACGACATGCAGGAGTACTTCGTGGCCGTGTTCGACCGCCACGCGTCCCCCATGGCACCGGCGGTCGAGCACATCCAGCTGATCATCGAGACCGCCCGATCCGCCGGAGTGCCGGTGTTGTTCAGCGCGCAGCCGCCGGACCAGGCGGCGAACGACCGCGGTCTGCTGAGCGATTTCTGGGGTCCAGGTCTGACCGCGCACGACGGTCAACCGGCCATCATCGACCGGCTCCGCCCGCGCCCGGGCGAAGACGTGCTGACCAAGTGGCGCTACAGCGCCTTCCAGCGAACGGACCTTGCCGAGATGCTCCGACAAGCCGGACGCGACCAACTCGTCGTCACCGGGGTCTACGCCCACATCGGCTGCCTGGCGACGTCGATCGAGGCGTTCATGCGCGATCTCCAGGTGTTCTTCGTAGCCGATGCCGTGGCCGACTTCTCGGCAGCGGACCATCAGATGGCCGTGGACTACGTGACGAGGCGTTGCGGTCGCAGTGTCGGTCACGCCGAGGTCGTCGCCACCCTGTCGGCCGGGTCGGCGCCCGCGGGCGGCGTCGATCGTGACTGGCTGCGTCGGGCGGTCGTCGAACGGGTCGGTGAGCCGGTCGCCGACGACGACGACCTCATCGAGATCGGTCTCGACTCGGTTCATCTGATGGAGATCGTCGAGGACCTCCAGCGCCGGGGGCATGACATCGGGTTCACCGCGCTGGCCGAGCGATTCACCTTGGCCGAGTGGTTCGAGCTGGTCGAGCGGTGACGTGACCGTTCCGGGACCTCGGGCGCTGACCGGCGGACAGGCCGGGCTGTGGTTCGTGCAGCGAATCGATCCGGCCAGCCCGGCCCTCAACACCGGTGAGGTCGTCGCGCTCAGCGGCGAGGTCGACGACGCGGCACTGGTGACGGCGATCGAGGACGTCGTGCGCGGGGTCGATGTCTACTGGCTGCGATTCGAGGCGACCGATGATGGTGGCGCCGAACAGACCGAGGCGCCCGATCACAGCTGGCGGGTGACACGGCTCGACCTGCGCGCCGCCGACGAGCCGAGACGTGCCGCCGAGGACTGGATCGCGTCCGATATGTCCGTCGTCGCCGACCTCACCGGCGGGGACCGGACCCGCCGAGCCTTCGGTCAGGCCGTGATGCGCGTCGCTGACGACGAGGTCTGGTGGTACTCGCGCGCCCACCATCTGCTCGTCGACGGCTACGCCATGTCGCTGGTGGTCGAGCGGGTCGCCGGCCGCTACGGCGAGATCGTCGGCGGGTCACCGGCTCCCGAAGACGGGTTGGTCGGGTGGCGCCATGTCGCCGATCTCGACGATGCGTACGTCGCGTCACCCGGCCACGAGATCGATCGCGCCTACTGGATGTCGACGGTCGCCGATCGTGACCCGCCGCGGTCGCTGTCCGAGCTGGTCGCGCTCCCGGCGCCGACGATGATCCGGCGCCGACGGCTGGTCGCGCCCGACGGGTTCGACCGCTTCCGCGAACGGTGCGCTGGAGCCGAGGTGTCCTGGCCCGACGCGCTCCTGGCGCTGGTTGCGGTCTATGTCGCCCGCCTGACCGGCCGGTCCGACGTGGCGCTGGGCTTGCCGGTCATGGGACGTCTCGATCGCCCGACGCTGCGGGCGGCGGCGACGATGATGAACGTCGTGCCGCTGTGGGTGGAGGTCGACCCAGCGGGCACGGTGGCCGAGGTGGCCATGGCGGTCGCCCGGTCGCGCCGAGCCATGCGCCGACACCAGCGCTATCGCTCCGAGCAGCTCCGTCGGGACCTCCGGCTGCTCGGTGGTGACCGTCGCTTGCACGGGCCACAGGTCAACATCATGCCCTTCGAGTTGCGTCACCGGTTCGGCTCGGTCGCCGGCCGTCTACGCAACGTCGCCAACGGCCCGGTCGAGGATCTCACCATCAACGTGGCTCGGCGCGATCAGGCCGGCGGTCTGGACATCGATGTCGATGCCAACCCGCGCTGCTATGCGCCGTGGGAGGTCGAGGCCCATCGCGATCGTCTCGGGTGGTTGATCGAGGACGCGCCGCTCGACGTGGCGGTCGAGGATCTGGAGCTGGTCCCGCCCGATGAGCAGACACTGGTGCTCGATCGCTGGAATGCCACGCAGCACCCGGTCCCGGACGTCTCGTTGGCCGAGCTGGTCGAGACCCAGGCCGTCGCGACGCCCGATGCGGTCGCGCTGATCGGGCCCGACGGCCCGACGATGAGCTATGGGGCGCTGATGGCGGCGTCGGGCGCGCTCGCGGAGCGTCTGGTCGAGCGCGGGGTCCGACCGGGTGAGCTGGTCGGCGTAAGCGTCGAGCGGTCGATCGAGCTGGTGGTGGCGCTGATCGCGATCGCCCGCTGCGGCGCCGGGTTCGTCCCGTTCGATACCGAGTACCCAGCGGCTCGGCGTGCCCACATGCGCCGGGTCGCGACGCCGCGGTGCATGATCGTGGATCAGCCGTCGGGGGGATCGCCCGGGCTCGACGAGCCCATCGACGAGATCGTGCTGGAGGACTGGTGGGCCGCGTCGGCGACGTCGAGGTGGTCTCGGCCGTGGTCGATACCACCCGGGTCGCCGGCCTATGTCATCTTCACCTCGGGCTCGACCGGTGCGCCCAAGGGCGTCGAGATCGGTCAACGGGCGATCGTCAACCGGCTGTTGTGGATGCAGGACCGGTATCGGCTCGTGTCCACGGACCGGGTGCTGCAGAAGACCCCAGCGGGGTTCGACGTCTCGGTCTGGGAGTTCTTCTGGCCGCTGATCGCTGGCGCCACGATGGTCGTCGCGGCTCCCGGTGGTCAACGCGACCCGGCCTATCTCGCCCGTGCGATCGTCGATCATCGTGTGAGCACGGTTCATTTCGTGCCATCGATGCTCGAGGCGTTCCTCGACGATCCCGCCAGCGGCGCCACTCGTGGGGTCCTCCGCCGGATCATTTGTAGTGGCGAAGTCTTGCCGGCCGAGCTCGCCGGTCGGGCGATCGAGCGAACCGGTGCCCGCCTGGACAATCTGTACGGGCCGACCGAAGCCGCGATCGACGTGACCGCGTGGCGGGTTGATCCCGACCGCGACCGCGCCTCGGTCCCGATCGGTCGGCCCGTGTGGAACACCGCGCTGCGGATTCTCGACCGACGGGGGCGGCTCACGCCCGTCGGCGTCCCGGGGGAGCTGCATCTCGCCGGGCGCCAGCTCGCCCGAGGCTATGTCGGTCGAGCCGACCTGACCGCCGAGCGGTTCATCGACGACCCGTTCGACGCGTCAGGTGGTCGTCTCTATCGCACCGGCGATCTCGTCCGCTGGCGTCCTGATGGCGCCGTCGAGTACCTCGGCCGCTTGGACCGGCAGGTCAAGCTGCGGGGTCAGCGCATCGAGCTCGGTGAGATCGAGAGCGTGGTGGCGGCCGACGCCGCCGTCACGGCGGCGGTCGCCGATGTCCGCGCGATCGGGAGTGGTGACCAGCGGTTGGTGGCATGGGTGGTGCCGAGCACCCCGGGTGCCCTCGACCTGGACGCGGTGGTGCGCCGAGCCGCCGGTCACCTCCCCGCCTTCATGGTGCCCCAACACTGGGTCGTGATCGACGAGCTGCCCGTCGACGTGAACGGCAAGCTGGCGCGCTCGTCGTTGCCGGATCCGGTTCTCGACATCGCGACGTCGCCCGAGTCGGTGCCCCGTACGCCGGTCGAGGAGTCGGTGGTGTGCCGATTTGCCGAGGTGCTCGGCCTGCCGGCCGTCGGCATGGACGATGACTTCTTCGAGCGGGGTGGTCACTCGCTGTCGGCGACGATTCTGGTCGATCGGCTCCGTCCGATCCTCGGTGACGACCTGAGCGTGGCGGAGGTCTTCGCCACGCCCACACCGCGACGTCTGCTGAGCCGCGATCGCGACGTCGACAGCGGGTTCGGGCCCGCGCTGGCGATCCGCCGTCGACCGGGTGCGCCCACTGTGTGGTGCGTCCACCCGGCCGGCGGTCTGGCGTGGTGCTATGCGGCGCTCGGTGCGGCGCTCGCTCCCGATGTCGCGGTGATGGGGCTGCAGGCCCCCGGCTGGGACGGTGGCGAACTGCCCGCGACGATCGACGAGATGGCCCGGCGAGCCAACCAGACGTTGATCGCCCAGCGCCACGGTGGCGACATCCACCTGCTGGGGTGGTCGGTCGGTGGTGTCATCGCCCACGAGATGGCCGTCCAGCTGGAGGAGTCGGGCGTCGCGGTGGCCTCGGTCGTGCTCGTCGATGCCTACCCTTCGACGAGTTGGCGGGGGCGACCGGAGCCGACCGAGACCGACGCCTGGCGCGCGTTGCTGTACATCGGGGGGATCGACCCGGCTGATGCCGCCGGGGCCGACGGGGAGCTGACCCGCGAGGCCGCCCTCGACGCGCTGGGTCGCGAACGCAGGGCGCTGTCCACGCTGTCGCCGGAGCGGCTGGACCGGATGGCGGAGATCGTCGTCAACCACGGGCGGGCGATGCACCGCCACCGTGAGCGGCGGTATCCCGGTGCGGTCACCCACGTCGCGGCGGCCGAGAGCACCGCGGCGGGCTTCGAGCCCGCGACGTGGCAGGGTGTCGTCGGCGGTCTGACGACACGACAGAGCCCGGGGGCCCATGCTCGTCAGCTCAGCGACGAGCCGCTCGCCGCGCTGGTCGACCTGTTGACGTCGTTGACCCGGGCCATTCGCCGCCATCCTGACGCGCCCTATCGGGAACCTGGATAACCAACTGTCCGAAGGACGATGTTGCAGAGATAGGTAACCCTAACGTAGGGTGCCGGCGTGGCAGATCTCGGTGTGGTCAACCCCTCGTCCCGGTTCGCTTCGTGGCGCGGTCGCGTCGCTCGGTCAACGGTCGGCGGAGCGCTCGCGCTCGGTGGCGTCGTCGTGTTCGCCTCGCCGACCGGCGCCCAGGCGGACCCCGGCCCGTTCGAGGTGGTGACGACCTTCGACACCGGTGGCAACTACACGTACGAGATGGACGCCGACGGCCAGTTCGTCTGGATCGCCCATCCCGATCGCTGGTCCGGTGAAAACGGTCGCATCACGGTCGTCGACTCGTCCAACGCCTCGACGCGGACCATCGAGACCGACAGCGGGCAGAGCCCGGTCGGTCTCGACGTCAACTCGACCAGCCGCAAGGTGTACGTCGACGACAGCGACAACGACACGCTCTACGTGTACAGCGCCGACACGCTCGAGCTGCTCACGGTCGTCGATCTCGGCGCAAACCGGCGCGGTCACGGCATCGGAATCGACGAGACCCGCAACCGCGTCTACGTCACCGCCCCCAACGGCCCCAACGCCATCACGGTGATCGACGGCACCACCGACACGGTGATCGACTCGATCGAAATGCCGGCCGGCGCGATCCCGGTCCAGGTCGAGTTCGACCCGACCCGCGACCAGCTCTACGTCGCGGGCACCTTCGGCAATGCCGTCTACGTCTACGACGCCGGCACCTACGAGCTGGTGCGCACGATCAGCCCAGTGCCGCGGGCCCAGCACATCGAGCTCAACCCGGCCGCCGGCATCGGCGTGGCCACGGCGTTCGAGCAGGGTGCGTTGGTCGTGTTCGACCTCGACACGGGGGCGATCGAGCGGACGGTGAGCGTGACCGACGACTGGTGGTCGGCGCTCACCGTCGTCCGTCACCCCGGAACCGGCACCTACCTGGTCACCAACCTCTCCACGAACGAGGTGTACGCGGTCAGCGAGACCACCTGGGAGGTCGTCGGGACCTACCAGACCGGCGGCACGTTCGCCCTCGGGCTCGAGGTCAACCCGGTCACCGGTGCGGCGTACGTGGGGGACCGCGACACCGGGCTGGTCACGGTCCTGCTGCCGACCGATGGCACTCCCGACCCCGACCCCGACCCCGATCCCGATCCCGGTGCCGGGGCCGGGGCCGGCGTCGGCGTGACGGTGGAGGTTCCCGACGGCGGCGGGCCGGGTGGCCCCGGTGGGCCGGGTGGCCCGGGTGGCCCGGGTGGCCCCGGCAACGGCGACCTGCGACTGGCGGTCGGGTCGATGGGGGTCGATCTCGGCACGCTAGCCCTCGCCGCCGACCCGGCCTCGATGACCGGAACGGGTGTCTTGACCGACGTCGTGGTCACCGACGAACGAAGCTCCAACCCCGGTTGGAGCGTGTCGGGCCAGCTCAGCGACCTGTCCAGCACAGCGGACACCATCTCGGCGCAGGACGTTGGTTGGACCCCATCGGTCGTCGCGTCGAGCGACGGACAGAGCGTCGAGCCCGGCGACGAGGTCGCACCAGGGGTCGGGCTGGCCACGTCCCGCTCGCTGGCGGTGGCTGCCGCCGGTGCGGGCACCGGTACCGCCGAGCTCGGGGCGGGGATCGCCATCACGGTCGATTCGGCCACCGCTCCCGGTCAGTATGCCGGTGTCCTCACCCTCACGGTGATCTGATGCCCACCACTCGACTCCGCTGGGCCCTTGTCGGCGCCGTCGCCTGGTCGTTGCTCGGCCTCACCGCGCCGGCCTACGCCCAGGACGAGGAGCCGCCGGGTGCGGCCATCTCGTGGGGGGTGCAGCCGTCGACGGGAACGGGACCTTCGAACCGGGCATCGTTCGAGTACGACCTGGCGCCGGGGGAGTCGACGGAGGACTGGGTTGGAGTGACCAATCACGGCGACGAGCCGATCACGTTGCGGCTCTACGCCAGTGATGCGTTCACGACGACGTCGGGTGGTTTCGATCTCCTCCCGTCGACGGACGTTCCGGTCGACGTCGGGTCGTGGATCGTGCTGGAGCAGTCCGACGTCGTGCTGCAGCCCGGTGAGCGCGCCGATGTGGCGTTCACGCTGACCGTCCCGGCCAACGCCACACCCGGCGATCATCCGGGGGGCATCGTCGCGTCGTTCCTGTCCGAAGGAGACGGTGCGGTGCTCGTCGACCAGCGGGTCGGCTCGCGGGTCTACCTGCGCGTCGATGGCGAACTGGCCCCAGCGCTGGTCGTCGAGGACTTCGCCGTCGAGGCATCTGGCGGACTGTGGCCCTGGGATGACCGGGTGACGGTCGGCTATGTCGTGCGGAACACGGGCAACGTTCGGCTGTCGGGGGGACAGGTCGTCGAGGTCCAGGGCGTCGCCGGACTCGACGGATCCCGGGTGCGGCTCGGGGCCTTGCCCGAGCTTCTCCCCGGGGCCGAGGTCGATCAGAGCGTGACCATCGAGGGTGTCTGGCAGACCGGTCGGACCCGTGCCGACCTGACGATCGAACCGCTTGCGGTCGGGGTCGAGACCGAGCCGATCGCCCACGTCGAAGCGTCGGCAGCCGCGACGTCGATCCCCTGGACGCTGCTGGTCGTGATCGTCGTGACCATGGTCGCACTGGTGCTGCGGCGCGTCCGGCGCCGGTCCCGTGCGGCGAGCGGGGTCGTCACCGATCCCACCGGTGAGAAGCCCGGCTCGGGAACCGATCAGGTGCTCGTCAGCGTCGGCACCGCCGCCGACGAGGTCGCCCGTGACGGTGAGCGCGCTCGCACCGTCACCGACGACCCCGAGCGTGGCCCCGGCGGCGCAGCCGATGCGCAGGGAGCGGCGCCCTGAGGCGCCGCGGCCGACCGGCGAGGAAGTCGATGGTGACGGGGTCTCACGCCGATCCGAAGTGGGACCGGTAGGCGTCCGCCGCGGCGGCCAGCCCGTCGGGCCGGTGGAGCACGCTGAGCATGTCCTCGGCGGCGATGTTGAAGTACGCCTCGTAGGCCAGATCGCCACGATGACGTTGGAACCAGTCGAACATGTACCCGACGTAGGCGGCGTTGTCCGGACACGGGGACTCGGTGTTGTGGCCGCCGTCGAATGGAGCCCACTCCGACACCGCCAAGGGCAGGTCGTGGGCGTTGGCGAACCTCCGCCAGTGATCCAGCTGGAACTCGCCGTCGAGATGCGCTCGTCGCCAGGTGTCGTCGTCGCAGGCCTGCGGCCACTCGTCATACTTGGTCAGACCGACGATGTCGACCCAGGCGTCACCTGGCCAGGCGTCGGCGGCGTCGGTGACCGCCGGTCCTGGTCCGGCGGCGACGGTCCACTCCCAACGCAGGACCGCCGCGACCTCCTCGGCAGCAGCCACGACGCTGCGCCAGCACGACACGAACGTGTCGGGTTCGTGGGCCGCCCACGGGTACCAGTCGCCGTTGAGCTCCCAGCCCAGCCGGATCACCGACCGAGCCGCGATACCGGCGTCGTCGATCGCCGCGGCGATCGCCCGCCAGTGATCGTCGTAGTCACCGGCGGCGCAGGCCGCGAGCGAGCTGGTGCCGTCGTCGGGGTACGGCGGGATCCCCAGCGAGAGGATCTCCCCCCGGCCCGACCATCCCGTGTAGACCCACGAGTCGGTCAGATCGTTCCAGTCGTCGCGGTCGACCCAGATCACCGCGACGTCCAGTTCGCGTCCTCGCCACGACGCGAACTCGTCGTAGCCGTCCGTGACCCCGCCGCTCACGTAGGCCCCGCTCGCCCATCCCAACCCCGATCGTCCGCCGATGCTCGCCGGCGACGGCGTGGTCGTCGTCCGCTCCATGGTGGTGGCGTCGCTGGTGCGGTTTTGGGCCCCGTCGAGCGAGTCGGACGGGGCCGCGCAGGCGGCGGCGACCATGGCGGCGGCGAGCGGCCACGCCGTCCGACGGGCAGCGCGGCGGGAGCGGCGTGGGCGGCGACGGTGTCGAAGATCGTGTGGAGGTGCCACGATGTCAGATGAGGACGTACGGACGCAGGTGGCGATCATCGGTGCCGGCCCGGGGGGATTGCTGCTCGCGCACCTCCTGCATCGCCAAGGGATCGACTCGGTGGTGGTCGAGGCCCGGTCGCGAAGCTACGTGGAACAGCGCGTCCGCGCCGGCATCATCGAGCAACGCGTCGTCGCCCTGCTCGATCGAGCCGGCGTCGCCGGACGTCTGCGCCGCGAGTGCTCGATCCAGGACCGCTTCGACATACGCGTCGAGGGCGAGACCATCGGCATCCCGTTGCGCGAGACCACCGGGGAGGTCAACACGCTCTACCCGCAACAGGAGTTGGTCAAGGATCTGATCGCGGCTCGGCTGCAGACCGGAGCACCGCTGTGGTTCGACGCGGCCGCGGTCGGGATCAGCGGGCTCGAGGTCGACGACCCCGTCGTGACCGTCGACCGGCGCGGACGTACCCGGCGGGTCCACGCCGATTTCGTGGCGGGTGCCGACGGTTCGCACGGACCGAGCCGGGCGGCGATCCAGCGACACGTTCGGCTCTTCGAGCGCGCCTACCCCTCGGCGTGGCTCGGAATCCTCGCCGAGGCGCTCCCGCCATCGATGATCGGGACGTACTGCTGGCATCCCGCCGGGTTCGCGCTGCACAGCAACCGTGGGCCCCACACCACCCGCCAGTATCTCGAGGTCCCGGTCGACGCCGATCCGCTGGACTGGAGCGATGCGCGGATCTGGGACGAGCTGATCGTCCGGTCCGGTGCGAGCGAGGGCTTCCGAGTCGAACCCGGCCCGATCCTCGAGCGAACGCTGGTGCCGCTGCGGGCTTCTGTCGTGGAGCCGATGAGCTGGCGCCGGATGTTCCTCCTCGGCGACGCCGCCCACGTGTTCCCGCCGTCGGGGGCCAAGGGCCTCAACGTGGCGGTCGGCGACGCCTGTGTGTTGGCGCGGGCACTGGGAGCCTGGTTCGGCGGTGGTCACCGGGATCTGCTCGACGAGTACTCCGACACCTGTCTCACCCGGGCATGGCAGGCTCAGCGCTATGCGCACCGACTGACAACGCTGCTTCACCGGCTCGATGGCGACGAGTTCCAGACCCGGGTCCAGCGGGCCGAGCTGGCCCGACTGGCCAGCGATGCGACGGCTCGATCCGATCTCGCCCGGAGTTCCACGTCGGCGGCTCATATTCCCGCCGCCTGCGAGTGGTGAGCGGCCGTCGACGGCTGGCCGAACCAGTCGTGGCCGTCGGCGTCGCGGCGCCGGGGACGGGGGAGACGGTCCAGCGTCAACCCGAACAGGTCGCGGTAGACCGACAGGATCTCGGAGTCGGCCGCGAGCCGCCGCTCGGCGCGCTCGGTCCCGTCGAGCGTGATCAGTCGCCGGTCGGCCAGCGTGACCCGACCGGTGGCGGTGGCGATCGAGCAGACCAACGAGCGGTTCAGCCGGGTGTCGGGCCCCGTGGCGAAGTACCACTTGGCGGCGTCGAAGTCAGCGGGGACCAGCGGGGTGCGTGAGAGCCGATACCACCGAACGCCCTCGACGGAGATGTCGACCTCGCCGCCCGCGCCGACGCCGACGCCGGCGACGCCGACCCGCTCGTCGCCGTCGGGGAACGGCGCGACCATCCAGCGGTCACCGAATCCGACATCGGTGATCCAGGTCGGCGTACCGACCGGCCGCACCAGCAGCGCCAGATGGCCGTGAGGGATTCCGACGCGGTCCGCCTGCCACACCCGACCGGCGACGAGACGAACGTGGTAACCGAGCGCGTCGAGCAGCGTGCCCAGTGCCAGGTTGAGCTCGAAGCAGGTCCCGCCCCGCCCGCCGAGCACGGCATCGAGCGCCGCCTCGACCCTGACCGGTCCGGGCTCGCCCACCTGCAGGTCGAGGTTGTGAAACGGCACCGCCTCGGCGTGGCGCCGAGCGATCGTGGCCAGCCCGGCGCTGTTGCGCCGGGGTGGAGCCTCGAGCCCGAGGAGATCGAGATAGCGACCGACCCACGTCGGTCGTCGGGCGTCGCCACTGCCGGACTCGTCGCGTGTGATCGGTGGCACGATCGCGCCGAACGAGGTGGTCTCTCGCATGAATGTTAGGATACCTTGATATGAGAAGACCTGAACTCGAATAGGTTCGCTCCGGAGTACGAACTCACTCGGGTTGGCGCGACCAGGTGTCGCGGTGGACGGCATGAATGGAGGCAGCGGATGAGCACGATGATGCTGGCCGGCGGCAAGGCACTGCGCCTTGCCCGGCTGATGGCGCGTGGTGGAGAGCGACGGTTGTTGCTCGTCCCGATCGACCACTCGTTCTCGGACGGCCCGATGGCGACCAGCGCCGGGCTCCGATCCCTGCTCGACGACCTGCGGCGCGCCCAGGTGGACGGCGTGGTCATGCACAAGGGTCGCGTCCGGGCCTTCGAGCCTGGTCAGTTCGTGGGTCTCGGCCTGGTCGTGCATCTCAGCGGCGGCACCAGCGTGGCGGTCGATCAAGGTTCGAAGGTGCTCGTCGGCGGCGTCGCCGAGGCGGTCGCAGTCGGCGCCGACGCCGTCAGCGTCCATGTCAACATCGGTGCACCCTCGGAGACCGAGCAGCTGCGCGACCTGGGGCTGGTCACCGGTGAGGCGTCACGGCTCGGGGTCCCGGTGCTGGCGATGATGTACGCCCGGGGGCGCGCCTTCGAGGGCGATCGATCCCTCGAGCCGACCACGCTCAGCCATCTCGGAGCGATCGCCGCCGACGCCGGGGCCGACATCGTCAAGCTTCCCTGGGCGGGCTCGGCCGAGGCGATGCGCAGCGTCGTCGAGTCCTGTCCATTGCCGGTGGTGGCCGCCGGTGGAGCGCGGCCCGATCGTCCCGAGCACACCTTCGAGCTCGCGAGCGATGTGATGATCTCCGGCGCAGCCGGGTTGGCGGTCGGTCGTTCGGTGTTCGAGGCCCGCGACCCCTACGCCGTCGCCCACCGGCTGGCGGGCATCGTCCATGATCCCCGCCCGGCGATGGTCGCGGCCGTCAGCCCGCTCAGCGCCGGAGTGGCGGGCTGATGTCGGCCAGCGGCGAATCCGCCGGTCTCGATAGGTCCGTCGATGACGAGGAGTCCGCCAGACATGCCAACGTCACCGACACCATCAGCGCCCTCTCCCCGAGCGATCGACCGGCCGAGTCCGCCGCCCATCACCTGGCGTGGCTGGATCTGCGCGCGGTCCCCGACGGGCAGCTCGCGGCCATCGCCCAGGCGGCGGCCAATCATGGCATCGACGCGGTGGTCGATGCGGACGCCGCCCGGTTGTCGAGCGTCCCTCCGACCCTGACGCGGGTGCTCGTCGTGGACGGGCCGCTCGGCGAGCCGTCCGAGTCGGTGGATGTGGTCCTGGTCAACGGCCCCTACGTGTCGGTCCCCCGCACCGTCGGCGTCCACATCGAGGTCGTCGACGCGCCGACGTTGCAAGACGCCTGTGGCGCCGTGCGGACCCAACCGTGGACCGTGCTGACCTTCGCCGACCCGACGAAGATCCCTCTCGAGATCGTCATCGCTGCTGCCGAGAACGCTGGAGGGCGCACCGTCACCGTCGCCAACGACCTCGGCGACGCCGAGATCATCCTCGGGGTCCTTGAGCACGGCTCGGACGGGGTGCTCCTCGCCCCGCGCCGGGTCGACGACGTCGTCGCGCTGGCTGAGCTGTGCCGCCGGCGGATGCCGGAGCTCGCGCTCTGCGAACTGACCGTCGAGACCATCGATCACGTCGGCATGGGCGAGCGCGCCTGCATCGACACCTGTTCGCTGCTCGGCACCGACGAGGGCATCCTCGTGGGCTCGTTCGCCACGGCACTCGTCCTGTCCTGTAGCGAGACCCACCCGCTGCCGTACATGCCGACGCGACCGTTCCGTGTCAACGCCGGAGCCGTCCACTCCTACGTGCTCGGCCCCCACAACCGCACCAGCTACCTCAGCGAGCTTCGCGCCGGACACCGCGTGCTCGCCGTCACGACCACCGGTACGGCGCGGGAGGTCACCGTCGGGCGGGTCAAGATCGAGCGACGCCCCCTCCTGGGGGTGCAGGCCCGCGGTCCCGAGGGCGAGGAGTGCAATCTCATCGTGCAGGACGACTGGCATGTGCGGCTGCTTGGACCCGGTGGGCGTGTGCGCAACGTCACCGAGCTGAAGAAGGGGGATCAGCTGCTCGGGCATGCCCCTCGCGACCGGCGCCACGTCGGACTACCGATCAGCGAGCTGTGTGTTGAACGGTGAGCTGCTCGCTCCGCTCGTCGTGCCGGGCCGCGACCGCTCGATCATCGAGCGGCTGGTCACGGTCGGTGTGGCCCGCGGCGAAGACCTGGCCGTGGTCTCCGGGGCCAGCGGCGACGCCGACCACCCGCTGGTCGAGCTGACCTTCGCGCAGCTGGTCGGCCGAATGCGGGCGATGGCCGAGTGGATCGCCGAGTCCGCTCCCGACCCGTCGACGCCGGTGACGGTGCTGGTCGAGCAGAGCGCGGCCGGCGTCGTCGCCGCGCTCGGCGTGATCGCCAGCGGACGTCCGCTGGTCCCACTCGATCCAGCCCTCCCGCCCGAGCGCCTCCGATGGGTGACCGAGCGGGTCGCCGCCCGGGTGGTCGTGGCCCCGCCGGGACACGCGGGGTGGGTTCCACCGCCCGGTGTCGAGATGCTCACCTGGGATCGTGCGCCGGCCTGGCCACGCCAGCTCGACGGTGAGGAGCCGTGGTCGGCGCTCGAACCCCGATCGCCGGCGTCGATCGTGTTCACCTCGGGTTCGACTGGCGAGCCCAAGGGTGTGCTGCACGACCACGCGCTCTGGCTCAACGAGTGCTTCGGCGCCGCGCAACGGTTGGACATCGGCGTCGGCGATCGCGTCGTGCTGGCGCTCCCGCTCGGGTTCGGCGCCGGGTTGACCGTGATGCTGATGGCGCTGTGCAACGGCGCCGCGCTGGTCGCTGTCGACCCGCGTCGGGTCGGGTCACAGGGGCTGGTCGATGCCATCGAGCAGCACGGCGCGACCACGCTGCACGCCACACCGTCGATGCTGCGCACCTTGCTGGCCGGTCTGGAGCCCGATGAGTCGATGCCGTCACTGCGGTTGGTCACCACGTGCGGAGAGCGGGCGATGAGCTCCGACGTGCTCGACCTGCGCGCCCACGTGGGGCGCCGGTGCCGATACGTCAACTGGTCGGGTGCCTCCGAGGTCGGTCATCTCGCCTTCTGTGAGATCGGGCTGGCCGAGCTCCGACCGGGGGTGGCCGTGCCCGCCGGGACGGTAGCTCCCAACCGCGAGGTGGTGATCGTGCGCGAGGACGGGACCCGGGCGGGCCCCGGCGAGCTGGGGGAGGTGCTGGTGGTCTCCGACTACCTGGCCACCGAGTATTGGATGCAGCCACAGCTGACCGCGACCCGCTTCGATCGTCACGGCGATGGTCGGCGCACCTACCGCAGCGGTGATCTCGGGCGGGTGGATCGTGATGGCGTGTTGCACCTCGTCGGGCGGAGCGACGACGCCGTCAAGGTGCGCGGCTATCTGGTCGAGCCGAGCGAGGTGGAAGCGGCGCTGAGCGCCCTCGAGGAGGTTGGCGAGGCCGCGGTGGTCGCCGTCCATGACGTCGGCCCCGTTCGGCTGGTGGCCTACGTGGTGCCGTCGCGGCGAGCGAAGGCGCTGACTCCCAGTCGGGTGCAGTCGAAGCTGCGCGACACGCTCCCCGCGTGGATGCTGCCGGCCAACGTCGTCGTGATGGCAAGTCTGCCGCGCAACGAACGAGGCAAGCTCGACCGGTCGGCGCTCCCGGTTCCGTCGTCGTACGGCGGTGCGCCGCTCAGCCCGACCGAACGGTTGCTCGCCGCGATCTGGCGCGACGTGCTGGGGGTCGCGGAGGTGTCGGCCGGCGACGACTTCATCGGCCTGGGCGGCGACTCGATCGCCGCGGTCGAGATGCTGATGAGGCTGCGCGACGCCCATGGCGTCCGGCTGTCGCCCTCGGAACTGGTCGCGGCCCCGACGATCGCCGCACTCGCCGCCCGGATCGACCGGTCGCGCCCATCCGGACGCGACCTCGGCACCCACCCGACGATGGTCGAGCTTTCCGGCGGTGACGGCCCGGCGGTGCACCTGTTTGCCGGCGCCGGCTCGACCGGTCTGTCGATGTTGCCGCTGGCGCGGGCGCTCGGGGACTCGGTGCGCTGCTTCGGCCACCACGCCAGCGGGCTCGAGCGGCGCGGCCGGCCTGACTGGTCGGTCGAGTCGGCGGCGCGCCGTCACCTCAAGGTGGTCCTGGCCGCCCAGCCGGTTGGGCCCTACCTGCTCGCGGGGTTCTCGTTCGGTGGTCTGCTCGCCCTGCGCGTCGCCCAACTGCTCGCCGAACGCGGTGCGGTCGTGGACCATCTGACCATCATCGACGCCTACCTGCCGCGCAGCGTCGAGGACGCCCTCGACGAGCCCGGTTCGCCCGCCGCGACCACCGGCTGGTGGAGTCGTGTGCGGCGGACGTCCCGGTCGTTGTTCCCGGAAGGCCCTTCGACCGCCCACGACCTCGGCCTGGCGGCTCGAGTCGTCGGCGCCGGCTGGCTGCAGTACCAGCCCGACGTGCAGCGTGACGTCTACTACTACCAGACCCGGGTCATCGCGACCCTGCATCGCGTCCGGCCCTGGAGCGGTGCGGCGTTGGTGGTCCTCGCCGACGGCAACCACGGCAACCGGACCCGTTGGGAAGCGGTGTTCCCGCAGGGATGCGATGTCGTGGAACAGCGATGCGATCACGTCTCGCTGCTCGTCGAGCCGTACGTGACGTCGGTGGCCGAGCGGATGCTGGCGGCCGCCCGGATCCCGCTCGCGGCGGCGGGCCGATGACCGACGCGGTCTCGGCGGTCATCGCCACGTATCGGTCGCATCCGGGTCGCCTCCCGGTCGTGGTCGATCGGCTCCTCGACCAATCCGCCGACGAGGTGGTCGTCGTGCTCGACGGTCGACAGCCCAACACGCTCGGCGCGCTCGCGTCGATCGATCGTGCGGGTCTGCGGGTCATCGAACTGCCGGTCAACCTTGGCCAGGCGAGGGCCAAGCTGCACGGTGTGCGCGCTGCCGCCGGGCGTGTCGTGCTGATGGTCGATGACGACATCGTCATCGACGACGGTGTCGTCGATCGCCAGCGGGTGTTGCACGCCGGACGTGACGACCTGGTCGTGGTCGGCCACATCCCCGTCCCCAGCGGTGGCGGTGTCGCCAGCCGGGTCTTCGGGGCCGAGTACCGCGACGTCGTGGCTCGCTGGGAGCGCGAGCCCGAGACCATCCTCGAAGGGGTCTATGGGGGATTGATGAGCACCCCTCGAAGCTTGTATCTGGCGGCGGACGAACACCTGACCACCACCGCGCTGCCCTACTACGAGGATCTCGACCTCGGCCTGCGCCTTCGAGCGGTCGGGGGGGTCGGGCGCTTCGACCGGGCCAGCTCCGGCGTGCACCACCACGTCAAGTCGCTCGAGAGCTTCGTGGTGGAGAGTCGGCGCCGCCAGAGCTCGCGGTCGCAGCTTGTCGAGCGGTGGGGGGCCGTGCCGCGCTTCACCCGCCGGCACGGCCGGCGGGTCGAGCAGCGGGCTCGGCGGGTGTACCGACGCGTGGGCGCGCTGCCGGGCGTGGACCGGGGGGTGGTGACGGCGTCGATCTCCGCGACGCGGATCGCCGGTGGTCTCGGGTGGCGACGAACCGAGGAGTATGGCGCCCGCATCTTGCGGGTGGCCCTGGAAGAAGGCCAGGAGGCTCGCAACGGTACGTCCGGAGTCGGGTGCCGACCCGTGCCGCGGAGGTATCGATGACCGTCACCCGCTGGCTCCAGGTCAAGACGTGGCGCCATGTCGTCCATCGCCGCCTGACGCGCCATCTCGGGCGCGGTGTTCGCATCGGGGCATCGACCTGGGATCACGAGTACCGCGCCGGGGAGTGGGCGTACATGGCGGGTGATGTCGAGGCCGCCCGCTACGAGCAGCTGGTCGACATGTGGCGCATCCTGCCGGGTGAATCGATGCTCGATGTCGGTTGCGGCGATGGGGTGTTGTGGCGTCGGCTCGACGACGCCGGAGCGGCACCCCGGACCTACCTCGGTGTCGACATCTCGGCCGCCGCGATCG
>JBKEAH010000020.1:0-20708 GCA_047972065.1 Desertimonas sp.
GCGACGACAGCAGGTACCAGCGCATCGCGTCGGCGCCGTGCTGGTCGAACACCTCCATCGGATCCGGATAGTTGCGCAGGCTCTTGGACATCTTGAGCCCGTCGGAGCCCAACACGATGCCATGGCTGACACAGGTGGCGAACGACGGCCGGTCGAACAACGCGGTGGCGAGGACGTGGAGCGTGTAGAACCAGCCGCGGGTCTGGCCGGTGTACTCGACGATGAAGTCGCCCGGATAGTGCTCCTCGAACCACTCGCGGTTCTCGAACGGGTAGTGCACCTGGGCAAAGGGCATCGAGCCCGACTCGAACCAGCAGTCGAGCACCTCGGGCACCCGCCGCATCATCGATTGGCCGGTCGGGTCGTCGGGGTTCGGCCGCACCAGGTCGTCGACGGCCGGCCGGTGCAGATCGGTGACCTCGACCCCGAAGTCGCGCTGCAGCTCCGCGATCGACCCGTAGACGTCGACACGCGGGTACGCCGGGTCGTCGGAGCGCCACACCGGGATCGGCGAACCCCAGAACCGGTTGCGGCTGATCGACCAGTCGCGGGCGTTGGCCAGCCACTTGCCGAAGCTGCCGTGCTTGAGATGCTCGGGCACCCAGGTGATCTGCTCGTTGAGCTCGACCATCCGGTCGCGGAACTTGGTCACCTCGACGAACCACGACGAGATCGCCCGGTAGACCAGCGGCTCGGCGCACCGCCAGCAGTGCGGGTAGCTGTGGTCGTAGGTCTCGTGGCGCACGACGAGCCCCCGTTGCTTGAGGTCGCGGATCACCATCGGGTTGGCGTCGAAGACGTGGACACCATCCCACGGGCCGATCTCGGCGGTGTACCGGCCGTGCTCGTCCATCGGCACGATCGTCGGGATGCCGTGGGCATTGGCCGTCACCTGGTCGTCCTCACCGAAGCCCGAGGACATGTGGACGACACCGGTGCCGTCCTCGGTCGTCACGAACTCGGCGCCGAGCACGTGGAAGGCCCGCTCGGTCCCGAACCGCTCGGTGTCGGTGAAGAAGTCGTACAGCGGTGTGTAGCGCCGTCCGACCAAGTCGGACCCCTTGAGCCGGGCGACCGGGTCGGGGAGGTTTCCCTCGGCGTCGCCCAGCTCACGGGCGTAGGCCGCCAACCGGGCCTCGGCCAGGACGTAGCGCCGGCCGTCGTGCTCGACGACCACGTAGTCGATGTCGGGCCCGACGGCGCAGGCGACGTTGGCCGGCAGCGTCCACGGCGTGGTCGTCCAGGCCAGCAGGTGCTCACCGGTGTCCAGCTCGAACCCGACGGTGACGGCGGGATCCTGACGGTCGCGGTAGACGTCGTCCATGCGCGTCTCGGTGTTCGACAGCGGCGTCTCGCAGCGCCAGCAGTACGCCAGCACGCGGAAGCCCTCGTAGATGAGCCCCTTGTCCCACAGCGTCTTGAACGCCCACATGACGCTCTCCATGTAGGAGGGGTCGAGGGTCTTGTAGTCGTTGTCGAAGTCGACCCAGCGGGCCTGCCGGGTGACGTAGCGCTCCCACTCGCTGGTGTATCGCAGCACGCTGGTGCGGCAGGCGTCGTTGAACGCGGCGATGCCAAACCGGGTGATCTCGGGGTGACCGGAGATTCCCAGCTCGCGCTCGGCCTCGACCTCGGCGGGCAGACCGTGGCAGTCCCACCCAAAACGACGGTGTACCACCTGACCGCGCATCGTCCGATAGCGCGGGATCGCGTCCTTGACGAAGCCGGTCAGGAGGTGGCCATAGTGCGGCAGACCGTTGGCGAACGGTGGGCCGTCGTAGAACACGAACTCGTCTCTGATGCGGGCGTCGAAGCGACTGGAGTCGTCGGCGTCCCCATCTGGACGACCGCCCTCCACACCACGTGCTCGGCGCGTTGCCTGCTCCTCGCGTTGGAGGACGGACTGCTCGAACGTGTGCTCATCACCCCAGCGCCGACCGATGCGCTCTTCGATCTCGGGATACCGCGGCTGGGCGACGACGGTCGGATAGGCGCCGGCGGGAGACGTGGGCTCGGTCATCGGGGTGGGCTCCTGGAACGGATCGTGCTCGTTCGCAAGGACGGCTCCGGAGCGATGCGCCGGGACCGCGGTCCCACCTTGCTTGCCCGCGGCCACGACCGCGAGCCCCTCATCTACGCCGGCGGTGACGGGCCGGACCCGTTCGGTTCTAGTGAGGGCGCACGCGCCCCGTTCTTCCGAAGGCTCGGAGGTGATCGCCTCGTCGTCGCCGGTCTGGACCAGGCTAGCGACCCTCGGCACCACCGGCTCGCGCCGTGACCGGCCCGGCGAACAGCCGGGTCAGCTCGCCGGGTCGTCGGCGGCGCGTTCGGGTGCGAAGAGCCGCTCGTCGTCGGTGGTGGTGTCATCACGGCGGGCCCAGCTGTCGCCGGTCTCGTCGACGTCGTCACCCGTCACGTCAGACGCCGGGCCCTCGGGGGCCGGTGTCTCGGCGGTGTCGTCACCGCCCGACCCGCCGGTCCCGTCGTCGTCGGCGGCCGGCGACAGCAGCGGGCGACGCATGTCGGCCAGCCCGTTGGGTACCCGGGCCACCAGCGCCGAGATCTCGGTGGCCGCCTCGGTCAGCCGCTCGCGCTGGGCGGCGAGGAACTGTTCCAACGCGTCGACGTCGGATTCGAGGAAGTCGCGACGGGCCAGCAGGGCCTGGACCTCCCCCTCGATGCGCACCCGCTCGGACTCGCCCGAGCGGCGAGCCTCGTCCTTGGCCTCGTCGATCATCCGGGCGCGCTCGGCGCGCGCCGTCTCGTCCGACGCGGTCGCCCGCTCCCGGGCATCGGTCAGCAAGCGTTCGGCTTCCACCTGCGCCTCGGCCACCGTGGTGTCGGCGGTGCGCTGGGCGAGCAGCAGCGTGCGGCTGATCGTCTCGGACTCATCGATCGACGGGGCCAACGGCTGCGGCACCAGCCCGGTCGCCGTCTCGGTCGCCGCGTCGGCCGGAGCCGGGTCGGCGGGAGCCGGGTCGGCCACGATCGGCTGCTCACCGCTTTCGCTCTGGGCGCGGGTCAGTTCCTGGAGCCGGGCCACCGCCGCCCGGGCTCGGGATTCCATCGCCGTCGCCTCGTTCTGCGCCGCCTCCAGGGCATCGGCGACATCGGAGCGGAACTGGTCGACCTCGGCGGTGTCATAGCCACGCCGTGACGTCTTGAACGCCTGCGTGCGGATGCTCTGGGGGGTGGTGGCCATCGGTCAGGTCCTCGTCAGTCCTCGTAGTCGTCGAAACGATGCGCCTGCTGGGGAGCGGGCTTGAGCAGGTAGACGCCGGTCGCCACCTTCTCCATCGTGCCGTCGAGTGAGTAGCACACCCCGCTGGCGAAGTCGATCAGCCGGCGGGCCACCTCACGATCGGTCGACTCCAGGTTGAGGATCACGGATTGACCGTCCTTGAACTTGTCGGCCAGCTCCTGCGCCTGGTCGAAGCGTCGTGGCCGCACCGTCGATGGCTCGGCCCCGGGGCCCGGGCCGAATGCCGGGCGAGCCGGTGGCGGCGACGACACCGGTCGTGGCCGCGACATCGTCCCGGAGTCCTCCAACGCTTGGCCGCGCCGCGTCGACGCGTCGAAGTCCCGGGAGGGAAAGCTCGGCCGCGCTGCCGGCGGGCGCGCCGGCGGCTCGTCGTGCTCGGGTCGGTATCCGCCGCCGCGCCCGCCGCGGGTCTCGTCTCGGGTCGGGCGGCTACGCCGGGGCTCGGGCTCGTCCGGCTCGTCGTAGTCGTCGTACGCGTCGTCGGGACCGAGGCCCAAATACTCCATGGATCGTTTCCAGAATGACATCGGTTCCTCCTGGCGGGCGAGGCTACAACAGCGTTCCCGCTGGTCCGGGGACTGCGAGCGCGGGCGGTCCGGGTGATCGGGTCACGTCGGGCCCTCGCGGCGGCGCGTCCCGAACAACGCGGTGCCCAGTCGGATCTGGGTTGCGCCCTCCTCGATCGCGATCGCCAGGTCCCCCGACATGCCCATCGAACACACCGCCAGACCGAGCTGGTCGACCAGCCGGCGGGTCGTGGCAAACGCGGCGCGGGTGCGGGCAGGGTCGGCGTCGGTGGGTCCGACCGTCATCAGCCCATCGACCACCAATCCGGCGGCACGGGCCATCGCCACCAGGTCCGCCACGGCGTCGGGCGGGCATCCACCTTTGCCCGGCTCCCCCGTCGCGTCGACCTGGGCGAGGATGCGGGCGCCGGCCGCCCGCTTGGCCAGCTCGGCCACCAGCCGGGCTCGATCGATGCTCGCCCACACCGTGACCACGTCGGCGAGCAGACGCACCTTGTTCGTCTGCAGCCGGCCGATGAACTGCACCTCGACCCCGGTGTCGGCGATCGTCGCCCGTTTCGACAGCAACTCCTGGGCGTAGTTCTCGCCGATGACACCGCACCCGGCGGCGGCGGCCGCCGCGATCGCGTCGGGTCCGAACCCCTTGGTGACCGCCACCAGCTCGACGGCGCGACCAGCGGCCAACGTGGCGACCCGCTCGCGGGCGGCCGCGATCCGCTCGGCGACGACGGCCCGGTCGAGCGTCGGCGGCGTCACGACGATCGCCAGGCGGCGGTGACGTGGCGACCGCGATCACCGCCGCGGTGGGAGAACAAGCCAGGGTCCTCACGGGTGCAGCGGCGGTCGGTCGTCAGCGTCACGCCATGACGAACCAGTTCCC
This sequence comes from Desertimonas sp., assembly GCA_047972065.1. GTDB lineage: Bacteria > Actinomycetota > Acidimicrobiia > Acidimicrobiales > Ilumatobacteraceae > JALZMG01. The sequence continues at coordinate 4,670 of JBKEAH010000020.1, forward strand.
GCTCGATCGCGCCCGGCAGGTCGAGGCTGCTCGTGCCCCACCTCGTCGTGGCCGTGACATCCGTCGGGGCACAGCCCAACCCGGCGGCCACCGTCCCCAGATCGTCGGCGCCGAACTCGTTGCAGCACGGCCCGATGGTCGGGCCGAGGAACCCTTGCACGCCGCCGGCACCGGCCGGGTCGACGGCCCGAAGGGCGACGTCGACCACCCCCGCGGCGACACCGCGCCAGCCGGCGTGGGCGACCGCCAACCGGCCGTCGGGAGCCACGAGCACCAGCGGAGCGCAGTCCCCGGTCCACACCCCCAGCACCAGCCCGGCGCGATCGGTGACGGCGACATCGCCTCGCTGGCGGTCGGCGGCGACAGCGTCGGCGACGGCGACCACCTCCACACCGTGCACCTCGTCGAGCATCGCCCACGGGGCATCGACCAACGAACGTCGCCGCGCCGTCAGCACCTCGGTGGGCACGTGGCTCAGGTGGAAGTCGCCGTCGTGGCGCGTCGAGGTGAGGACGCGGACCTCACCGACCGCGGTCGGGCAACGCCACTGCGGTTCAGCGGAGGAACGAGGGGACGTCGAAGTCGTCGTCGTCTCCACCATCTCCGGCGTCGATCGACTCCTCGGGTTCATCCTCGGCGAACAGTTCGCTGATGCTCGTCGGCGGCTTCGCCGCAGCCGTCATGGTGCTCGGGCCATCCAGACGGTCGAACCCGGCGGCGATGACCGTGACCTTGACCTCGTCACCCATCTCGTCGTCGATCACGGTGCCGAAGATGATGTTGGCGTCCTGGTGGGCGACGCCGTGGATGATCTCGGCGGCGGCGTTCATCTCGAACAGGCCCATGCTGGAGGGGCCGGTGATGTTGAGCAGCACGCCACGGGCGCCGTCGATGGCGGCCTCGAGCAGCGGGCTGGAGATGGCCGCCTTGGCCGCGTTCACCGCCCGCTCGTCGCCGCTGGCCTGACCGATACCCATCAGGGCCGACCCGGCCTGCGACAGCACCATCTTCACGTCGGCGAAGTCCGTGTTGATCAGACCCGGCGTGGTGATCAGGTTGGTGATGCCCGAGACACCCTGCAACAGCACCTCGTCGGCCATCTTGAAGGCGTTGAGCACGCTGGTCTTGTCGTTGGCGACCGTCAACAGCCGATCGTTCGGAATGACGATCAGGGTGTCGACCTTCTCCTTGAGGCGCTGCACCCCGGCGTCGGCCTGGACGGCGCGACGGCGGCCCTCGAAGGTGAACGGGCGGGTGACCACACCGATGGTCAGGGCCCCGATGGTGCGCGAGATCTCGGCGATCACGGGCGCCGCACCGGTACCGGTGCCGCCGCCCTCGCCGGCGGTGATGAACACCATGTCGGCGCCCTTCACCATCTCTTCGATCTCTTCGTGGTGCGCCTCGGCGGCGGAGCGTCCCACCTCGGGATCGCTGCCGGCACCGAGACCGCGGGTGAGATCCCGGCCGATGTCGAGCTTGAGGTCGGCGTCGCTCATCAGCAACGCCTGGGCGTCGGTGTTGACGGCGATGAACTCGACGCCCTTCAACCCGGCGTCGATCATCCGGTTGACGGCGTTGACGCCACCGCCACCGACGCCGATCACCTTGATGACGGCGAGGTAGTTCTGCGGGGTGCCGACCATCAGCGATCGACCCGCTGGTTGGTGGCGATCTTGCTTCGGCTCATTCCGCTTCGGTCCATACCTTCGTCTGTTTCGTCGACACCCGCTGGCACGAACGCACATCCTCGCATGTCAGTCGGCTGATCCGGCGCATGGTCACCCCTGGCCGACCTCGTTGGTGGTGACGTCGAGATAGTTGACCTGTTCGTCGCCGAGGTCCGCCAGCTTCGTCTCGAGTCGCACGAGCTTCTGTACCAGGTCGGTGGCAGGGCCGAATCGTACCTCGGTCTCGTCCGTGAACGTCATCCGCAGATCACTGCCGTCCGCCGCCACGGTGATGTCGCGGACCCGGGCCTGCATCGTCGGCGTGAGATAGGTGGCCAGCTGCGCCGCACCACGCAGACCGGTGGGGGCGAACACGCCCGGCTCGACCGCCGGAAACCCCTCGCCGAGGATCGGCAGGAATCCTTCGGGGGGCTGCTCGGACACCGCGAGGACCCGGCCGGTGTCGTCGATCAGGCGCCACTGTGCGTCGGAACCCTGAAAGGCCGCAGCGGCGGTGCGCTCACGCAGTTCGATCGTCGCCCGGTTGGGGAAGCGGGTCGTCACCCGGGCGTCTTCGACCCACGGCAGCTGTTCGAGGTCGTGCTCGAGGCGTTGGTCGTCCACCAGCAGCACCGGCGTGCCCTCGAGGTCGTCGATGATCGCCGCGAGCTCGTCGTCGGTGGTGCGCTCGGCCCCCTCGACCGCGACCCGGTCGACGGCGAAGAGACCCGAGCCCAGCAGGGCGAGGCCGGCGACGATCACCAAGACGATCGCCGTGGCGAGCACCACCCACTTGACGCGCTTGCGGCTCTTGGCCCGCTTGAGGGCACTCCGGCGTTCCTGGATCCGCGGCTCGATCTTGGTGGCGGTGGCGGCGTCCTCGACCGAGATCGTCGCGTCCCCGGGATCGCGATCGTCGATGACGACCGTCGAGCGACCGACATCGGTCGGTTCGAGGTTGCCGCCGATGTAGACCGTGTCGGGGAGCCCCTCGTCGACGATCGAGATGGTGCGGGCACCACCCTCGCCGGGATCGTCGCCGACACCTTCGGCGGCCGCCGGGCCCGAGCGCAGGAACGGGTCGCCGGCGACGCCACCGGCGTCGCCGGACTCGGGCTCGGGCTCGGACTCGGACTCGGACTCGACGGACTGGGGGTCGGACACCGAATCCGTGTCGGCGACCAGCGGGACCGTCTCGGCGCCGCTGTCGTCGGCGGGTTCATCGTCGCCGGCCGGATCGTCGTCGCCGGACGGATCGTCGTCGCCGGACGGATCGTCGTCGCCGGCCGGATCGTCGTCGCCGGACGGATCGTCGTCGTCGGACGGATCGTCGTCGCCGGACGCTTCGTCGTCGTCTGCGCCCGGTTCGGCGGTGATCTCGGGTTCCCGCTCATCGGGGGTCGGCCGGCCGCCCGATGGGGTCAACAGCTCGGCCACCTCGGGGCTCGTGAGATCGATGTCGCGATGGCGCTCGGCCGTGTCGGGGTCGACCGAGAACGCCCGCAGCAGCTCGTCGAGCACGTCGGGCGACGGCGACTCGCTGCCGGGGACGTGCGGCCCAACCCGTGGCTCAGACATCTCCGGCATCCTCGCCGCCCGATCCGGCACCCACCCCGTCGATCGATCGGTCGAACCCGACCAGGCGGACCTCGCTGCGCAGCCGGTACCCGGTCGCCACCTCGACCCGCCGCCGAACCTCCTCCATCACGGCGCGCACATCGGCCGCCGTCCCCCCGTCGGAGGCTTGGATGAAGTTGGCGTGCTTGTCCGACACCCACGCCGACCCGATACGCAAGCCGCGCAGACCGGCCCGATCGATCAGTGAGCCGGCCGACACCTCGCCCGGGACGGGGTTGACGAAGACCGACCCGGCGTTCTGTCCACCGGGTTGGTTGGCGCGCCGCCAGCGCACGATCTCGTCGATCTCGGCCAACGCGGCGGTCGGCTCGCCCTCGCGCAGCGCCAGATAAGCCCGCACCACGATGGTGTCGTCACCGACATCCGAGCCACGAAAGCGCAACCCGAGATCGCCGGCGGGAACCCGCCGCGGTTCGGCCGGGCCACCGCCCGCCAGGTCGACGACATCGACGTCGATCAGCACGCTGGCCATGTCCGAGCCGTGACCGCCGGCGTTCATCTTGACCGCGCCGCCGATCGAGCCCGGCACACCGACCGCCCATTCGAAGCCGATCAGCCCGGCGGTGGCCGTCTGGCGGGCCAGCACCGGCAGCCGGACACCGCCACCGGCGGCGGTGATCACACGGTGGTCCCCCGAGACGTCATGACGGAGCTCGATGTCACCGGCGAGGTCGGCGGTGCTCACCGCGATCCCCCAGAACCCGTCGTCGGCGATCAGCAGGTTGGAGCCGCGACCCACGACGAGCACCGGCAGGCCGCTGGCGCGACGAGCTGCCGCGACGGCGACGAGGTCACCATGATCACGGGCCCGCACGAACAGTGCTGCGGACCCCCCGACCCGGTAGGTGGTCATCGGTGCCAGCGGTACCGACCGCTCGGCCCGTCGCCCGAGAATCGCGGCCGCGTCCTCGACACGAGCGTCCAGCGCGGCCCCCGCCATCACCGCGCCAGCCGTCGCTCGGCGCGTCGGGCCAACACCTCGTCGGGGAGCGCGGCGATGTCGCCGCACCCCATCGAGATGCACACGTCGCCCGGACCGATCTCGCCGGCGAGGAACGACACCAGGTCGTCGCGGCGCGGCAGCCACACCACGTGGGCGTCGGGGTGAGCGTCCTGGACGGCATCGACGATGAGCTTGCCGGTGACGCCGGGGATCGGTGTCGTGCCCGACGGATAGATCTCGGTCAACACCACCACGTCGGCGCCGACGAAGGCACCGGCGAAGTCCTGCCACATCTCGGCGATGCGGTTGAAGCGATTGGGTTGAAAGACCGCGACCACCCGGCTCCAGTCGTCACCGCTGCCGCGGGCGGCGGCGAGGACGGCGGCGATCTCGGAGGGAACGTGGGCGTAGTCGTCGACGAAGGTGGCACCGCCATCACGCCCACGGATGTCAAAGCGCCGGGCCACACCGCCGAAGCGCTCCAGGGCGGCGATGATCGCCGCCGCCGGCACCCCGAGGGTGAGCGCCATCGCCGCCGCTCCGGTGGCGTTGAGGACGTTGTGCTCGCCGCGCAACGGCAGATGGATGGCCCCGAGGCGGACCCCGTGGTGCTCGAGGACGAAGCGGAAGGACCCGCCCGAGGGGTGCACGTCGACGCCACGCACGTCACAGCCCGGGCTCAGGCCGTAGGTGACCGCACCGTGGCGAGTGGCCAGCTGCGCCGCCCGTCGATCGTCGCCACACACCACCCGCGGACCGGGAACCTGCGCGAGGTAGCGATCGAAGGCGTCGGTGATCCCCTCGATGCTGCCGTAGTGGTCGAGATGATCGACGTCGACGTTGGTGAGGACGGTGCCGTACAGCGGCAGTTCGAGGTGGGTGCCATCACTCTCGTCGGCTTCGACCACGAGCCACTCGCCGCCGGTCCACTGGGCCCCGGTGCCGGCGTCGAACACATCGCCGCCCACCACGAAGCTGGGCGCCCATCCGGCCTCGGCGAGGATCAGCATCAGCATCGACGTCGTGGTCGTCTTGCCGTGGGTACCGGCCACCGCCAACGATCGGGCCTGGGCACAGATCGACGCCAGCATCCCGGCCCGCCGCAACATCGGGACACCGATGCGCCGAGCCTCGTCGATCTCACGGTTGGTCTCGGGGATCGCGGTCGACGCGGTGACGGCGTCGCAGCCATGAACGATCGAGCGGTCGTGGCCGATCAGCACCTCGACCCCGGCGGCGCGGACCCGGTCGAGGACGGCCTGCTCGCGCAGGTCGCTGCCCGACACCCGGTGGCCCTGTTCGGCGAGCACGATGGCGATCGCGCTCATGCCGGGCCCGCCCACGCCGACCACGTGCAGACGTTTCGGTGTCGACAGGTCGAGGGGAGCGACAGGCGGCTCGGCCGCCGATGGCGGAGGTGGTCGGGTCGGGAGCGTCACGGCGTGCGTCAGGTTAGGAGCTGGACGCCATGTTCACCGGGAGGGTCGGACGCCGGCGGCGACGTCTTCGATCACCCGGGCCAGCCGGTCGCCGCGGTGCATCTCACCCAGCCGGCGCGCCCGAGCGCCAAGTGCCCGCCGGGCGCCCGGGTCCGAGCGCAGCCCGTCGAGCTCGGCGCCCAGACGCGTGACGTCGGTCTCGGCCAGCGCGACCGCCGCGCCGTCGTCGGCCAGCCAGGCGACGTTGCGGGTCTGGTGGTCGTCGGCGGCGTCTCGCCACGGCACCAGAATCGCCGGGGTGCCGGTGACGGCCACCTCGGCGACCGTGCTGGCCCCACCGCGCCCGACGAGCACGTCGATCGCGGCGTAGGTGCGCTCGAGGTGGTCGTCGTAGCCGATGACCTGATGGATCAGACCCGCCGGGCCGGCCTCGGCCGGTGGTGTGGCCCCGAGAAAGCGTTCACCGACGATCTGACGGATCGCCAGGCCGGCATCGTCGCGATGTTCGGCGGCGTAGGCCGCGATGGCGTCGTTGAGCACACCCGATCCCTGCGATCCGCCGGTGACGCCGACCACGAAGCGATCCGCGGGCAACCCGAGCTCGCGGCGGGCACTGGAGCGCATCGCGTCCCGGTCGAGCTCGCGCATCACCCGGCGCACCGGTGCCCCCGTGACGATTGCACGAGGAAGCGGTGAGTCGTCGAACGCCACCGCGCTGACCGCCGCGAAGCGTGCCGTCAGCCGGCTGGCGAGACCGGGCGAGCGGTCGTAGCTGACCACCACCACCGGGATCCGGCGGCGGCGGGCGGCCAACACGGCCGGCGCGCTGGCGTAGCCGCCGACCGAGACCACCACCTGCGGGCGATGTTCGTCGAGCAGGCGACCGGCGGCGCGGGTGGCGCCGGCCAGCCGGGCCGGCAGCGCGGCGTTGGACCGCCACCGCCGCCACGACCGCTGGAGCCCGGTGATGTCGAGGAAGTGATGGGGAAACGGTGTCGGTGGGAGCAGACGGGTCTCGATCCCGCGTCGGGCACCGATGTAGTGGATCGACTCGGGCCGGTGACCGGCGTCGACCAGACCTTCGGCGATGGCCAGCGCGGGCAGGACGTGGCCGGCGGTTCCGCCGCCGGTCACCACCGCGAACACGGGATCGTCGATGGTGGTCACGATCCGTGACGGCGTCGGCGGTCGCGTCGAGCGCTGACCGGCACCGGGGTCGCCAGCGCATCGGCCGGGCGACGGGCCACGTTGAGCAGCAGTCCGACAGCGGCCATCGAGATGAACAGCGATGAACCCCCGGCCGAGAAGAACGGCAGCGTCAGGCCCGTCACCGGCATCAGCCCGGTGACACCACCCAGGTTGATCACCGCTTGGACGGCCAGCCAGGCGACGATGCCCCCGGCGAGCAACATGCCGAATCGGTCGGCGGCGCTGAGTGCGGCCTGGATGCCGAACCACACCAGCAGCATGAACCCACCGACCACGGCGATCGAGCCGATCAGCCCGAGCTCGTCGGCGACGACGGCGAAGATGAAGTCGCTGTGGGCCAGCGGGAGGTAGCCCAGCTTGCCGTTGCCAGCCCCGACGCCCGATCCCGTGAGCCCGCCGTCGGCGATGGCGAGGAACCCTTGGTAGGTCTGGTACGAGAGCGCATCGCGGTGGCCGGTGATGTCGAGGAAGGCGGTGAACCGGTTGAAGCGGTACTCGCTGGAGAACACGAAGAGCACGGCCACGAAGCCCATGCCCAGCCCGGTGGCCAGCATCGGCGACAACGGGACACCGGCGAGGAAGCCGACGGCCAGCACGATCGAGGCGATGACGATCGCCGAGCCCAGGTCGCCCTGGGCGAGGCAGGCACCGGCGGCGGTGACGGCGAGCAGCAGCACCGGGCGCAGGCTGCGCCGGACATCGGACATCTCCTCCTCCCGACGGACCAGCAGGTCGGCGGCGAACACGACGACACCGAGCTTGAGGAACTCGGAGGGCTGGATGCTGAACGGCCCGACGTCGATCCATGCACGCGCACCGTTGACGGTGGTCCCCAGGCTGGGCACCATCGGCAGCACCATCGCCGCGCCGGTCATCCCCAGCAACGCCCACGACCCGGTGCGCAGGATGGCCAGGTTGATGCGCTGGGTGAACCACAGCACCACGACCCCCAGCGCCGCCCAGAGCACCTGACGGTTGAACACGAAGTACGGGCTCCGCCCGCGCGACACCTCGGTGGCGGCGGACGACGACAGCACCATCACCAGCCCGAGCATGACGAACATCGCGACGACCACGGCGATCACGTAGAACGCGACGGGCGCCGGTCCTCGACGCACATCCCAGAACCTGCGGGTCCGTGCTGCCTTGGCAGCCTTGGCCCGTTCACGACTCGAGCGCAGCGCCGCCCGCGGCGAGCGGGACCGCGGCGGGCGTGATCGCGTCGACCCGGAGCCGGCCTGGAGCCGCTCGAGCACCAGCTGGCGCCGATCAGCGACGGTCGAGGTCATGACGTGCTCCTGAGTTCGGGGGATGTCTCGACGGGGGACGCCGCCGGTGAGAGCCGAGCGGCCACCAGCCGGCGGAAGTCGTCACCGCGCGCCGGGTACCCCCCGTCGGGGTACCAGTCGAAGCTGGCGCAGCCCGGCGAGAGCAGGACGACATCCCCGGGTCGAGCAAGCCCGGCGGCGGTGTCGACCGCCGCCGACATCGATCCGACGATGGTGACGGGGGCGACGCCCTCGAAGATCCCCGCGATCAGCGGTGCCGCCTCACCGATCGCCACCACGGCCCGGAGCCGCTCGCCGGCGGCGGCCATGGGGGCCAGATCGAGACCCTTGTTGAGCCCGCCGGCGATCAGCACCACCGAGTCGAAGGCGCGGATCGCCACCGACGCGGCGTGGGGGGTCGTCGCCTTCGAGTCGTTGTACCAGCGCACCCCGTCGGCCTCGCCGACGAGCTCGATGCGGTGCGCCGGGTTGCGGAAGCTGGTGAGCGCACCGGCCACCGCACTCGGGGTGACCAGACCGGTCTCGAGCACCAGCGCGGCCGCCGCCAGGGCGTTGGTCAGATCGTGCGGCAACGCCCGAGGGAGGGTGGCGATGGGGGTGAGCGGACCATCGGGACCCACCAGGTCCCCGCCGGCGACGTGGTAGTCGGCCCCATCGAGGCCAAAGGTTCGCCGGTGCGCCGGAGCGATCGCCAGATGGCGCATCACCACCGGGTCGTCGACGAAGCCGATGGCGACGTCGTCGGCCGCCTGCTGGTCGAACAGCCGGCCCTTGGCCGCCTCGTAGGTCGACATCGAGCGATGCCAGTTGAGGTGGTCGGGCGCCAGGTTGAGCCACGCCGCCGCGGCGGCGCGAAATCGTGAGGTCCACGCCAGACGGAAACTGGTGCACTCGACGACGAAGACGTCGACGTCGAGGTCGAGCGCCTCGACCAGCGGGACGTCGGTGTTCCCGGCGGCGACCGAGGACACGCCCCCGGCGGCGAGCATCTCGACGGCCAGCAAGGTGGTGGTCGTCTTGCCGTCGGTGCCGGTGACGGCGAGCATCGGGCGAGCACCTCCGGGTCGCTGTTGCTCCCATCGGTAGGCCAGCTCGATCTCGCTGACGACCTCGACACCGGTCGCCGTGGCGACGTCGAAGAGCCGGTGCCCCTCGGGCACGCCCGGCGCCGGTACCAGCAGCTCCGCGTCACGCAGCCGGGCCGCCAGCTGGTGGTCGTCGGGGGCCACCACGAGGTCAACCCCGAGCTCGTCGGCCGTCGCCCGGCGTTGGGGCGTGACCGTGTCATCGATGGCCACCACGTCGTAGCCGCGGGCACCCAGCGCCCGGGCGGTGGCCACCCCGGCCACCGCCAGCCCGTACACGACGGCCCGCTTCCCATGCCGCGACGACATGTCCTCAGCCGCCCGAGACCCGGGTGAAGTCGGCGATGAACAGACCGAGCGCGGCGGCGACGCAGACCGCCGAGATCAGCCAGAAGCGGATGATCACCGTGGTCTCCGGCCAGCCGACCAGCTCGAAGTGGTGGTGGATCGGCGACATCCGGAACAGCCGCCGCTTCCGGCCACTGGCCTTGAACACGGCCATCTGGATGGCCACCGAACCCGCTTCGATGACGTTGATCCCGCAGATCAGGATGAGCAGCAACTGGGTGTCCATCGTCAACGCCAGGAGCGCCAGCGCCGAGCCGAGCCCGAGCGCTCCGACATCGCCCATGTAGATGCGCGCCGGCGCGGCGTTGAACCACAAGAACCCCATGCAGGCCCCGGCGAAAGCGGCCGCCATCGCCGCCATGTCGAGCGGGTTGACGACCGCTCCGTAGATCTCGGGGTTTCTGAACGCCCAGTAGCCGATGATCATGAAGGCGCCGAAGCCCATCAGCGCCGAGCCTCCGGCGAGGCCGTCGAGCCCGTCGGTGACGTTGACGGCGTTGGTGGTCGCCCAGATGATCAACCCGGCGAAGATCACCCAGAACCAGGTCGGCACCTCCCAGCCCGGATAGTCGGCACGGGTGAGCGAGATCGTCTCGGCGATGCCAGTTCCCACCACCAGCCACCAGGCGATCCCGAAGCTCATCAGCATCGTGATGTAGTTCTTCTGCTTCCAGAAGATTCCCCGGTTGTGACGCTTGCGCACCTTGATGATGTCGTCGAGCAGGCCCATCGCCGCCATCGCCGCGATCGCGACCCACACGATCATCGCCTGGTCCGAGAACGGCAGTCCCCGCCGCAGGTGGGCGACCAGCCAGCCGACGAGCGCGGCCCCGATGATCGCCAACCCGCCCATCGTCGGTGTGCCCTGCTTGGCCATGTGATGTTCGGGACCGCGGTCCTCCTTGCCGAGGATCGGCTGGCCCAGCCCCCGGGTGCGGAAGGCGGTGATCAACGCCCTCGTTCCGAACAACGAGACCAGCCCGGCGACCACGCCGGCGACCATGACCGCGATCACGAACGTTCCTCCAACAGCTCCCGCACCACGGCGCGGTCGTCGAATTCGATGACGTCGTCACCGGCGGTCTGGGTGGTCTCGTGGCCCTTGCCGGCGATCAACACGATGTCGCCCGGGCGCGCCTCGGCGAGGGCGGCCGCGATCGCTCGGCGGCGCTCGGGTTCCACCACGACGGCGTTGCGTTCGGCCGGCAGCATCCCGTGCAACACCTCGTCGATGATGGCGAGCGGTGGCTCCGATCGCGGGTTGTCCGACGTCACGGCGACCCAGTCGGCCAGCCGAACGGCGGTGGCACCCATGTCGGGACGTTTGGCGTGATCGCGGTCGCCCCCGGCGCCGAACACCAGCAGGACGCGGCCGCCGGGACGACGGCCCGGGCGGCGCCGACCAACTCGGCCAGGCCATCGGGGGTGTGGGCGTAGTCGACGACGACGTCGAAGCCGAGGTCGGCGGTGTCGATCCGTTCGAATCGGCCGGGGACGGCACCAGCGGTCGCCAGGCCTTCGACGATCGCGTCGAGCCCCAGCCCCAAGGCGGCCGCCGTGGTCGCCGCGGCGAGCGTGTTGAGCACGTTGAACGTGCCACCGAGGCCCACCCGGATCCGCACGCCGCGCCAGGTCAGGCTGTGGTGTCCGGCACCGACGTCGATGTCGCTGGCGTCGGCCAACGAGAAGCCAAACATCGGGATCGGGGCCGCGTCGGCCAGCAGCCGACCGTGGGCGTCATCGGTGTTCGTCACCCCGATCTCGCTCAGCCCGGGAGCAAACAGCGCCGCCTTGGCACGGAAGTACTCCTCGACGCTGTGATGCAGGTCGAGATGGTCGCGCCCGAGGTTGGTGAAGACGGCGGCAGCGAAGTGGGTGCCGTCGACGCGGTGCATCGCCAGCGCGTGCGAGGAGACCTCCATCACCACCGCGCTCGCACCGCGATCGCGTGACTCGGCCAGCCGCTGCTGCAACGCCGGAGCTTCGGGCGTGGTGTGCCCCCCCGACAGGGTGCCGAGGATCCCGGTGCGCTGGCCCGCCGCTTCGAAGATCGCCGCCAGCAGGTGGGTGGTGGTCGTCTTGCCGTTGGTGCCGGTGACCCCGACCACCGCCAACGAGGAGCTCGGATGGCCGTACACGGCGGCCGACGCCGGGCCGAGCGCCAGCCGGGTGTCGTCGACCACCAGCTGCGGGGCGGCGACGTCGAGCGGGTGGTCGACCAGCAGCGCGGCGGCACCGGCGGCGATGGCGTCGGGGCCGAAGCGGTGGCCGTCGAAACGGTCGCCGCGGACGCAGGCGAACAACACGCCGGGGCTGACACGCCGTGAGTCGTGGGTGACCCCGCGCAGCGTCGTCGATGCGTCACCGAGCACCCGGCCGGCACGCGCCGATGGCAGGGCGACCGCGAGATCGCCGACGGTGGCGAGGTCGTCGTCGGACCGCTCGGCGGACGGGAGATCACACGCGGCGTCGTCGACCACGGCTCATCCCTCACACCCGGTCGAACCGACCGGGATCTGCAGACCCAACTCCTGCACGAGCATCGGGGCCAGATCCTGGAACGCTGGGGCCGCCGCGGTGCCACCGGCACGTTGACCGGCCAGCATCGGCTGGTCGATCGACACCAGCACGGTGACCTGCGGGTCCTCAGCCGGGAAGAACCCGGCGAAGCTCGAGTACGTCGCTTGCGTGCCGTCCTCGAGGAAGTACGTGCCGTCGGGTTGGGCGACCAACCCCGTACCGGTCTTGCCGGCGATCGACAGGCCGGGGACCTGGGCGGCGTTGGCGGTGCCGTCGGAACGGCACACGACGTCGCGCATCATCGACTGCACCTCGACGGCGACCTCCTCGCTGATCACCTGCCGTTGGGCCGCCGCGTCGGCATCGTGCAGGTCACCGTCGGCATCGACGGTCGCCAGCACGAGCCGGGGGGCGACGTAGACGCCATCGTTGGCGATCACGTTGACCGCCGTGGCGAGTTGGATCGGGCTGCTGGACAGTCCCTGGCCGTAGGCGACGGTGAACTTCTCGGTGCCCTCCCACTCCTGCCAGAACTTGAGGATGCCGGGAGACTCCCCGGGAAAGTCGAGGGCGGTCTCCTCACCGAGCCCGAAGGCGCGGATGTACTCGTACTGCTTCTCGAAGCCCATCGTCTCGGACACGCTGATCGTGCCGATGTTGGACGACTTGACGAGGATGTCGCGCACGTTCATCGCCTCGGGTTCGTGCGGGTGGGAGTCGTGGAGCTTGTCGCCGGCACGGGTGTACACCTTCTCCCACGGCACCGTCCAGGTCGTCGAGGGGTCGAGCCCCTCGTTGAGGGCACCGGCGATCGTGATGACCTTGCCGACCGAACCGGGCTCGTAGGCATCGACGGCGGAGTGGTTGCCCGAGGTGATCTCGTACACCCCATCTTCGAGGATCACCGACGCCATCGCCAGCACATCGCCGGTGTCGGTGTCCAACACGACCACCTGGCCACCCCGGGCGTGGCTGGCCGCGACCCGCTGGAGCAACGTCTGTTCGACGTTGTGTTGGACCGAGCGATCGATCGTCAGCACGAGGTCGCGGCCCGGGACGGGGGCCTCCAACACCGCCTCGGTGCCGGCCACGGAACGACCGTCGGGGGCGATCTCCACCCGCGTCTCGCCGTCGATGCCGGTCAGCACGTCGTCGTACTGGAGCTCGAGACCGGCCGTGCCGATCCCGTCGATGTCGGTCCGGCCGATGACGCTGATCGCGGTCTCGCCGCCCGGCACGGTGCGTCGTGACTCGCGCACGACGTGCACGCCGACCAGGTCCAACTCGTCGATCTGTTCGCCGAGGGCGGTCGGAACCTGCCGCGCCACGTAGACGAAGCCACAGTCGCAGGTGGCGACGTCGTCGCGCAGCTCCTGCAGACGGGCGGCGTCGAGCTCCAAGATGTCGCCGATCGCCGTCAAATCGGCGTCGGCGTCTTCGAGCTGCATCGGGTTCACCGAGATCGTGGACGCCGGGACCGAGAGTGCGAGTTCGTTGCCGTTGCGATCGAAGATCGCCCCTCGCTCGGCATCGATCACCCGATCACGGGTCCACTGCTGGGCGGCCGCGGTCCGCAGCGAGTCTCCCTGCCAGGTCTGGAGGGCGCCGACCTTCAACAGGACGGCGCCGAGCATCATCAGCATGACGACCAGGGCCGCCAGCAGCCGTTGGCGTGGCTGCCCGGCGGAGAACCTGGTGGCCAGTATCGAGTTGCGTGCCCGCACGGTGCGCCGGGCGCGGGCCCCGTTGGTTGCGCCGCGCCCGCCGCGGCGGGGCGACGTGCGGGTCGCGGGACGCGACGCGACGCGACGGTCTCGCCCGTTGACCGTCCGGCGGGGGGCGGGTGAGGAAGGCTGCGATGCCGACTTGGCCGCGCCACCGTGGTGTCGAACCCGACCGGGTCCTGCCGCGGTGGCGCCGCCGCGGGTGCTGCGGCGGGGGGTCCGGGCGGTCGATCCGTCGTCGCGGACCACGCCCAGACGGCGTCGCGGCGGACGGTCGAGGGGCACGGTCGCGCCCGAGTGGTTGCGGCGTCTCTGGCGCGCCCGTCGGTCGTCGGTCGCTGCCCGCTGACGACTCTCGGCGGCCCGCTCCGCGGTCGTCGGGCCGACGAACTCGGCGCCCGATCCCCGCCGGCGCGAGGTGGCGGTGCCGGTGCGGGCGGTGCCGGTGCGGGCGGTGCCCGCGGATCGTCGAGGGGCCCGGACGGCGTCGGACGCCGCGGTGGCGCGCCGCGTCGCGGCGGAGCGCGCCCGTGCTGCGCCGTCGCGCGGTGACCGCCGGCTCGAAGGTTGACGACGACCCATCAGCCGTCGGCTGCCTCGCGCACCCGACGGACCTGGTCGAGTGGATCGGTGTCGTCGGCGATCTCGACGTCGACCCCGCCGACGCCGGCCGCCACGACCACGGCGGCGTAGGTGGCACCCTCGACCTCGAGGAACTCACGCTGCGTGCTGGTGAACATTCCCAACGCGCCGGCCTGGAGGGCGAGCCGGTTGGGCGAGCTGAGCTCGGCGCGCTGCTGACGGAGCACGTCGAAGCGCTCCTGGGCGGCCACCACGTCCTGCTGGCGGCGGTCGATCTCGAGCTGGCGTTCGGCGAGCCGGGTGTGCAGGACGACCGCCGCCAGCATCAGCACACCGATCATCCCGACGAGCACGAACATCGCGTTCGCCGCGGCGCTCGGGCGCGGCAACACGCGTAGGTGGGGGCGCCGGGTCAGCCCCGAGGGGGTGCGCGATGCACGATCGTGGGCGACGCGACGACGCGGCGCCTCGACCCGCCGACCGACCGCGGCGGTCACATCGTCTCGCTTCTCGACGACACGCCTCGGCGCAACGGCATCGCGGCGCTCAAGACGGGTCCTCGTCGGCGATGCGTTCGACGACACGCAGCCGGGCCGAGGCGGCGCGACGGTTCTGGTCGACCTCGCCGGCCGACGGGCGCTTGGGGATGCCCCGCACCAGCCGGACGGTCTGCACCGCGGCGCACACGCATGGGAGACCGGGTGGGCAGGTGCAGGCGGTGGTCGCCTCCCGGAAGCGGTCCTTGACGATCCGGTCCTCGCCGGAGTGGTAGGACAGCACGGCGACTCGCCCGCCCGGAGCGATCGCGTCGATGGCACCGTCGAGTGCCTCGGGCAGGATGCCCAGCTCACCGTTGACCTCGATGCGGATCGCTTGAAAGGTGCGCTTGGCGGGGTGTCCGCCGTGACGTCGGGCCGCCGCCGGGATGGCGTTGACGACCACGTCGGCGAGGGCGGCGGTCGACTCGATCGGGCGCGCCGCGACGATGGCGGTGGCGATCCTGCTGGCAAAGCGCTCGTCGCCGTATCTGCGGATGACCCGGGTCAGCTCGTCGACGTCGTAGCCGTTGACGACATCGGTTGCCGACCACCCGTCGGTGGAATCCATCCGCATGTCGAGCGGTCCGTCGTGGCGGTAAGAGAAGCCGCGGTCGGAGCGGTCGAGCTGCGGCGACGAGACGCCGAGATCGAAGAGCGCGCCACTCAGGCGGGGCCGCGACGAGGGGTGTCGCGGGATCCCCAGGCTGTCGTCCGAGCGGGCCGAGGGAAGCCGGGGGATGCTGCGGGAGTCGTCGGGGGCGGTGAGAGTCGGCATGATGAGATCGAGTTGGTCGAACCGGGCGTGGACGGTGATCACGCGGTCGCCGAAGCGAGCGAGACGGTGGCGGGCGGCGGCGAGGGCGGCGGGGTCCCGGTCGATGCCGAGGATCCGCAGGTCGGGCCGTCGCTCCAGCAGCGCCTCGCTGTGCCCGCCACCGCCGAGCGTGGCGTCGAGCACGACGCCGGCCGGCACGTCGGCGAACACCTCGACGATCTCCTCGACCATCACGGGACGGTGGAGGAACGGTTGATCGTCGTTGCTCATGGCGAGTG
>JBKEAH010000021.1:0-46126 GCA_047972065.1 Desertimonas sp.
ATGGGGATCACCTTCACCGTCTACAGCGACGGTGCCAACATCGACCGAGCCTGGCCCTTCGATGTCATCCCCCGGGTGATTGAGGCCACCGAGTGGCGTCGCATCGAACGAGGGCTCGTGCAGCGTCTGCGGGCGCTGAACATGTTCATCGACGACCTGTACAACGACCAGCGGATCATCGACGAGGGGGTGTTCCCTCGCGACCTGCTGGAGGATTCGACCAACTTCCGTCCCGAGTGCCGGGGCGTCACACCGAAGTTCGGGGTGTGGGCCCACATCTCGGGCTCGGATCTGGTGCGCGACGCCGACGGCACGATGTACGTCCTCGAGGACAACCTGCGGGTCCCGTCGGGCGTCAGCTACGTGCTGGAGAACCGGGCGGTGGCCAAACGGGCGTTCCCCGAGGTCTTCGCCCGTCAGTCGATCGCACCGGTCGACGCCTACACCGACGAGCTCAACAAGCTGCTGTCGTCGCTGGCGCCGGAGTCGGTGTCGAACCCGTCGATCGCGGTGCTCACGCCGGGCATCTTCAACTCGGCGTACTTCGAGCACTCGTTCCTCGCGCAGCGGATGGGCGCCGCGCTGGTCGAGGGCGGCGACCTGTTGGTCTCCGACGCCGACCGGGTGTTCATGCGCACGATCGATGGTCTCGAACCCGTCGATGTGATCTACCGGCGAATCGACGACCTGTTCCTCGACCCCGAGGTGTTCAATCCGGACTCGATGTTGGGGGTACCCGGGCTGATGCGGGCGTGGAAGTCGGGCAAGGTGGCGATCGCCAACGCACCCGGCGCGGGGGTCGCCGACGACAAGGTCGTCTACGCCTGGGTACCCGACATCGTGCGCTTCTACCTCGGCGAGGAACCGCTGATCGCCAACGTGCCCACCTACCGGTGCCTGTACGACGACGAGCGTGCGTTCGTCCTCGACAACCTGCGCGACCTGGTCCTCAAACCGGCCAACGAGAGTGGCGGCTACGGGATCCTGATCGGCAACCGGGCGACCGACACGCAGCTTCGCGAGCAGGCCGCCAAGATCGAAGAGGACCCGCGCAACTGGGTGGCCCAGCCGATCCTCAACCTGTCGACCGCCCCGACGTTGTGCGGTGACGAGGTCGAACCACGTCACGTCGATCTGCGCCCGTTCATCCTGACCGGCCGGACGAGCTACGTGACCGCTGGGGGACTGACGCGCGTCGCGCTCCCCAAGGGGTCGCTGGTGGTCAACTCGTCCCAGGGTGGCGGGAGCAAGGACACCTGGATCGTCGACGTCGAGGCCGGCTGGGGGATGCTGTGAGACAGATGTGGTGTTCCGCGGCGACGCAGCGGGTGGGGGTCTGATGCTCCTCTCACGGGTTGCCGACCGGGTGTACTGGGCGGCGCGCTACATGGAGCGAGCCGAGGACACGGCCCGCATCGTGCGGACCCACGCCGAGCTGCTGGCCGACCTGCCGTCGACGGCACAACTCCGCTGGGAGCCGCTGGTGCTGATCATGGGCAGCGGCACCCGCTACACCCAGGTTCAGGCCCAGGTGGCCCAGCAGCAGTCCCAGGCCCAGGACCACCGCGCCGACGAGGAGCTCGGCGTGGTCACGTTCCTGGTCGCCGACCAGATCAACCCGGGCTCGGTCGCCAGCTGCGTGTTCGCGGCCCGCGAGAACCTTCGCACCACCCGCGAGACGTTGCCGCGCGAGGCGTGGGCGACCCTCAACGACCTGTCGCTCTACGTCGGTTCGGAGGCCGAGCGTTCGGTCGATCGGCGCCGGCGTGATCGCTTCCTCGGCCGGGTCACCGCCGACAGCCGTCGTCTCGACGGAGTGTTGGCGACGGCGATGACCCACGACGAGGCCTATGTGATGTGGCGTCTCGGCCGGGCGATCGAGCGGGCCGACATGACCACCCGCGTCCTCGGGGTGCGTGCCGCCGCCGTCCTCGAGTTGCCCGGCGTCCCGCTGGCCGGCGACGGCGTCGACGACCACGACGAGGTGCAGTGGATGGGGGTGTTGCGTTCGCTGTCGGGGCTGCAGATGTACCAGCGGGCGGTGCACGGCCCGATCGAAGGGCCCAAGGTCGTCGAATTCCTCCTCCAGCACGGTCGCTTCCCACGCTCGGTGCGCGGTCTGCTCCGTGAGATCCGACTGGCGTTGGCCGAGCTGCCCGATCCCGGCACCGGGCTCGACGCCGTCGATCGGATCGATGCCGAGCTGTACGACGCGGTGCGCGCCAGCCACGACGGCGGTGCGCTCGACGAGGCGATGGACTCGTTGCAGGTCGCCATCGCCGAGCTGGATCGCCGGATCACCGACCGCTATCTGCGGGTCGGGGCGTGATGCGCTGGCGATGAGCGAGCCGCCGGAGCCAGCGTCGGTCGCCGGCCCCGCCGACACGTTGATGGCGCGTCTGCTGTCGGACCCCGATGATCTCGCCGATCGTCAGCACGAGGCCGACCGGCTGATCGCCGCCTCAGGCGCCGCCCACCTCGTGCAGGAGCTCGCCGGGCAGGCCCGGAACCGCCCGTGGCGGCTCGACGCGGTGCCCTACGTGCTCGACGGGCCGACCTTTGATGCGCTCGCGGCCGCCGTCGCCGAGCGCGTCGCGGGCTTCGAGGGGCTTCTCGCCGACCTCTACGGCCCGCGGCGTGTCGTGCGCGACGGGCTGGTGCCGGCCGAGGCGCTTGTCGCGTCGGCGCGCTACCGCCTGGCGTCGGTCGAGGCGCCGGCGCCGCGTCGCTGGCTGACCACCTACGCGATCGACGTGGTGGCGCTCGCCGACGGGTCGTGGCGGGTGGTGCAGGATCTCACCGACACCCCGACCGGCATCGGCTACGCGCTGCTCGATCGGGCCGTGACGGCGCGGCTGACGCGGGAGGTCGGTGGCGGCGATGTCACCACCGACATCGCCTCGATCAGCGGGTTCCCCGCCGAGCTGCGCCACGCCTTGAGCGCGCTCACCGACGCCGCCAGCCCGCGGCTGGTGCTGTTCAGCGGCGGGGTCGACGACGCCGCCTACGTCGAGCACTCGTCGCTGGCGCGCACCCTCGGGCTCCACCTCGTCGAGCCGGCCGATCTCGTCGTGCGTCGCCGACGGTTGTGGCTCCGCACGCTGGGCGGCCTCGAGCCGATCGACGTGGTCTATCGCCGCGTCGGCGACGACGCGATCGACCCGGTCGAGATCCAGGCCAGCGGGGGCAGCGGGGTGCCCGGTGTGCTCCAAGCCGTCGATGCCGGCGGGGTGGTGCTCGCCAACGCCCACGGCGCCGGCGTCGTCGAGGACTCGGAGCTGTCGGAGTTCTGGCCCGACGCCGTCGATGCCTTGACCGGGCGGCGCCCGTCGATCGACCCGCTGCGGGCCGGCGATCAGCTGGCGACGGTGCCCGCGCTGCACGACGGGCGTTCCGGGCGAGCGACCGTGGTCGTGCGGCTTCACGCCGTCGCCGGCCCCGATGGGGTGACGGTGATGGCCGGGGGCAACGGTCGCGTGCTCGCACCGGCCGATGACCCGCGCCGCCCCAGCGCCCACCTTGCCAAGGATGTGTGGGTGCTCGGCGCCGGTCGCACCGCGCCGGTCATGGTGGCGCCGCACCTGCCACAGGTCGATCTGGCGACGTCGGTTCCCACGCGGGCCGCCGACGCCCTCTACTGGCTCGGGCGGAGCGCCGAACGTGTCGAGGCGATCGCCCGCACGGTGCGGGTCATCACCAGCCGGGGTCAGCAGGATCCGGCGTTGGTCACCGTCGATCAGGGTCGCTGGGCGCGGCGGATGGCGGCGGTGCTCCGGGCCGTCGTCGACCCCGACCACCACGACCACCCCGGCGGGGATGGGGACGCGTCCGGCGACGAAACGTCCGAGCGTTCGCCGGGCAACGACGCCCCATGGGCGGAGCTCCAGCGCCAACTGGAGGCGACGGCGGTGGCGTTGGGCCGCGAGCTCGACCGCACCGTGACGACCGCCGCAACGGTCGGGGAGTACCTGTCGGTGACCGCCAGCCGGGTGCTCAACCGGCTGGCCACCTCACGTCGTGCGTTCGGCCATGGACGGGCGCCGCTCGACGCGCTCGACGATCTCGGCGAGCACCTGGCGGCGTTCGCCGGTCTGTGGGTCGAGAGCATCGTGCGTGGCCCGGCGTGGTGGCTCGGTGACTTCGGTCGGCGTCTCGAGCGCGGGCGGGTGGTGCTCGGTCTGATCGAGGCGTCGACCAGCGAGCTGACCGCCGGTGGGCAACCCGACATCGTCGACAGCGCGACCCTCGACGTCCTGCTCGCCGCCAACGAGAGCCTCGTGGCCTACCGTCGCCATCACCGCAGCGACGTCGAGCTCCCCCTGGTGGTGGGTCTTCTCCGCGATGATCGCGACAACCCGCGGTCGCTGGCGGCCTGTGTGGCCCGCCTTGGTGACCACGCCGCGGCGATGCGCTGGGAGGACGGCATGAAGGCGGTCGGCCGGCTGGGCGACGACGTGTCGATGGCCGACCTCGACGCGCTGGCCGAGCTGGTCCACACGACCTGGTTCGCCACCCCGGTCAACCCGGTCGTCGTTCGCAGCGAGCTCGAATCATGAGCCCGACCGGCCCGCCGACGCTCGACCAGGCGATCCGCTACCGGGTCTGGCACCGCACGACCTACCGATACTCGCGCCCGATGACCGACGGCTACACCGTCGCCTTCGTGCTGCCTCGGCCGACGCGCTGGCAGAGCGTCGAGTGGGCCAGGGTCGAGATCGATCCGACACCCGATGAGCGCTCGGAACGAACCGACGTCTTCGGCAACCGCGTCCTCCAACTCGGCGTGCACCACAGCCATGAACAGCTGACGCTGCACGCCGAGAGCTCGGTGCTGGTCGACACGCAGCCGCTCGACGGGGTCGGCCCGGCGTGGGAGGACACCCGCGATGCGATCGCCGCGCTCGAGGGCGGCGACGCGCTCAACGTGCGTCCGTTCGTGGGCCGGTCGCCGTTCGTGGACCCGGTCGAGGGCGGCGATGCGCTCGAGGCCTTCGCGGCGCCGATCTTCACGCCGGGCCGCCCGGTTCTCGACGCCGCCCGCGACCTGACCCACACCATCTTCTCGACGTTCACCTTCGATCCGCGCGTCACGGAGATCTGGACGCCCATCTCGGCGGTGCTCGCCGGTCGTCGCGGGGTCTGTCAGGACTTTGCCCACCTGGCCATCGCCGTGTTGCGTTCCCGCGGGCTCGCCGCCCGCTACGTCAGCGGGTACATCGAGACGACGCCCCCGGAGGGCCAGCCCCGACTGGTCGGTGCCGACGCCACCCACGCGTGGTGCTCGCTGTGGATCCCCGACATCGGTTGGGTCGACATCGACCCGACCAACGATCACGTGCCGATCTCGCGCCACGTGACGGTGGCGTGGGGCCGCGACTACGGCGATGTCGCCCCGGTTCGTGGTGTGGTGATCGGCCCGGCGGCCACCCAGGGTCTGTCGGTCGCCGTCGACGTGTCCCGGCAGCCCGTCTGATCCGGGTGTGACGATGCTCACATCGAGTGAACTTCGTCGCACCGGACCGATCGACGGTGGCGGTGAACGCCCGGACGGCCAGCCTGGGGACCCGTGCCTGCGACGCGTGTGATCACCAAGCCGTTCGTCGCCGTCACCGCGGTCACCGCGACGTTCTTCCTGTATGTCGGGATGCTCGTGCCGATCCTGCCCCGCTTCATCGAGGACGAGTTGGATGGTGGCGAGATCGGCGTGGGCGCCAGCGTGGCGGTGTTCGCGCTGACCGCCGTCGTGGCCCGCCCGGTGATCGCCCGTGTGATCGAGCGCGTCGGTCGACGTCCGGTGATCCAGGTCGGTGCCGCCATCGCGGGGGTCGCCGGCATCGCCACCGCGCTCGTCGATGGGCTGGTGCCGCTGCTCGTGCTGCGGGGCATCGCCGGCATCGGCGAGGCCGCGATCTTCGTCGCCGCCGCCACCCTGGTGGCCGATCTCGCCCCGCCGCATCGACGAGCCGAAGCGGCCAGCTACTTTTCGGTGGCCGTCTTCGGTGGTCTGGGCGTCGGCCCGATCATCGGTGAGTTGGTGGTCGCCGAGGACCGGTTTCACCTGGCGTTCGCCGTCGCCGGGGGCGCCGCCCTGGCCGCCGCGCTGGCGGCGTTCGTGATCCCGACGTCGACGCCCGCCGTGCCCGTCGCGACCACCGACGCCGCCGCGACCGATGCCAGCGACCTGGCCGCCGTTGGTGAGGTGCCGCCGGGCCCGTCCCCCCGGGCGCTGATCCACCCCGCCGCGCTCGGCCCCGGTTTGGTGTTGGCCAGCGGCATCAGCGCCTTCGCTGTGTTCTCGGCCTTCGTGCCCGACCACGCTCGTGATGTCGGTCTCGGCGGGTCGGGCGGCTTGTTCGCGCTGTACAGCGTCGTGTGCCTGGCGCTGCGGTTGGGCGGTGCCCGTCTCCCCGAGCGACTCGGTGCTCGGACGTCGGTGACCATCGCATTGTGCTCGACCGCGACCTCGGTCGGTCTGCTCGCCGCCGTTCCCCAGGTCTGGGCGCTGTGGCTCGCCGCCGGGTTGATCGGGGTCGGCCAGGCGTTTGCCTACCCGTCGCTGATGGCGCTGACCATCGATCGCGTCAGTGAGCGGGAGCGACCCCTGGCCCTCGGCAGCTTCACGATGTTCTTCGACCTCGGCTCGATCGTCGGCGGTCTCGCGTTGGGGCTGGTCGCCGAGCAGTTCACCAAGCGTTCGGCGTTCGCCGGCGCAGTCGTCCTGGCGCTCGCCGGGTTGTGGCTGTTGTGGACGCGGGTCGCGGTGGAACGCGAGCCCGGCCGTGACACGCCTCCGGCGAGGCTGCTGGCGGTGTTGTCACCGGCGGCCGGGGACTGAGCGGCCGAGTCGATCGGTGTCGCCGACGCCTCGGCTCCTCAGACCATCATGGGGTGATGACCGACCGACGCCTCGCCGACGACCGCGGATCGGCGGTCCACGTACTGGACACGCCGATCGGTCCACTCACCATCGTCGTGTCCGACGGGGCGGTCCGGGCCGTGCGGTTCGCCCGCGCCGATGGCACCGCCGACCTCCCCGATCGTGGCGACGACGCCGTGACCGCTGGCCTCGACCGGCCCGGCGACCCAGTGCTCGCGGTGGCGGTCGCCCAACTCCGCGAGTACTTCGCCGGTGACCGCCGCCGGTTCGATCTGCCGTTGGCGCCCGACGGCACCGAGTTCCAACGGCGCTGTTGGGACGCGCTGGTGACCCTCCCCTACGGGGAGACCATCAGCTATCGCGATCAAGCGGCCCGATTGGGCGCCCCGACAGCCGTGCGGGCGGTGGGCGCGGCCAACGGTCGCAACCCGATCCCGGTCATCGTCCCGTGCCACCGGGTCATCGGGAGCGACGGGCGCTTGACCGGCTTCGGTGGCGGTCTGCCCGCCAAGGCGTGGCTCCTCGATCACGAACGCCGGGCCGCCGGCCTCCAGCTCCCGCTGTAGCGGGCCGAGCCCGAACGTCGAGCCACCCGGCGTCGAGCCGGATGCGTCAGGTGCGACCGCGATCGCGCGCCGACTGCTCGCGACGCTGGCGGGCCTCGTCCTGCTTGCGGCGCTTCTGCTCCTGCCGCCGGGCCCGTAGCGCCTCACGATCGGCGTCGGGCACCTGGGGGGCGCGGGCGATCGGGCCCGACGGTCGCGTCTCCAGCGGTGGCAACTTGAGCGTCTCGTCGTGCTTCAGCAGGTCACGAATCACCGGCGCCGCCTGCGCCTCGCCGGCGACGGTGGACGCCAGCATGGCGCGGGTGACCGCCAGCCCGTGGCGCTCGATCACGCCGGGTAGCACGGCCCGCAGCTGGTCGCTGGTCGGGTTGTCGGCGTTGTCGCCGAGCTCGGTGATGCAGTCGGCCAACGAGGCGTCGGTGATCACCATCGCCAGGCTCTCCATCGTGCCGTCGATGCGGCCCGAGGCGATGGCGGCACGGACCTGCTCGGCGTCGGTCGTCCCGCCGGCGATCCGCTCGACGGCCTCGCGATGGTCCTCGTCGAGCATGTCGATGGCGGCCGTCAGCTCCTCGTCGGTCATCGCCCGGAACGCCCGGTCGAGCAGTCCGAGCGACTGCAGGCGCGTCTTCATCTGGTTCATCGGGCGAGCAGGCTATCGGCGGGCTCACCAGGGCCTCTGCGGTCCAGCACGTTCCGTCGAGCAGCTACGATCCGGTCCATGGCAACCGTGGTGCTCGAGGGAGTGAACAAGGTTTACGACAACGGCTATCACGCCATCCACGACATCGACCTCGACATCGCCGATGGCGAGTTCCTCGTACTGGTCGGACCCTCCGGTTGCGGCAAGTCGACGGCCCTGCGGATGATCGCCGGGCTCGAGACGATCAGCGGCGGCGAGATGCGCATCGGCGACCGTGTGGTCAACGATGTCGAGCCCAAGGACCGCGACATCGCGATGGTCTTCCAGAACTACGCGCTGTACCCGCACATGTCGGTGTACGACAACATCGGCTTCGCCCTCAAGCTGGCGCGGGTACCGAAGGACGAGATCGACTCGCGGGTCCGCAAGGCGGCATCGATCCTCGAGCTCGAGCAGTACCTCGACCGTAAACCCGGTCAGCTCTCGGGCGGCCAGCGGCAGCGGGTGGCGATGGGCCGGGCGATCGTGCGGCAGCCCTCGGCGTTCCTGATGGACGAGCCGCTCTCCAACCTCGATGCCAAGCTGCGCGTGCAGATGCGTGCCGAGATCGCCCGTCTTCAACGCGAGCTCGGCGTCACGACCTTCTACGTCACCCACGACCAGGTCGAGGCGATGACGATGGGTGATCGGGTGGCGGTCATCAAGGCCGGGTTCCTCCAGCAGGTCGACACCCCGCAGAACCTCTACGACCGGCCGGTCAACGTGTTCGTCGGGGCCTTCATCGGCTCGCCGTCGATGAACCTGTTCGACGCCGAGCTGGCGGTGCACGACGGTGGCGCCACGTTGACGATCGGGTCGCAGCAGATCGAGGTCGGCGCCGACATCTTCGACCAGCGACCGGCGCTGCGCGGCTACGACGGCCAGCACATCGTGGTCGGCATCCGCCCGGAGGATTTCGAGGATGCCTCGCTGACCACCGACACACCGGCCGGTCGACGGCTCCGGGGCATCGTCCGGCTGGTCGAGGCCCTCGGCTCGGAGCTGATGGTGCACTTCTCGATCGACGCCCGCACCGTCAACTCGGGCGATCCCGATGCGCCGGAGCCGAATCACATGGACGGCGCCGCCAACGCGATCGCCCGTTTCAGCCCGCGCTCGAGGGTGCGGGTCGGCGACGAGATCGAGATCACGGTGGCGGTCGAGCGTCTGCACGTCTTCGACGCCAAGACCCACGACGCGATCTGGCACTGAGATCGCCGGTCGACCCTCGGCGGGGCCTTCGGCGCGGTGACCGTCGTGACCGGGGTGGCGAGCGGCGGGACGCGGGGTTGGGATGCCTACGCGCCGCTCTACGACGAGCACCACGAGCACCTCTTCCGAGTTGCCTTGCTGCTCTGCCACGGGCAACGGGCAGCGGCCGAGGACGCCGTCGCCGAGACCTTCATCAAGGTGTTCCACGCCTGGTCGCACACCGACATCGCGCACTTCTTCGCCTACGCCCGTCGGACGCTGGTCCGTGTGACCATCGGTCAGCAGCGTCGCCGACAGGTCGCCGCTGCATACCTCGAGCGCCACGGCACGATCGATGACGGCGTCGTGACCGTCGAGGACCAGGTGGCGATCAGCTCGACCACGTTCGAGGCGTTGGAGCTCCTCCCGGCCCGCCAACGGACGGCGGTCGTCTTGCGGTACTACGAGGATCTGCCCTACGACCAGATCGCCGACCTGATGGGGGTCACGACGGGCACGGTCAAGGCACAGGTCTCGGTCGGCCTCGGCCGGCTCCGTCAGGTCATGATCGGTGCGCAGCCATGACCCCCGGCAACGGCGATCGGCGGACTGGCGGTCGCGACGATGCGGAACGTCTGGTCGCCGAGGCGCTGCATCGTGCCGTGCACACGGTGGCCCCGACTCCGGACCTGCGGACCCGGGTGCGCGACCGGGTCGGCCACCCGAACGGTGCGTTCGTGTCGGCGCCACCGGACGCGCCGTCACTGGAGGTGCGCACCCGGCGGGCGACGCAGCGCTCGGGGCGCTCGAAGCAGGGAGCGGCCGATGTGGCCCGTCGCCGCCGTCGCCGTGTCATCCTCACCGCCGCGGCCGTCACGTTGCTCGCCGGAGCGGTGGCGTCGGCGGTCGTGGGAGACGTGGGCCGACCGGGCGAGGATGCGCGGGAGCCGGACCGCTGCGCGGTGCCCTGGGCGAACCGCTCGGACTGACGCCCGGTGCCCGGTGCTCAGCGGGTCAGGAGCGGGGCGTGGTCGAGACGGGGAAGGACGTGCTCGGCGAACAGCTCGCATTCGGCTCGATGCGGATAACCCGACAGGATGAACGCCGAGACGCCGACGGCCTCGTAGGCGGCGAGCTTGGCCACCACCTGGTCGGGGTCGCCGACGATGGCCGCTCCGGCGCCGCTGCGGGCTCGTCCGACCCCGGTCCACAGGGCTTCTTCCACGAAGCCGTCATCGGAGGCTGCGTCGCGCAGCGCCGCCTGACGGCTGACGCCGACGGAGGCGGCGTCGAGCGAACGGTTGCGGATCTTGGCGCCCTCGGCGTCGTCGAGCCGGGACACCAGTCGCTGCGCCGCCGTCCGGGCGTCGGCCTCGGTCTCGCGCACGATCACGTGGGCGCGCAACCCGTATCGCAACTGGCGGTCGTAACCGTCGGCTCGCTCGCGCATCTCGGCGACCGTCTCGGCGACCGACGCGACGGTGTCGGGCCAGGTCAGGAAGACGTCGGCGTGGGCGGCGGCGACGTCTTTGGCATCGTCGGAGAACCCGCCGAAGTAGAACGGTGGGCACCGCCCCGACACCGTGTGGACGCGCGGCGGGTCGACGTGGAGTCGGACGAACTCACCGTCGAGGTCCAGCCGATGTCCGTCGAGCAGCGTGCGCAGCGCCGTCATCCACTCGCGGGTGCGCTGGTAGCGCGGCGCCGACGCCAACTCCTCACCGGGGATGTCCGACGAGATGATGTTGACGTTCAGCCGTCCGCCCGAGAACCGGTCGATCGACGCGAGCTGGCGGGCCAGCTGGGGGATCCACATCTCGCCCATGCGTACGGCCAACAACAGGTTGATCTGGTCGGTGTGGGTGGCGATGGCGGCGGCAAAGGCGGTCGAGTCGATCCCCAGCGTGTATCCCGACGGGAGCAGGACGTTGTCATAGCCACGTCGATCGGCGGTCTGCACGATGTCGCGGCAATGCTCCCAAGAGCTCGCGAGCGCCGGATCGGGCACGCCGAGAAACTCGTAGTCGTCGTCGCACAGGGCCGAGAACCAAGACACTTCCACGGTCATGGGCCCATCATCTCGCGAGCGCAGGCGGGTCGGGCACCACCGTCATGGCAGCGGAACGCCATCGGCGGCCTGGATGATCGCGTACACGTCGGAGCGATCGAGGTCGACGTCGAGGGCCCGCCCCGCAGCGGTGATGCGATCGGCCCGCTGGGTCCCGATGATGGCGATCGGCCGGCTGGGGTGGGCGAGTGTGAAGGCCAACGCGATGGTCGCTCGATCGGTGCCCTCGCGCCCCGCCAGGTCGTCGAGGACATCGATCAGCTCGGGTCGGACGTCGGTGCCGGTGGCGAGACGGCCACCGGCCAAGGGGCTCCACAGCAGCGGTGTCACCCCGTCGCGCAGACAGGCATCGAAGGTGCCGTCGCGCAGTGGATCGAGCCGCAGCGCCGAGTACTCGGGCTGATTGGTCAGCAGCGCGAACGGAAGGTGGCGTTGCAGCGCCTCGACCTGCGCCGGGGTGTGGTTGGAGACCCCGACCTCGCGGATCGCCCCGGCCTCGCGCAGCCCGGCCAGCGTGGCGGCCACCTCGCCCGGATGCGTCAGGACGTCGGGACGATGGATCTGGTAGAGGTCGATGACCTCGACGCCCAGCCGTCGCCGGGAGTCGTCGACGGCCCGACGCAGCCACGCGTCGCTGGAGTCGTAGGGCGTCGGGGGACGGATGCCGCCCTTGGTGGCCAGCACCATGCGGTCACGCCGACCCGGAGCGGCGGCGATGACTCGTCCGAGGAGCTCCTCGGCGTCCCCGAAGCCGGCGCCGCCCCAGTCGAGGCCATACACGTCGGCGGTGTCGACCAGCGTCAGCCCGTGGTCGAGGGCGTGGTCGACCAAGGCGCCGGCCGCAACGACATCGGCGGCGACGAAGCGCCACTGCCCGAACGCCAGTGGCCCGACATCCCCGAGCGAGCCGAGCCGGCGCGGTGACGGATCGATCAACGACATGGGCAGACTCCTGGGGGTTCGGCGAGCGCAGCGAGCCGGCGTGCCAGCATGCGTGGCCGGGGACCGCACATGAACGGCGCGTCAGCCCTTGACCGAGCCGGCGAGGATGCCGCGGACGAAGAACCGCTGGAGCAGGAAGAACACGGCGAGCGGGACGATCGTCTGCAAGAACGCGCCGGCGGGCAGGATGTGCTCGTTCTCACCGAAGGTGCCGGTCTGGCTGGCGATGCGAATGGTCGCCGGCCATGCGCCCTGGTTGTTGCCGAGCATGGTCAAGGCGATCAGGTAGTCGTTCCACGTCCAGAGGAACTGGAAGATGGCGAAGGCGGCCAGCACCGGCACCGACAGGGGCAGCACCAGCCGCACGAAGATCTTGAAGTGGTTGGCGCCATCGATGCGCGCCGCCTCGAACAGATCCCGGGGGAGACCCGAGATGTAGTTGTGCAACAAGAAGATGGCGAAGGGCAACCCGAACGCGGTGTGGGTCAACCACACCGCCGTGGTCGAGGCCGTGAGGTCGAGGTCGGGGAAGACGGTGATCGTCTTGTCGAGCCACGGGATCGTGACGTGGGCCCCGCGGTCGTAGAGCTGGAGCAGCGGGATCAGCGCGACGAAGGTCGGGATCGCCAGCAAGGACACCGTGGCGATGAAGAGGCCCTCGCGACGCTTGAAGTCGATCCAGGCGAAGGCGTAGGCGGCGAATGCGGCGATGGCGATCGGGATGATCGTCGCCGGCAGTGAGATGGCGAACGTGTTGGCGAGCGCCGTCTTCATCCCGCCCTGCTGACCCGAGCCGAGCACCTGGCGGTAGTTGTCGAGTGTCAGGCCGTCGACGCCGTCGGTGAACTGGGTCCACCAACCGGTGCTGCGCTGCAGGTCGCGGCTGCGGAACGAGTTGACGAACAACCCGAAGGTCGGGACGGTCC
This sequence comes from Desertimonas sp., assembly GCA_047972065.1. Taxonomy (GTDB): domain Bacteria; phylum Actinomycetota; class Acidimicrobiia; order Acidimicrobiales; family Ilumatobacteraceae; genus JALZMG01. The sequence continues at coordinate 13,253 of JBKEAH010000021.1, forward strand.
AGACGATGACCAGGAGCCACAGCACCCAGGTCGGGATGGCACGGAGAAAGCGGTACACGCCGCTGGCGGAGCGTTGGGGGTTGACGATGGCGGTGGTCACGGCAGTCCCCTCACTGGTTCCGCATGCGGCGGATGTTGATGTACATGATCGGCAAGACGGCGACGAAGAGGATCATCGCCAGCGCCGAGGCGATCCCGAAGTTGCCCTCACCGAAGCTGGTGATCATCGCGTTGGCGATGACCTCGGTGTCGTTGACACCCCCGGTCATGACCCGCACGATGTCGAAGACCTTGAGGACCGTGATCATCAGCGTCGTCACCACCACGCCCAGGGTCGGCATGATCGACGGGATCGTGATCTTCCAGAAGATCTGCGATTCGGTCGCCCCGTCCATCTTCGCCGCCTCGACGTACTCGGTCGGCACCGCCTTGATGGCCGACGAGAGGATCACCATGGCGAAGCCGGTCTGGATCCAGATCAGCACGACCATCAACCACATGTTGTTGAACGGACGATCCTCGAGGAACAGGACAGGCTCGGCGACGCCGGCGCCGTCGGCGTTCTCGACCATGCCGCCGAGGCCCGGCCCGACGAAGCGGTAGAGCAGGTAGGCGAGCACGATGGCGCCGAAGGCGCTGGCCCCACCCATCACACCCTTGTCATCGCCGATCGCCTGGATGAGCAGGAGCACGCACCCGGCGAGCGCGGCGAGGAGCATCAGCGCGACCAGCCAGTGCCAGACGTTGTTGGCGAAGCTCAGCTCGCCGAGCCCGACCCAGAGGGCGTTGAGCACACCGGTCTGGTTCCTGCTGGGCGGGCGGGCCTGATACATGAAGCGCCAGATGATCCCGGCGCCGACGAAGCTGATGGCCATCGGCAAGAAGATCAGCGACTTGGCGACGTTCTCGCCCTTGGATCGATCGGCGAGCACGGCGACGGCAAGACCGAGCACGGTGGCCAGCACGGTGACCACCAGGACCCACCAGAGGTTGTTGGAGATCGTGCCGCGGACGGCGGCGAACACCGCGCACCCAAAGATGAACCCGGCGATCGCCCAGGTGGCCGTCGCCGAGTTGCGTTCGAAGCCGGACCGGTTGCGGGCCCCGGTCCACAGCCCCACCGCCACCCCGATGACGGCGAACGCGATGGCGATGAAGAACAGGCGGCTGGTGAACAGGTCGGTCCAGTTGCGCAGGTCCAGCGTGCCACGGTCGGTGAAGATGTCGTAGTAGTGAACAAAGCCCACCGCCTCCTGGCCCGAGTCGTCGCGGAAGGACAGCCAGGCGGTGCGGATCAACGGGAAGATGAGCCCGCCGGCGATGAACGCCATCGCCGGCAGCACGAAGATCCACGATCGTGAACGCTGCTCGATCGCCCGGCGCTTGACGTTGGTCGCCTCGCCGGCGAGCCCGACACGGATCCCGAGGAGCGCCCCCGGCACGACGGTGGCCAACAAGGCGCCCAGCGCGTTGCCGCGGCCGATGTCGCCGCCGCCCCAGGCGCCGATCGTGTAGCCGATGACACCACCGGATAGTGCGGTGAGCGTCGTCAGCTCGCGTGGGCCCTTGACCGACCGGATCCCGCCGAACAGGGCGACGCCGCCGGCGGTGCAGATGATCGTCTTCGGCCAGTCGATGGTCGGGCGGTAGTCATCCCGCAGGGCCAAGAACGCCACGATGCCGATGGCCGTGAACCCGATGGCCGACAGCGGCAAGCGGCCCAGTTGGGCGCGCGGCGCGCTGAGCACCAGCATGACCGCGCCGACCGCCATCCCGCCGATGAGGCCCCACAGCCAGGGGTTGATGTCGTAGGGGCCGAGAGAGTCGTAGGGGCCGAAGAGCCCGAGCAGCGTCACCCGCTTGCCCTCGAAGAGGATGATGCGGTCGCTGAGGCTGCGCAGGGCGCCGTTGTTCTCGGCGATCATGAAGCCGAGGAACCCCATCGCGAACCCGGCGAGGGCGTTGAACAGCGTCCAGCGCGTGTAGGCGAGATCGAACAGCCGGTTGGCGGCGACGAACAGCAGCGCCGAGATCCCGACGGCGATGATGACCTTCTGGAGGGTGTCGGCGGTGGTGTCCCAGCCGATGTACCACACCCCGAGCACCACCAGGGCCGACACGATCACCGTGCGGATGATCGAGGTGGGAGTCCGGCGTCCCGGCTCCTGCGTGGTCGTGGTCGTGGCCGTCGATGCCGCCGTGGTCACCGCGGCATCATCGACTCGCACGTCGTCGATCGTCATGTCCCCAGACCCCCCTGGCGTATCGGATAGCTCGAAGATGTTGGTGCCGATCGGGGTCGGGCCCTCGCCGGGCCCGACCCCGATCGGTGCGTGACCTAGGCCACGGCCGTGATGGTCACGGCCACGAGTCCTCGATCTCGTCGGCTGCTTCCTGGGCATCGAGCTCACCGGAGATGACCTCGACGCCGGCCGACCAGAACGTGCCCGAGCCGACCTCACCTGGCATCAGGTCGGAGGCATCGAAGCGGGCCGGATCGCCGGTCTGCAGGATCTCGATGAACCCGGCCTCGAGCTCGGTGAACAGCGACGTGTCGACGCCGTCGACGGCGGTGAGGAACCCGGACAGCCCGCCGCCGGCGCGCTCGGTCTGGGCCTGCTGGCGGATGCTGGCGTACTCGGGCGAACCGAAGTACTCCATCACCGCCCACACCTCGGGTGCATCGCGGAAGGCGGCGGCACCGGTGCCGCCGACCTCGACCGGCGTGCCTTCGTCGGACGGGAAGTAGAAGGTGCTGACCTGTCCCTCCCCGGTGCCGAACTCGGTGCCGTCGGGCACGAAGCTGGCGAAGAACGAGGCCTGACGGTGCATCATGCACGAGCCGTCGACGAGACCGATGAAGTTGTCGGCGCCAAACGGCGTCGACACGATCGAGCCGCCGGCGGCGTAGACCATCCCCTCGGTGTTCCACAGGTCGGCGACCTGCTGCATCGCATCGACGATCTCGGGTGAGTTGAACGGGATCTCGTGGGCGACCCACTGGTCGTAGACCTCGGCGCCGTGCTGACGCAGGACGAGCTCCTCGACCCAGTCGGTGAACGGCCAGCCCGTGGAGGGGCCGGACTCGACGCCGACGCAGAGCGGGGTGTTGCCGTCCTCGATCATCTGCTCGGTCAACGCGACGAAGTCGGTGTAGGTCTCGGGCACCTCATAGCCGGCCTCCTCGAAGGCCGACGGGATGTACCAGACCAGTGACTTGAGGTCGGACTTGTTCGGGACTCCGTACAGCGTGCCGTCGACGCTCCAGAAGTTGAGCCAGTCCTCGCTCCAGTTCTCCGAGACGGCGGCGGCGACGTCTTCGGGGAGCTCGAGCAGCTCGCCGCTGGCGGCGAAGTCGGCGACGTTGCCGGGCTGCGGGAAGATGGCGATGTCGGGCGGGTTCCCGCCGGCCACCTGGGTGCGCACCTGCTCCTCGAACTCGCGGGCGCCGACGTAGTTGATCGTCATCCCGTTGGCCTCGGCGAAGACGTTGAGCGCATCCTGGATCGAACCACCCTCGACGTCGGTGCTCTCGGGGCCGTACACGGTGACCGTGGTGCCCTCGAGCTCGGCGTTGCCGGTGGCCAGGTCGATGTCGCCGATGTCGACCGCCGCGGCGGCGAAGGTGGCGGTCGGGTCGGTGCCATCGGTGGCGGCTTCGGTCGCCGCGGTGGTGCCCTCGGCTTCGGTGCTGTCGGCCTCGGTGCTGTCGGCTTCGGTGCCGTCGGCCTCCGTGTCCGCAGCTTCGGTCGCCGGTGCCTCGGTGTCATCGGACGCTTCGGTCGCCTCCGACGCGGTGTCGGTGGCGGGCTCGGTCGCCGCGGCCTCGGTTGCTGGAGCCTCGGTTGCTGGAGCCTCGGTGTCACCGCCAGCGGTGTCGGCGGCGGCCTCGGTGGTGTCCGCATCATCTGCGGAGTCCTCGGTGCTGCAGGCCGAGGCGAGGAACGCGAGCGCCACCGGCACGGCGGCGAAGCGCAGTCGGCGCTTCTTCATGTAATCCCCCTTCTCAGGTGCCGGCAGGCGCTTCCTGCCGGGGCGTGCAAACGCTTTCATACCTGTCCGGTGAAGGTCAAGGATGAGCTCGCGCCGTCGTCGAGCGGACGACCAGCTGGAAACGCCCCGGGAGTCGGACCGTGTCGTGGCCGCCGTCGCCGAGATGCGACAGCAGCGCCCGGGCCGCGAGGGCGCCGTGGTCGGTGACGTCCTGGCGGATCGTCGTCAGACCGAAGGCCACCGATGCGTCGTGGTCATCGACACCGATGACCGACACGTCGTCGGGCACCGCGCCACCGGCATCCCGGATCGCGCCGATCGCCCCGAAGGCCATCTCGTCGGAGAGCGCGATCAGCGCCGACGGCGGTTGCGGGAGCCCCAAGAGCCGACGCGCCGCCTCGGCCCCGCCATCGACGGTGAACTCGCCGGTCTCCATCAGCAGCGGTTCGACTACCACCCGGTGGGCGGCCAGCGCCTCGCGTATCCCCGTCAGCCGCCGGCTGGGCACATCGAAGACGCCGGGGAAGCCGTCGTCGACACCGATCACCCCGATCCGCCGATGCCCCAACGACAGCAGGTGCTCGGTGGCGAGCGAACCGATCCGCTCGTCATCGATCCACACCGACGAGAACGGCCCGACTCGTTGCCCGATCGTGACGACGTCGATCCCGGCGACGGCCAGCAAGGCGACGTCTTCGGTGCGGAGGCGCACGTCGACATAGATCAGCCCGTCGACCCGACGCTCCAACGAATGCGCCGGCGAGCCCGGGCCCGCGACCGAGTCCGCCGATGGCTGACAGACCACGAGCAGGTCGTAGCCGTCGGCCGCGCACACCGCCTCGATGCCGGCCACGACGTTGGCGAAGTACCAGGAGTTGAGGATGGGCACGACGACACCGATCGTGCGGCTGCGACCTGACGCCAACCTGGCGGCGGCAGGATCGGGGCGGTAGCCGATCTCCCGGGCGACGTTGGCGACACGGGCCCGGGTGGTCGGCGCCACGTTGGCCAGACCGCGCAGCGCTCGGCTCACCGTGGCCACCGACACCCCGGCCTGGGTCGCGACCTGCTCGATCGTCGGCCGCGTCAGCGGGTTCGGGACCAGCCGAGGCCCCGTCCGCAGCGGCGTCGGTCGTCCCGTCGATCGAGCCATCGGCCGATCACCGTAGTGGTCGGTGACGACCGCCCGAACTCGGACGGTTGGCCGTGACCAAGCCGACCGACACGGTGCTCAGATGGCAGGCAGCAGCCCCCAGCAGAATGCGACCTTGGCCCGCGCGCCCGGAGAGAGCGCAAACGGATACAGGTCGCTCATGCCCATGGCGCGGGCCAACTCGTTGGCGGCGAGACCGGTCCCGCTCGCCGTGGACAGCCAGGCGCGGGTGTCGCCGAGTTCGGCGGGAGCCTCCACGACGCCCCACGCTGCCCCGGTCTCGACCATGTCGTGGACGTGCATCACCTGGGCCCACGACTCGGCGAAGTCCTCCCATGGGTGCGAGCTGGCATAAAACGAGACGAAGCGTTCGCGCCACGTCAGGTCATCGATCCGGGCGTAGTGACGGTCGAGGGCCGCGGCGTAGTCGGCCCGCTCGTCACCGAACAGGCTACGAAACGCGTCGAGCCGCACGGGGTCGGGCTCGACGAGCAGCTGCCAGACGTAGTGACCGAGCTCATGGCGGATGTGGCCCAGCGGGGTGCGGTATCGCTCGCCGAGCGTGGCGCGAATCAACTCGCCCCTCGCGGGATCGGCCTCGTCGATGTCGAGGGTGATCTCGCCACCCCGGTGCCCGATCAGGGCGGGGTCACCGGCGTCTTTGGAGCGGTACGTGAACCGCAGGCTCGTCGTCGCCCCGCTGGTCGGGATCCCGAACTCGCCGAGCTGGTAGAGCGCACGGCGCTGGGCGGTCTGGAACGGTGCCATGCGCCCGTCGTTCGCCCATCCGCCGGCATCGACGAGCTGACAACTGTCACACACCGCCGCGCCGGTCACCGGATGGTGTCCGCGTGCCGGCCAATTGCAGCCCCACGTCGCCCGGTTCGCGCACGGCGTGTCGTCGGCGACATCGGCCACCGCGATCAGGCCGTCACCGCGCAGCTCGATGGCCAGACCGGTGAGGCATCGGACACAGTTGAGCGAGTCGAAGAAGACCTCGTTGCCACACGTGGGGCACTGCAAGCGCTTCACGGGCGCAGTCTGGCTCGGCGGGACCGATGCGCCACCGCCGGTCGGTCGGCGTGTCGGCACGGCGGCGCCGTCGGAGGCGGGTGGGGTCGCGGCCCCGACCGGTCCGTCGGCGGCCACACTTGGGGCGTGACGAACACGATGGCCATCCCGATGGCGGCCGTCCGACCATGGATGCGTGGCACGCTGCACCGCTGGGCGGCGCCGGTGGCGGTCGCACTGACCGTGGTGTTGGCCCTCGGCGCCCGCTCCGGCGGCGCCCGCGCCGCGGTGATCGTCTACGGGGTGTGCCTCACGTCGATGTTCGCGACCAGCGGGGTGTATCACGCCCGACGCTGGGCCGACCGGCCCCGCCGGGCCCTGCAACGGCTCGACCATTCGATGATCCTGGTCGGGATCGCCGGCACCTACACGCCCGTCATCCTGCTGGCGACCGGCGGCACCACCCGGCTGACGTTGGCGATCGCGTGTTGGCTGCTGAGCGGTGTCGGCATCGCCGTCCGGCTGACGTGGATGGACGCGCCACGTCCGTTGGTCGCCGCGGTCTACCTCGGGGCCGGGTGGCAGATGTTGTTGGCGATGCCGGCCTACACCGCCGGATTGTCGGGTGGAGAGCTGGCGCTGCTGGCGGTCGGGGGTGCGCTGTACACGGTGGGTGCGGTCGTGTTCGCGCTGCGCCGGCCCGATCCGTGGCCCAGCATCTTCGGCTTCCACGAGGTCTTTCACGCCCTCGTCGTGATCGCCGCGTTTCTCCAGTGGGGTGCGATCGCCTCGATCGCCACCTGAGCGCGTCGGCGGTTCGGCCGACTCGTCGAGCCCGAGATGTTCAGTCGTCGACGATCGCAGCGTGGACGAGCTGCTTGAGCTGGCTGCGGATCGGGTGGGTCGAGCTCGGCAGCAGCTGTGTCATGAAGACGACGACGAGATCATCGACGGGGTCGATCCAGAAGCTGGTGCTGGCGGCCCCACCCCAGCCAAAGTCGCCGACGTTGCCCGGCACCTTGGCCTTCACCGGGTCGATCGTGACGCTGACGCCGAGCCCGAAGCCGACACCGTCGAACGTGGTCTCGCTGAACAGCGGACGTCCGAACTCGCTGAGGTCGGCGTTGCCCGGCAGGTGGTTGCTGGCCATGTACTCGACGGTGCGCGGCGACAGCAGACGGCCACCGTCGTGAGCCCCGCGGCGGCGCAGCATCTCGGCGAAGCGGAGGTAGTCGCCGGCGGTCGCCACCAGTCCGCCGCCGCCCAGCGTCGCGGCCGGTGGGGTGCGGGCGGCGTCGCCCATGGCGTCGTAGCGCAACACCTTGCCGGTGCCCGGGGTGGGCACATAGAGCGCGGCGAGCCGGTCGGCGTGGGCGTCATCGACCGACCACCAGGTCTCGGCCATGCCGAGGGGATCGAGGACCTCGCGCTGCACGAAGTCGGCGAAGGGCTCGCCGGCCGCCGCTTCCACGACCATGCCGAGCACGTCGGTGCTCATCCCGTAGTTCCATTCGGTGCCCGGCTGGAACACCAGCGGAAGTCGGGCGAGATGCTCGCACACCCCGGCGAGATCGACATCGGGTGGGACGCCCCACTCGAAGCCACCCTGGCGATACAGCGCGTCGACCGGGTGGTTCTGCATGAAGCCGTAGGTCAGCCCACTGGTGTGGGTGAACAGGTGCCAGATGCGCATCGCCTCGGTGACCGGCTCGGTGTCGGGGTTGACGGCGCTGCCGCCGCGCCACACCCTGGTCTGTTCGAACACCGGGACGAACTTGGTCACCGGATCGTTGAGCTCGAACAACCCGCGCTCGTAGGCCACCAGCGCGGCCACCGCGGTGATCGGCTTGGTCATCGAATAGATCCGCCAGATGGTGTCGGACTCGACCGGGAGCGCGGCCTCGACGTCACGGTGTCCGGCGGTGGACAGGTGGGCCAGCTGGCCGTGACGGGAGACCGCCAGCAGCCACCCGGGTAGGAGGCCTTGGTCGACATAGCGTTGGAAGTGCTGGTCGACTCGCCCGAGTCGGTCGGCGTCGAGGCCCACGGCCCCCGGTTCGGTCGCAACGGCAAACCCCATGTGGCGATGGTACGGATCGCGGCGCGTCACCCGAGGATCTGGCGCCCGGGCGTCAGCGGGTGCGCACGGCGCGGGCCACCTCGCCCCAACGGCCGAGGTGATCGGGGTGGCGGGCGATGTCGGCGGCTGCCGTGTACATCACCACCCGGTGGGCGACGTCGGCGTAGCGATCGGTCAGGCGGTCGGCGAGCTCGTCCCAGCGGCAGACGATGGCGAAGTGATCGAGCATCTCATCGGTGATGAGCGCGGACATCCCGGCAACATCGCCGGTCTTGAGCCGCTCGTTGAGCCGCGCCGAGGTGCCCTCGAATCCGAGGTCGTCGAACTGGTAGGCGTAATTCCTGGTCGAGCCGTAGAAGGCGATCTGGCTGCGGGCGATCCGCTCGGTCAGCGCCCGCTCCTCGGGCGTGTCACCGGGTACGGCGAAGACCGGGACGATCAGATCGACGTCGGTCACCTCGCGCCCCGCTGCCGCGGTGCCCTCCCGCAGCGCCGGCAACAGACGGTGCTCGAGGTAGGACGCCGAGTGCAGGGGGTGGACGTGGATGCCGTCGGCGACCTCCCCGGCGGTGCGCACCATCGCGTTGCCGACCGCCGCGATGTCGATCTTCAGGTCTTCGTGGTCGTGACGGCGAGGCACCCCCATCGCCGGGAGGAGCGAAAGCCGGTAGAAGTCGCCGTGGTGGGCGAGCCGGGCGCCGCCGAACCCGGCCCATGAGGCCTTTACGGCGAGCACGTAGTCGCGCATCCGCTTGACCGGCGGGTCGAATTCGGCGCCGTAGCGGCGCTCGATGTGGGCGCGCACCTGGCTGCCCAGCCCGAGACGAAAGTGACCGTCGGTGACCTCGGCCAGCTCCCATGCGAGCTGCGCGGTGATCATCGGGCTGCGCGGGAAGGCGACGGCGATCCCCGTCATCAGGTCGAGGCCGGGGGCGGCGTCGTGGGCGGTGACGATCGACAGCCACGGCGGCTGGCTCATCTCGGTGAACACCAGGCCGGAGAACCCGGCTTCGGCGGCTTGGCCGGCAAGCCGGGCCACGTCGGCCCGGGCCGCCGGCTGGGTCATCACGTCGACGTGCATACGCTGATGGTGCCATGCCGAGGCGCGATCTGGCCCGCCGCACCGGCCGCCACGTCGCCGACCCGCCAGCCTCGATGGACGCGAGCGCCTCATTGCCTGGTTCAGGCGCGGGTGATCGCCATCCCACCGTCGACGCGGAAGACACCCCCGGTGGTGAATCGCGCATCCGGCCCCGCGAGATGTCGGACGATGCCCACGACGTCGCTGGGCTCGCCGCCGCCCGGGATCGGATGTCGCGCGGTGGTCGAGTCGAGGTCGTATCCCGCCGCGGCGTCGGTCTTGAACGGCCCGCACATCACCGAGTTCACGCGCACCGTCGGGCCGTAGGCGTGGGCGAGGCCCGCGGTCACGGCGTCCAGGCCAGCCTTGGCCGCGGCGTACGGGATCTCGTGCTCGGACGGTTGGACGGACGCCACGCTTCCGATGTTGATGATCGAGCCACCGCCGTGGTCGACCATGTGCGCGCCGATGAGGGCGCCGAGGCGGAACGGGCCCTTGAGGTTGACGGCGATCGTCTTGTCGAAGAGCTCCTCGCTGACGGCACTCACGGTCGCGTAGAGCGGTGACATCCCGGCGTTGTTGACCAGCACATCGATCCGGCCAAAGGTGCGCTCGAGTTCCTCGACGAGCTCACCGATCTCCTCCCATCGTCCGACGTGGCAGCGGAACGCGTGGGCACGGGCCGCGGTCTGGGACTCGATCTCGCCGGTCACGACCTGGCAGTGATCGAGCTTCCGGCTCACCACGGCGATGTCGGCACCGGCGGTGGCCAGACCCAACGCGATCGCTCGGCCGAGCCCCCGGCTGCCGCCGGTCACGACGGCTGTTCGCCCGGCGAGGGGTCGGTCTGAAGAAGTGTTCATCGTGCAGAGCTCTCGATCGTTGGTCGGAGGAACGGAACCGACACATGCTGCGGGGTCGCCGGAGCAACGGCCCCGCAGCATGATCGTCGGGGGGTCAGTCGGTCACGGCGAGGTGGCGGAACTCCACCTTCCCGTTGAGCCCGATCGTGGGCATCTCCGTGATTCGCTCATTGGCGCCGTGCACGATGTAGGTGTTGTAGAAGACCAGGTCGAGTGCGTTCTCGAGGGCGATCGCGTCCATCTGGGCGAAGATCGCGGTGCGCTCGCTCTGATCGTTGGTCGCCAGCGCTTGGGCGTTCAGGTCCTCCATCTCCGCCAGCGCGTAGCGACCGGGGTTGGCGAAGCCGGTGCTGGTCCAACGCAGTGTCGTCGTCATCGACGGGTCCTGTCGGCCGGACCAGGCCCCGAGCATGGACGAGCCCTGCTGCTGGACCAGGAAGATGTCCGCCGCGTTCTGCACCGGCACCCGGTTGATGGTCATGTCGATGCCCACGGCGGCAAGTTGCCCCTGGAGCACCTCGGCCAAGACCTGCGTGTTGCCCGGCGTGGGCAACAGCACCTCAAAGGAGAATCCATCGGAGAATCCCGCCTCGGCGAGCAGTTCCCGCGCCTTGTCCGGATCGTAGGTGTAGTAGTCGGCGCCGAGTTCCTCGTTGAAGGCCCAATACCCCTCGGGGAAGATCTGCGAGTTGGGCTCGCCCAGCCCGTCCTGCGTGCTGTCGACCATCGCCTGCCGATCGATCGCGTAGTTGAGCGCGCGCCGAACGTCGACGTTGTCGAATGGAGCCACCGTCAGGTTCATGAACATCTGCTCGTACACGAGGGTGGTTCGCATGTCGGTCAGCAAGCCCGACTCCGTCGCTTCTTGAACCTGGCTGGGCAGGATCAGCGCCACATCGATGTCGCCGGCCTTGAGGGCGTTCAGCCGCGTGGTCTCGTCGCCGATGAAGCGGTACTCGAGCCGGGCGACGCGGCTGACCGACGTGTCCCAGTAGTTCTCGTACGGTTCGAAGATGACGACCTCGCCGGGCCGGTACTCGACGACCCGGTACATCCCGGCTCCGACCGGTGCCTGATCCAGGTCGGGGTTCTCGAACGCGGCGGGACTGATCATCGCGCCGTGCCGATCGCTCAGCATGGCCAGGAGCGAGGCCTGTGGGTGATCGAGGTGCAGCGTGACCACGGTCGGCGAGACCACCTCGATCTCGGTGATCGCGGCCAGGTCGGCGGTGGCGATCGAGCCCTCGACCGTCATCGCGCGCTCGAGGTTGGCGCGGACGGCCTCGGCGTCGAACGGTGTGTCGTCGTGGAACGTGATGCCGCTGCGCAGGTTGAGCGTCAGCTCGAGCCCGTCGTCGCTGTAGGACCACGACTCGGCGAGCCCGGGGACCGGGTCGGCCTCGGGCGACAGGTGAATGAGCCGGTCGTAGGTGAGAAACAGGACCTCGGCATCACCGGCGTTGCTGGCTCGGTGCGGGTCCAACCGGCTGGGCTCGTAGAAGCTGGCGTAGGTGACGACCCCCGACGGCTCGGTCGAGCCGGTCTCGTCGTCCGCTGTCGTCGTCGGTGTCGATCGTTTGAGCGATGCGTCGGCCGTTCCGCCGGCCGTTGCCGTCAGCGTCGCCGCACAGAGCGCGATGAACGCTCGTCTGGTGGATCTCATGATGTTCTCCCCTGGTGGTTACGTGGTGATCTGGTAGCGGGGCCCGGTTCAGGTCCCGGTGAACGTCGGCGTGCGGCCCTCGAGGTGCGCGCGCACCGCTTCGGCGTGGTCGTTGGTGGCGAACAGACGGGCATGGATGGGGCCCAGCCAGCCTCCGAACTCGTGCCAGTCCGGATCGGAGGTCCGCTTCAGCCCGGCCTTGATCGCCGCCACGGCGAGCGGTGGGTTGGCGGCGATCGCGTCGGCGAGTCTGAGCGCGGTGTCCATCAACTTCTCGGGTTCGACGACCTCGGAGACGAGTCCCCAGTCCAGCGAGGTGTCGGCGTCGACGAAGTCGCCGGTCATCAGCAGTCGGGCGGCCCGTTCCCGGCCGACGAGTTGCCAGAGCCGACCCAGCCCGGGAACATCGGCTGCTTGGCCGCGCTTGACGAAGAGCGAGGCGAACCGGGCGTGGCTGGAGGCGATGCGAATATCCGCGCACAGAGCGAGGTCCATGCCCCATCCCACGGCGGCGCCGTTGACGGCGGCGATGATCGGGTACGGAGCGTCCATCAAGAGCGCGGTCGTCTCCATCAGCCCGGGGTCGTCGCCCATGTCAGGCGGCGCGTTGCCCTCGTTGAAGATGTCCTGGATGTCGTCTCCGGCGCAGAAGGCTCGGCCCTCGCCCGTGATCACGAGGACGCGTGGGGCCATCGCGCCGAGTGCGTCACGCAGTTCGTCGTGGCTGTGCCAGCCCAGAGCGTTCATCCGATCGGGCCGGTTGAGCGTCAGGCGGGCGACGCCGGGCCTCGGCTCGTCCCAGACGATGTCGGTGTAGTGGGTGTCGTGGTGGTTGGTCATCGTTCACCTCGTTGCTTGGACGCCCGCCGCGCTGAGGGCATCGGCGAAGCGCTCCTCGGCGCGGGCGCGCATGGTTTCGGAGTGTTGGCTGGGGAACATGCCCTCGGTCGGCCGGCAACCTTTGAGGACGTCGCGCGCCACGGTGGTCAAGTGGACCTCGGTGGGGCCGTCGCCGATCGCGTAGGTCAGGCCCTCCATCAGCATCTGGACGAAGGGGACCTCAGGCGTCACGCCCAGCGAGCCGTGCACCTGGATGGCGCGTTGGGCGACACGCTGCATGATCCGGCCGGTGACGACCTTGGTCGCACTGACATCGGTCCGCAACGCCCGCGTGTTGCCCAGTTGCTCGACCTTCCAAGCGGCCTGCAGCACGAGGAGTCGGAACTGTTCGAGCTCGATCCACGACTCGGCGATCATCGCCTGCACCAGTTGCTTCTCGGCCAGCAGTTCTTCGTGGACGCTTCGGGACAGGACCCGCTCACACATCATCTCGATGGCTCGCCGCACCGCGCCGACGGACCTCATGCCCAGCAGCAGGCGGGCGATGCCCATGCGCGCCTGCATCACGCCGAAGGCGTCGCCGCGCGGGCCGAGCATGTTTCGGGCGGGGACCCGTACGTCGTGATAGCGCAGGTAGGAGTGGTGCTCGTAGCTCGGTCGCCCGAACTCGTGGACGTTCCTGATCACCTCGACGCCGGGGGTCTCCCGAGGCACCACGAACAGCGACATGTTCCGGTGTCGCCCGGCATCGGGGTCGGTAATCGCCATGACGACGTGAAACGCGGCGTAGTCGCCTCCCGACACCATCCACTTCTCGCCGTTGATGACGTACTCGTCACCGTCGGCGACCGCGGTCGTGCGGTACGTGGTGGGGTCGGAACCGCCCTGGGGCTCGGTGGCCGAGAACGCCGAGACGATCTCACCGTTGACCAGTGGCTCCATGTAGGTGCGCTTGATCTCGTCCGAGCCAAACCGCCCGAGGATCTCGAGGTTGCCGGCGTCGGGAGACTGACATCCGAAGACGGTCGGTGCGCAGGTGCTGCGGCCGAGGATCTCGTTGATCAGCGCGACCTCGATGGCGCCGGCGCCGCCCCCGCCAAGCTCTTCGGGTACGTGGATCGCCCACAGGCCTGCCTCCTTGACCCGTGCTTGGAGCGGGCGGATCACCTCGTTGCGGACGGGATCGCTGAGGTCGCGAGGGTCGCCGACGAGGTGGTCGACCAGCTCGATGTCGTCGCGCACGAAGTCCTCGACCCAGCGGAGCCGGGCGTCGAGTTCGGGTGGTGTCGAGAAGTCCCAGGCCATGGGTTGTGTCCTTTCGATCGGTTCGATCAGGGGGGTTCGGCTGTCGTCAGGTGCCCGGGCCGGCAGCCAGGGCGGCGATCCCTCGGCTGACGAGGTCGTGGCACGCCGAGCCGAGGCCGCCGGGCAGCGCGTCGGGCGCGTCGTGTCGGGCGGCGCGCGCCAGCTGGAGAAATCCGATCGCCGCGCCCTTGAAGCACGCCAGCGCCTGGAACCAGGCCATCTCCTCGAGCTCGTCGCCGTACCACTCGGCGACGAGACCAGCCGGCGGCACCCCGGCGATCGGTCGACCGAGATGGGGAAACGAGGTCGGGTCGACGAACAGCTGGAGCCATGCGAGGTCGCTGCGTGGGTCACCGAGCGCCCAGATCTCCCAATCGAGGACGGCGGTGATGGCGCCGTTGTGCTCGACGACGTTGCCCAGCCGGAGGTCACCGTGGGTGAGGCACGGCGGTCGGGGCGTGGGTGGGTCGTCCGACAGCGAGGAGCGGAGCCGCGCGACGGCGGGGTCCTGCAGCATGTCGGCGGCAGCCATCGTTGCCGTCCACTTGGCCAGCTCGTCGTCGATGCCGAGGCGCCGGTCCGGCGGCACCTCGAGCGTGTCGACGGGCACCTGGTGGAGTCGGGCGAGCACGGTCGTCACGCGGTGCCAGGCGGCGGCGGTCTCGCCGGCGTCGCGCGGGTGAGACCGATCGAAGATCGGCTCGCTGATCAACCCGACGGCGCGCTCCATGGCGTAGAACGCCGGTGGCTCGTTCGAACAGGCGGCCACGGCAGGAACGGGGACGTCGCCGTGCCCGGCGAGGTAGCTCAACACGTAGGCCTGGGCGCTGACGTCGTGGCGTCCGATCGCGGCGCGTCCGGGTGGAACGGACCGCACGATGAGGCTGACCGTGCCCCCGGCCGTGGCCACGTCGATGTCGTGCGTGTACCCCGATGTGCCGAGCAGGTTCCGCTCGCAGCGGATCACCGAGGTGTCGCCCCGGTGCCGCGCGACCGCCGCGGCAACCCGGTCGGCGAGCGACGCGGCGTCAGCATCGCTCGTCCCGCCGCTCGCGCTCACGAGCGTTCCGCGCGAGCGGCCACGAGATCGGCGCGACGGATCTTGCCGGCTTCGTTGCGTGGGAGTTGCTCGATGAGCTCGACGGTCTTCGGTGCCTTGTAGGGCATCAGGTGCTGTGCGCAGTGCTCGATGATCTGTCGCTCGGTCAGCTCACGCCCGGGCAACGGTTCGACGACGGCGTGAACCCGGCGTCCCCACTCGGCATCGGGAATGCCGATCACGGCGACGTCGGCGACGCCGTCCAGCTGTGAGATGGCTGCCTCGACCTCGGCGGGAAAGACGTTGGCGCCGCCGCTGATGATCAGGTCGGCGCGCCGATCGGCGATGTACAGATACCCGCTGTCGTCCATCCAGCCGAGGTCGCCGACGCTGGCGAAGCCGTCCGATGTCACCGGGCCCCGCTCTCGGTTGATGTACTCGTAGGCCGGTCCCGACGCCCCGAGAGCTCGCATGTAGAGCTCCCCGACCTCGCCGTTCGGGAGCACGTTGCCGTCGGCGTCGAGGACTCGGGCCTCGCACAACAGCGGCCGGCCGATCGAGCCGGGGTGCTCGAGCCACTCCCTGCCGTCGATGATCGCCCACCCGTGCTGCTCGGATGCTCCGTAGTACTCGAGCACGACGTCGGGACCGACGCGCTCGATCCAGGCGCGCTTTAGCCACGGCGGGCAGGCGGAGCCGGCGTGGAAGAGCGTTCGCAAGGAGCCGAGATCGGCCTGCTGGAGCGCGGGGCTGAGCATCAGCCGCTGCATCATCGTCGGGACGACGATCGTGTACTCGATTCGCTCCTCCTCGACCGCGGTGATGAACGACTCGGGTGTGAAGCGGGCCAGGCAGGTGACGTGCATCCCGTTGTGAAGGTTGAGGAACACGTTGGCGAAGCCGAGCCCGTGGTACATCGGTGAGGCGATCAGGATCCGGCTGACGCCGGCCAGCCGGAGCGGTTCGAACAATGGCCCTTGCGCCCGACCGGGGACGGGTGCGCCGGGGCCGAAGCTGTCGATCAGCTTCGGCACACCGGTCGAGCCGCCCGAGGTCAGCACGATCGCCCGTGGCGGGATCTGCGACGGGAACCGCTCGACGCCCGGGCCCTTCAGCGCGGCGTCGATGTCGGTTTGTGTCAGGCGACCGACCGATTCGGGGCAGGTGACGTCGCCGATCACCAGACGTGCCTGTGCCACGGCGAGCAGGCGTTCCAACTCCCAGCCGGGTACGGCGGGGTTCAACGCGATGACCCCGGCCCCGACCCGCCAGGCACCGTAGGTGGCTGCGGCATGGGGGAGTCCGGCGGGCAGCGCGATGGCGATCAGATCGCCGAGCTCGACGCCGATGGCAGTCAGCTGCCGAGCGACGCGATCGGCGGCGCGGTCGAGTTCGCCATAGCTGTGGCGCTGCGGCGTGCCTCCGTCCGCGGGGTACACGGTGTAGGCGATGTCGTCGGGTCGCACATCAGCGAGCGCGGCGAGCCGCGCCCCGTACGACATCGCATCCCTCGAAGTCATCAACACGACATCCCCCACCTTCCTCCCGGAGCAACCTGCGTCCGTCGTCGACGCTGGGCACACGTAGGAGTTACTCTAATTACCTACTATCGGGAAAGTCAATAGTCTGACTATGGAGTAGTTCTCGAGCGGGAGGAACCGCTGCGACGACCCGCGGCAAGTAGGTTCGACTCACGGTCGGCAGGGAGCCATCCGCCGCCGTAGTCGTTCCCCAAAATGAGCCCGAGGAGTCGAGTGGGCGTGTCACGCGACAAGTCAGCGCCGTCGTTGTCGGAGCACCAACCACCACACGAGGACCCGATCATCGCGACCGTGCGCAACTGGGAGCGGAAGGGATGGAACGCCGGTGACCGCCTGGCGGTGTCGATGTCGATCGTCAGGGTCGAGCAGATCCTGCGCAAAGCGGCCGAAGGCGTTCTTCGTCCGCACGGGATCAGCTACTCACGGCACAACCTGCTGTTGCTGCTCTACTTCGCCCGGAACGGCGAACTGCCGCTCGGGAAGATCAGCTCCCGCCTGCTCGTGCACCCGACCAGCATCACCACGACCGTCGACGCGCTGGCGAAGACGGGGTTGGTCGAGCGGGTGCCGCACCCGAGCGACCGACGTGCCACACTCGCTCGGATCACCGACGAGGGTCGGGCCGCGGTCGAGCGATCGACGACCGCCCTCTCGGACTGGTCGCCGTTCGAGCTCGGTGCCCTCACCGACGCCGAGGCCCACACCCTCTTCCTCCTCCTACAGAAGGTGCGAGCGTCGGCCGGTGATTTCGACCTCGGATCGGTGGCCGAGGCAGACCACTAACGAGTCGTGGTCCGCCTGCCGGGACGGGTGGACGCTCGGCAGTGCGCCCGCGACCGGGCAGCGTCGGAACAGGGGCGTTGGAGCGAGGTGTTCCCGTCCCCGGTCGGCCCGAGCGGTGACCGTTCGGCGGGATCGCCGGTCGCGGTGCGGAGCGGCTAGGGATGCGGCATGGCCCGTGTCCCGTATCCCGATCCCGCCACGCTGTCATCCGACACCCAGGCGTTCCTGGGGAAGCTGCCGTCGATGAACATCTTCCGGATGCTCGCCGGCGGCGAGCGTCTGCTGCCGGCGTTCACCAGGTTCGGCAACCACCTGCTGTACAAGTCGGAGCTCGATCCGGTGCTGCGGGAGATCGCCATCGTGCGCGTCGGCGTGCTGTCCGACGCCTCCTACGAGGTGCACCAGCACGATGCCATCAGCCGTCAGCTCGGGATGAGCGACGAGCTGTTGGCGGCGATCCGCGAGGGCGCCGAGTCGGCGGTGTTCGACGACGCCCAGCGGGAGGTGATGCGCTTCACCGACGACGTCGTCGCCAACGTGCGTGCCAGCGATGCCACCTTCGAGCCGCTGCGCCAGCGGCTGCCCGCCCAGGAACTCCAGGAGCTGGTGATCACGATCGGCTTCTACATGGCCGTCTCGCGGTACCTCGAGACGTTCGGCGTCGACATCGAGGAGCCGACCGGCGCCGACCCGATCGACATCGCGCGGCGATGAGCGAGCCCGTGGTCAGCGATGACCGGCCCATCCACCTGCCGGCCGAATCGCGAGGCGACGCGGCCGGGCGGGACCGGTTGGCCGGACGCCGGCTGCTGGTGGTCGGCGGGGGGCAGAACTCGCTGGACCTGGAGGACCCGCCGATCGGCAACGGTCGGGCGATGACGCTGCTGTTCGCCCGGGAGGGCGCGATGGTGGCCGCCGCCGATCGTGATCGGCCGAGTCTGGACGAGACGGTGGCGCTGGCCTCGCCAGCGGGGTCGGTGCGCCCGATCGACGCCGACGTCACCGATCCCGCCGACGTCCGAGCGATGGTTGATGCCGCGGTCGGCGAGCTCGGCGGGCTCGACGGGGTCGTCTACAACGTCGGCGTCGGCGAGGGTCTCGGCCTCGACGGCACATCACCCGAGAGCTGGGATCGCATCTTCGCCATCAACGTGCGGGGGGCGATGCTGACCGCACAGGCGGCGTTGCCGGTCCTGGAGGCGGGCTCGTCGATCGTGTTCATCTCCTCGGTTGCCGGTCTGCAGCCCGGCTCGCGGATCCCCAGCTACGACGCCTCGAAGGCGGCGTTGGGCGGGCTGATGCGTCACGTCGCGCTCGAAGCGAGCCGGCGCGCCGTGCGGGCGAACATCGTGGCGCCCGGGCTGATGGACACCAGCCTTGGCCGGTGGGCGACGCGGGGCCGCCCGTCGCGGGCGCGCACGCCGGTGCCGCTCGGCCGTCAGGGCACCGCTTGGGAGACCGCGTACACGGCGTTGTTCCTGCTGTCGGATGAATCGGCCTACATCACCGGCCAGACCCTCGTCGTCGACGGCGGTCTCAGCGCCCTCGCCTGACGTTTCCCATCCGAGTGTTGGAGCGCATCGGAGTGTTGGGCGCCGACACGTCCCGACGCCCAACACTCCGATGACCTCGGCGCGGGACCGCCCCGATCGGGGGCGACGTCGGGTCGCGTCAGAGTTGGAACAGGGCGCGGGCGTTGTCGCCGATGAACTTGCGCTGGTCGGCCTCGGGGAACATCGCCACCAGCTCGTTGAGGTCGTGGACGTACTCGGGGGTGTGGTCGGCGTGAGGGAAGTCCGATGCCCACAGGAACCGCTCGACGCCGAACCGCTCGGCGAGGGCCGGGATCGTCCGCTCGTCTGGGTCGCAGCTGATCCAGATCCGCTCGCGGAAGTAGTCGCTCGGCCGGTGCTGCAGCGGCACCTGCTCCCCGATGAAGGTGTGACCGTAGACGGCGTCGATGCGGTCGAGCCAGTAGCCGATCCAACCGCCACCGGACTCCAGCACCAGCGTCTTGAGACGGGGGAACTTGTCGAACACGCCGTAGTCGAACAGCGTCGTGAACTGGTGGCGAACGCCATCGGAAGCCTGCACCGACGCCAACAGGCGCAGCTGCTTGACGTGGTCCCACGAACCCATCCGCGTGCCCTTGGTCCATTGCGGTTCGAAGGTCGGGTGGATCGCCAGGGGCACATCGAGGTCCTGCGCGGCGGCGAACACCGGGTCGTTGTCGGGGTGCCCGAGCGGGACGCCGCCGTGGTGGAACGGTGCCACGTAGCCGCCCTTCGCCCCCTCACCGACGGCCCGCTCCAGCTCCCGCGCTGCGGCCGCAGGGTCGGTGAGCGACAGGTGGGCGGTCGGCACCAACCGCGGTTCGTCGGCGCAGAACTCGCAGATCCACCGGTTGTAGGCCGTCGTGTAGGCCTGCGACAGCGCGGGGTCCTGCACCTCGGCCTCCCACAGCAGCCCGACGGTCGTGTAGAGGATGGCGATGTCGATGTGCTCGGCGTCGAGCACATCGATCCGCTCGGTCGGATCCATCGCCCCGTACGGCGACTCGCCCAGATACGTCCGGTCGGGCCGCTTCTGGATATCGGCCAGATCGGGCGCTCCCATCGCCCCCAGCGTCGCCGGGAACCCCCGCCGAGACATCTGCGAGCGTTGGCCACCGATCTCGAGCTCCTCCAACCCGTTCTCGTCGATGCGGAACCGCAACGCCCGGTCGCGGAACGGCGGATCGATGTAGTCCTCCCACAGCGTCGGTGGTTCGAGGATGTGCCCGTCGGCATCGACGGCACCGTCCACCGCGACCCGGTGGGCCTCGTGCATCGGCTTCTGAGCGGCGATCGTGAGCGTCATGACCGCGACGCTCGCACGCCGCCCGGGAACGATGCGGGTCGGACGGGCCGAGCTGGCCGACGTTGCCAAAGCTGGTCAGCGGCTGTCCTTGGACTCCCCTACCGTGCACCGCCATGACGAACGCGATCAGCGCGACCGGATTGGTCAAGCGCTACGGCACGGTCACCGCCCTCGATGGCCTCGACCTCGCCGTGCCCGAGGGCACCGTGCTCGGCCTGCTCGGGCCGAACGGTGCCGGCAAGACCACCGCCGTGTCGATCCTCACGACGTTGCTCGAACCCGACGCCGGTGAGGCGATCGTCGCCGGTTGCGACGTGCGGGCCGACCCCGCCGCGGTGCGTCGCCGGATCGGGCTGTCGGGTCAATACGCGGCGGTGGACGAGGTGCTGACCGGGTTCGAGAACCTCGTGATGATCGGTCGCCTGTATCGCATGGGGCGGGGCGCGGCCCGTTCGCGGGCCCGTCAACTGCTCAAGCGTTTCGATCTCGCCGATGCCGGCGACCGGCCGGTCAAGGGATACTCGGGCGGCATGCGTCGTCGGCTCGACCTCGCCGGGGCCCTGGTCGCCGAGCCGCCGGTCATCTTTCTCGACGAGCCCACGACCGGTCTCGATCCGCGCAGCCGTCTCGACCTGTGGGGTGTCATCCGCGACCTGGTCGGCCAGGGGGCGACGCTCCTGCTGACGACCCAGTACCTCGAGGAGGCCGACCAGCTGGCCGACGACATCATGGTCATCGATCACGGGCGGGCGATCGCCCACGGCACCGCCGACGAGCTCAAGATCCAAGTGGGCGGCGAGCGCTTGGAGCTCGTGGTCGGTCCCGACGCCGATCTCGACGCCACTCGCTCGGTGATGGCCATCGTCGCGACGGGCGACATCGAGGTCGACGCCGCCACCCGGCGCCTCCTGGCCCCGGTCGCCGACGGGCCCGGATCCCTGGCCACGGTGCTCGACGAGCTCCGCGCCCGGAGCACCCCGATTCACGACATCGGGCTGCGGCGTCCGACCCTCGACGACGTGTTCCTGGCCCTCACCGGCCATGCCACCGTCGACCCCAGCGACACCGCCGAGCACCCGGAACCGACCCTGACCAGCATGGAGCCGACGCCATGAACGCCATCGCCGCCACCATCTCCGATGCCCGGGTGATCGCCTGGCGCAACGTCATCAAGATCGTCCGGGTGCCCGAGATCCTCGTGTTCGTGCTGCTGTCGCCGATCATGTTCGTCCTGTTGTTCCGCTACGTGTTCGGCAACTCGATCGCCACCGGGGGCATCGACTACGCCCAGTTCCTGCTGCCCGGGATCTTCGCCCAATCGGCGATGTTCGGGGGGACCTTCACCGGGACCGGTATCGCCGAGGACATGGAGAAGGGCATCATCAACCGCTTCAAGTCGTTGCCGATGTCGCGCTCGGCCGTGCTCGCCGGCCGGACGGCCAGCGACGTGATCTACAACGCGCTGTCGCTGCTGATCATGGGGCTGACCGGACTGCTGGTCGGCTGGCGGATCAACGGGTCGCTGCTCGACGCCCTGTGGGCGTTCCTCCTGCTGCTCGCCTTCTCGTACGCGATCAGCTGGATCATGGCCTACATCGCACTGATCGTCCCGAGCGTCGAGGTGATCAACAACGCCTCGTTCATGGTCATCTTCCCGATGACCTTCGTCGCCAACACCTTCGTGCCCGTCGAAGACCTGCCCGGTCCGCTGGAGACGTTCGCCAACTGGAACCCGGTGTCGACGGTGACCCAGGCGAGCCGCGAATTGTTCGGCAACATCGACCCGACCGCACCCGAACCATCGGGCTGGGCGCTCCAGAACCCGGTGCTGTACACGCTGCTCTGCGTGGTCGTCGTCGTGGCGATCTTCGCGCCGCTCGCGACCGCCCGCTACCGCAAGGCGACGGTGCGATAGCTCGCGTCGACCAGCCGGGTCGAGTCGACGGCCCGGGGGCCGCGCCGCGTCAGGTGACGAGCGCGTCGAGGGCGATCGTCAGCATCCGATCGGTCGCCGTGCGCACGACGTCGCGGTGTGGGTCGTAGCCGGACATGTCGTCGTCACCGGCCAACAGCGGGTTCCCGTCCACGGTCAGTATCGCTCCCGCCGCGACACCGTGCAGCGACGCGGTCACGAAGAGAGCGGCGACCTCCATCTCGACGGCGATGGCGCCGGCGCGCTGCCAGAGCGCGAGGTCCGAGCCGAGCACCTCGTGGGGGTAGAACAGGTCGCTGGTCACCACGATGCCCTCGACGACCGGCGGGCCGCCGTCGGCGGCGGCAGCCCGCAGCGCCTGGACGACGTCGACGTCGGCGACCGCGGGATACCCGGCGGGGACGAGCCGGTGGGTGATGCCCTCGTCGCGCACCGCCGCCCGGGCGATCACCAGCGCGCCGTCGCGCACGTCGGGTTGCAGCCCGCCGGTGGTGCCGGCCCGAATCAGACGTCGCGCCCCGGCGCGGCACAGTTCTTCGAAGCACACCGCCGCCCCGGCGCTGCCGACGCCGTGGGACACGACGCCGACCTCAGTGCCATCGTGCACCCCGCGGAACATGACGTACTCACGGTTGCGACTCACCTCGCGGGCATCGACCAACCGCTCGGCGACGCGCCCGGCGCGGCCGGGGTCACCGACCACCAGGACCCGTTCTGGCACATCGTCGATCCGGGCGGCGAGGATCGGCAGGGTCGTGGCGGCGCTCACGGGGTCACCGCGACGTCTCCGGCGAGGAACCTGCGCCGCTCGTCGACGACCGCGGCGCCGTGTGAGCGGCCGATCGCCTGATCGGGCACCGCGATGCCGTGTGGTCGATGCGCATCCCACATGCTCGCGCGTGGCAGCGTGTCGGCCGTGGTGGCACGAAGCGGAGATGGGTTCATCCGATGCGGCGACGGACATGTCCGTTGGGGGCTCTACGGCGCCGCCGGCGTCGTGTTCGTCCACGACGACGGCGGTGGGGGACGCACGGTCCTGCTCCAGCTGCGCTCGTCGATGTCCCACGAGGGAGGGACCTGGTCCTGTCCGGGCGGAGCGATCGACCTGGGGGAGACGCCGATCGAGGCGGCGCTGCGCGAGGCGGGCGAGGAGGTCGGTGATCCGCCCGAGGGCTACCGGGTGCTCGGCGAGCACGTCTTCGAACCCGCCCCCGAATGGAGCTACACCACCGCGGTGGTCGAGGTGCCCGAGCGCTTCGGTGCGCCGCTCAACTTCGAGACCGCGGCGGTCGAGTGGGTCGGCGTGGACGAGGTCGCGGCGCGGCCGCTGCATCCCGGGTTCGGCGCCGCATGGCCCCATCTGCGCACGATCGTGATCGGCGACGCTGGCTAACGTCCCACCGTGTCGACCCGCCGAGGGGGCGGGCCCACGAACGAGCAGGGGACTCCCGATGATCAAGCTCAGCGTCCTGTACCCGTCCGGCGACGGCGTCACCTTCGACATGGACTACTACCGCGACCAGCACATGGCGATCGTGCAGCGGACCCTCAACCCGTCCAAGATCGAGATCGACCAGGGCGCCGACGGGCAGCCGTTCATCGCCGTCGGCCACCTGTTCTGGGACTCGATGGAGGACATGCAAGCCGGTATGGGTCACCCCGACGTCGGCGAGACCCAGACCGACATCCCGAACTTCACCAACACCACGCCGCAGACGCAGATGAGCATCACGGTCGACTGACGCACCGGCACCGGGCGAACCCGTCGCGGTCGCCCCGTCGCGGTTGCGTGGTATTCGTGGTCCGATCCCGCACTCGTGTTGGCGCGCCAATCGGCGCAACAACATCCAGGAGGGAGATTGTGATGCCAAAAAGGCTCACCGCTGAGCAGCGTCTGCGCGCCGTGCAACCCGAGGAGGTCGCGGTTCGCGTCCCACTCGAGCTGCTGTGGGACTCGGAGAAGTTGGGCATCGTGAAGAAGGACATCCTTGGGCGTCTCGGGTGCCTTGCGTGCACGTCCGGGTTCGACATCCGGTGGAAGGGCATCCGCGAGTTCGTGGTGAACCCGGCGCTCGAGGTGCGCGAGCTCAGCGAGTTGCACTGATGGGCCGGCTCGATCTCGGGGTCGGTCTGGCCCTCATGCCGGGCCTCGTCGACGATCTCGATCGTGTCGCCGATCTCGTCGACTGCCTCGAGGTCGAGCCGCAGACGTTCTGGTGGGAGACCGGCGACCCCGCGGCACCGTTCCGTGTCGATCGCGACGAGGTCGTCGGTCTCGCCCGCCGCTTCGACGCCGTCCTGCTGCACGGTGTCAGCTCCCCGATCGGCGGTTCGCGACCGCCGCGACCATCGATGGTCGAGCTGTTCGCGACGACCGCCCGCCTCGTGGGCGCCCGCTTGGCCAGCGAGCACCTGGCGTTCAACGAGGCGCCCCACGGCCTCGGACCATCGGGCGATGCGCCGGGCGCCGAGACCTTCAGCACCGCGTTCTTCCTCCCGCCCCGTCAAACCCCGGCCGGGGTGGAGGCGGCGGTCGAGGCGGTGGCCCGGTTCCGGTCGGCGCTCGCGGTTCCGTTCAGTGTCGAGACGCCGGTGAGCTATCTACGCCGACGTGACGATGAGATGGACGACGGGTCCTTCGTGGCCGCGGTTGCCGAGCGCGCCGACTGCGGGATCCTGCTCGACCTCCACAACATCTGGGCCAACCAGCGGAACGGTCGCCAGGACGCCCGGGACTATGTCGATCAGCTGCCCCTCGACCGGGTGTGGGAGGTCCACCTGGCCGGCGGTCTCGAGCGCAACGGGTTCTGGCTCGACGCCCACAGCGGTGGTCTGCATCCCGATCTGCTCGCCCTGGCCGCCGATGTCCTGCCCCGCCTGCCGGCGTTGCGGGCCGTCGTCTACGAGATCCTGCCGGAGTTCGTCCGTCAGGATGGGCGAGACGTCCTGCGACCCGACCTGGAGACCGTGCAGCGGCTGGTCGCCGCCACCGGCGTCGGGCGGTCACGGCGGACCCCGACCCCCCGGCCACGGCCGTCATCAGACCGGTCGGCACCGCCGGCGCCATCGGCCGATCAACTTCGCGATCCGGCGGTGTGGGAGCACGCGCTGGCCACGCTGTCGATCGGACGGTCGGCGTCGGTCGGCGACCCGCTCGGCGTCGAGCTGGCCGACGATCCGGGGATCGATCTGCTCCGAGAGCTGGTCGCCGCCGGCCGCAACGGTCGTGTCGCCTCGTCGTTGCCACTCACCATCCAGCTGTTGATCGGGCTCCTCGGCGTCGACGGCGTGGACGCGGTGCTCGTCGAGTACGCCGCCGCCACCGAACCGGCCCAATGGGGGTCGGAAGAGGGCCGCCGTTTCGCGTCGTGGGCGGACGTCCGTTTCGTTGACCAGCCGGCGGTGCTCGCCGCGCTGCGCCTCGACATCGCCGGTCTCGATCGGGTGCGATCGCAGCACCCGGTCACCGTTGCGCTCGAGTTCGAGCCACTCGCGTTGATCGCTGCGATCCACGGACGCGAGCCGCTCGACGCGGTGCCGACGGGTCGCTACGTGGCGACCGTCGGCTGACCGCGTCGAACCGAACCCACGTGTCAGGCGGCTTCGACGCCGACCTGGCTGAAGTCGATCTCGCCGCCGACGAGCAGCGTCAGGCCGTACACCCCGTCGCGCCAGGCGTTGGTGTTGGCGTCGTGGGCGATCGGGATGGTGAACGCCTGCTCGACGATCTCGCCTTCCATCGCCTGCAGGGCGAGGGCGCGCTCATCGGGGTCGAGCGTGGCCCGGGCGATGTCGCTCAGCTCGACGTAGCGGTCGGTCGAGTCCTTGGCGGCGTTGAGGAACCCGGTCGGTGAGTACTGCAGGTCCATCGTGATCTGCGGATCCGATCGGCCGCCGAACTGGGCCAACAGCGAGTCGCTCGACGGGTTGCCGAACATCAACTCCCCGGCCTGGGCGGACTCGATCAACTTGGTCTGCATCGTGATGCCGACCTCGGCCAACATCCCCTGCACGACCTGTGCCGACAGCTGCCCGGCGGCCGAGCTGGGGACCAGCACCTCGAACGTGAACCCGTCGGGGACCCCGGCCTCGGCGAGCAACTCGCGGGCCCGGTCCTGATCGAAGGCGTAGTAGTCGAGCGGGTAGTCGGGGTTGTAGGCGTAGTAGTCGGCCGGGAAGTCCTGGATCGTGGGCACTCCGGCGCCGTCGAGCACCGACTGGACGTAGGCCTCGCGGTCGATGGCGTGGCTGATTGCCTGGCGGACCCGGACGTCGTCGAACTCGGAGCGACCGCGGTTGAGGTACAACGTCTGGTAGCTGAGCGCCGGGACGACCTCGACGTTGAGTCCGGCGTTCTCGGCGTCGACGACGAGACGTCCGGTCAGCAGCGCGGCGTCGACCTCGCCCGAGCGCAGGGCGTTGAGCCGGGTGTTCTCGTCGAGCACGATCCGCCACTCGATGCGATCGGGCCCGCCGTAGTTGTCATCCCAATAGTCGGTGAACCGCTCGAAAACGATGATGTCGTTCTCGCGGTACTCGGTGACGCGGTACGGGCCGGCGCCCACCGGCTGGAGATCGAGGTTGGCGTCGAACGACCCGACGGGCACGATCACCCCGGCCCGGCTCGACAGGATGCCGGGGAGCGCGGCGTTGGGCTCGGAGAGGTTGAGCACCACGGTGAGGGGGTCGGGAACGTCGATCGACTCGATGGCGGCGAGATCGCCGGCCACCGTCGAGCCCTCCACCGTGAGACCGCGTTCGAGGTTGGCCTTGACGACCTCACCGTCGAGCGTCGACCCGTCGTGGAGGATCACGCCGTCGCGCAGCGTGAGCGTCATCTGGAGCCCGTCGTCGGAGAACGACCACTCCGTGGCCAGCCCGGGCATCAGGTCACCGACGGCGTCGTAGTGGACGAGCCGGTCGTACACCAGGGTGTAGATGCGGATGTCCTGGCCGACGCTCGACTTGTGGGGATCGAACCGGCTCGGGCCGATCGGGTACATGTACCGCAGCGTGCCGCCCGAGGTCGGCTCGTCTGCGGAGGCGACGGTGTCGCCGCGCCCGCTCACGGCACGCCCGGTCGTGTCGGCGGCGTCGGCGAGCGCCGGCGCCGCCGCCAGTCCGATCGCCAGCGGCAGGATTGCCCACCGCCGCGACCTGGTTCGGATTCGTCGGGTCACAACACGCATCATCAGACACCTCGCGTCGAAGCTGGATCGCTGCCCGCACGGCCCCCCAGGCCGCACCCCGTCATGAGGGTAGGGCGAGTCGGATGATCGTCACGAGTCGTCCGGCGCGGTGCGGCGACGCCCGAAGGCGGTGTCGTCGCCCGGTCTTGATGTGGTCGGTGCGTCGGCGGCGGGCGTCAGTGCGGCGTCGGGCGAGCGACGGTGTGGGCGGCGATGGCGTCGTGAACCCCCACCGTCGCCGGTGGCCGTGCGGCCTGCGAGCCTTCGACTCGCACCGAACCGTCGGCGATGCGGGCTGCGAGTCGATCCTGGAGCTCGGCGGCGACGGCCGGGTCGCTCAGCGGCGTCGCTCGGGCGAGCGGTTCGACCGCCGCCCACGAGCCGACGATCTTGAACATGGCGTCGTCGATCTCTCCGAGGCTCCACTGGACCGTGCCGTTCGAGATGCGCACGTGCCATGCGACCGTCGTGTCCGGATGGACATCGAGTGGAACGTCGTGGAAGACCTCGCACATCGAGTACTCGACGCCGTCGAGGTCGGCGCCGGCGACCGTCTGCAGATAGATGGTCCGAAGTGCCTCGAGCCAACCCGGGCTGGCGAAGACATGGCCGGCCGGCGCCGTCATGATCCGGCGACGGCGACGCCGCGGAACTCGGGCTTGGCCGTGGTCCAGTGCTGGAAGTCCTCGACGGTCGGGGCCACCGCATAGTTGCCGTCGGGGAAGACCAACGGCATCACGAGCGCCTGTTCGACCGCGATCGCCGACGCCGCTTGCAAGGCGGCGTCGTGACCCTCGCCGGGCAGGTCGGCGGCGTCCATCGCCGCCAGGATCTCCGGGGTCGAGGCGCGACCCGGATTGCGGAAGCTGTCGATGCCGAAGTAGTCACGCAGCAGCGTTCCCGGGTCGAGTGTCGCTGGGAACGTGAGCTGGGTGATCAGTTCCTGTCGGACGTAGGCGGTCTCGTTGACGTCGGCCGGTGCCAGGCTGCGGACGGTGACCGTGATGCCGACATCGGCGAGTTGGGCCTGGACGGCCGCCGCGAGCGACTGATGGGCTGGGATGGTCGATGCGATGAGCTCCATCTCGAACCCGTCGCCGAGTCCGGCCTCATCGAGCAGGGCACGTGCCCGGTCAGGGTCGTAGGGGTAGGGGTCCGAGCCAACCTCGGGGTTGTAGGCGTTCGAGGATTCGTTGAACAACTGCCCGGCCGGTGTGCCACGGCCATCGAAGAGTCCCTCGATGAGCGCCTGTTCGTCGATCGCCAAGAGGATCGCCTGACGCACGCGGACGTCGTCGAAGGGCTCGATCGAGCGGTTCACCTGGATGCCTTGGAGCGAGATCGTCGGTCCGGACACGATCTCCAGCCCAGCCTGCTCGGCCAGGTCGATGTTGGCCGGTTCGATCGGGGCGACGTCGAGCTCGCCGGCGCGGATCGCGTTGAGTGCCGTGGACAGGTCAGGGTGCTGGCGGTACTCAACCCGCTCGACTCGGACCGCGTCGGGGTCCCAGTACCCGTCGTAGGCCGTGTAGGTGGCGAGCTCGGCCGGGCGGAGCTCGGACAACTCGAACATTCCGGTGCCGACCGGGGCGGTGTCGAGGTCGGCGTTGTCCAGCGCGGCGGGTGAGATGATCATGCCGGCTCGGTCGGCGAGGAGCAGTGGCAGCCCGGCGTTGGGTTGAGTCAACGTCAGCGCAACGGTGTCGGGCCCGGCCACCTCGACGGACTCGATGGTCGACAGCGATTGCGCGGCGGTTGAGCCCTCGAGGCTCAACGCCCGGTCGAGGCTCGCCTTGACGGCGTCGGCGGTCAACGGCTCGCCGTCATGGAACGTCACGCCGGCCCGAATGGTCAGCTCCAGCGACAGCCCGTCATCGCTGAACGTCCACTCGGTCGCCAACCCTGGTACGGGTTGGCCCTGGGGTGTCAGGTGGATGAGCCGGTCGTAGACGAGTGCGAGGCCGATGAAGTCGTAGGAGTTCGTCGAGCGATGCGGGTCGTACGACGTGGGCAGGATGTAGAAGCTGTATCGCAGCGTGCCCGACGGCTGGACGGGGTTGGCGTTCTCGACGACGCCTGGCGTCGCCGGTTCGCGTGCGGAGATGTTGGCACCGCACAACGAGGTCGCCAGCACGGCGGCCGCGGCGGTTGCCCAGAGTTTCGAACGCATTGGTCATCCTCCCCAAGGATCGAGCCGGTCAAGGCCCGGGTTGCCCGCTCAAGACGGCGAGCACGAATGTGTGATCGGTCTGGGTCAGCTGTGCAGCGACGAGGCCGTCTCGCGGGCCCGGGCGTGCTTGTCCCAGTCGGGGCCCTCGAGACGCCACGGCTGGTAGACGTGCTGGCCCATCAACGTGGCGAACTGATCGTCGTTCCGTTCGAGCAGCTCGCGCCCGATGGTGCCGCGGTAGTCCTCCTGCGGAGCGACGAATTGCCGGCAGAAGTACATCGACAGGTTGATGCGCACGCCCGGGATGCTCCGAGCGAACGAGCCGTGCCAGGTGTTGCCGTGCCAGATGATGGCCGTTCCCGCCGGGACCTCGATGGGCACGGCCTGGGGGTTGACGTCGCCGATCAGGTTGCGCTCGTCGCCGAGCGGATGGCGACACAGCAGATGGGAGCCCGGAACCATCGCCAGCGCCCCACCCTCGCGGGTGTAGTCGGTCAGGGCGTAGTTGCAGTTCGCGACCATCGACCACGACGGGAACGGTGACGGCGTTCCGTTGCCGTTGTCCGAGTGCAGGGCGAGGGGGTTCTGCCCGGGTCCCTTGAAGTGGGACGAGAGGCTGCTGAGCACGCAACTGCGGCCGAGCAGATATTGGATCAGCGTGAGCACGGGGCGGTTCATCAGCGCCTGCTCGAAGGCGGGGTCGCGGTACAACAGGAACGGTGCGAAGTTGATGTCGTCGTGACCCTCGCCGGTCTCCAGGTTCGGGGCGACACCGGTGCTGGTCGTGACGGCGTCGCAGATCGCCGGCACCAGTCGTTCATCGATGAGTTGCCGGGGGAGCGCGTCGGGGATGGTCGTGAATCCGAACGTCGCCAGTTCGGCCAGGTTGCGCTCGAGGCCTTGCTCGCAGGCCGCTTCGAAGATCTCGCTGAGATCGCGTGCGGCCGACCATTCGCTGATGCCGATTCCGATGTCCATCGTTCCCCCCGGAGGTCACTCGGTTTCGCCGCCAACATAAACGCGAACCGTTGGAAAAGCAAAGTCGTTGTCGAAACAGAGTGATCGTCTTCCTCCACTGACCGTCAGATTTCCCGCCGACCTCCCCACTACGGTGAGTACGTGAGCGGCGACGGACCCAAACCTCCTCTACGTTCAGGACTCCGTGAGCGCAAGGCGGCGCGCGCCCGCGCCGCGGCGGCGAGCGCCGCCCGGGACCTCATCGCCCGGCGGGGTTACGACCAGACGTCGCTCGAAGAGGTCGCCGACGCGGCCGAGATGTCGGTGAGCACCGTGCTTCGTTACTGGGGGAGCAAGGAGCGCCTCGCGCTCGCCCATCGCATCGAGTGGTTCGAGCTGTTTCGTGACACCTACGCCACCTCGACCAGCGCCGAACCGATGCTCACGCGGTGGCGATCGTTCGTCGAGCGCTCGGCGGCCCGTGAGCGTGCCTTCGACGAGTGGGCGGAGGATCAGCACCGCATCGACTCGGTCGCGGTCCTGTCTCGACTCGACACCCAGATCTGGCAGGACTACGAGGATGTCCTGGCGGCCGGGTTCGCCGCCGAGGTCGGGCTCGATGCCGACGACGACCTCCATGGCCGGATGCTCGCCGCGCTGCTTGTGTCGGGCAACAACGCGGTCTTTCGTCAGTGGCTGGCCCATCACGGCAACACCGACCTCGTCGCCACCTGTCTCGCCGTCGTCGACTTTGCCGAGCGACGACTGGGGCGGTCGAACACCGACGATGCGCCGACGGCGAACTCGATCCTCGCCCGCCATCCGGTGGCGCCACCCGGGCCCGAGCGGCGGCGCGTCGATCGGTCGGTGTGAGGTCGGCGGCGCCCGCCGTGGTGGCGCGACCACGGTCGCGACACGGGGTGCCCTCGGCAGGATTCGAACCTGCGCACACGGCTCCGGAGGCCGATGCTCTATCCCCTGAGCTACGAGGGCGTAGTCGGGCGAGGACGCAGGCTAGCGGCGTCGACCATGGCGACCGACGTGTCGTCGTGCGTCCACCGGCGGCCGTGATGCTAGGAAGCGGTGTGAGTATCCGTTAGGGATACCTACTAACGTGCGCGCCGATGTTGCCGACCTTCGTCATCGGCTTGCGGGAAGGGCTCGAGGCGGCGCTGATCGTCGGCATCGTCGCGGCGTTCCTCCGCTCGAACGGGCGTCTCGACCTCCTGAAGTGGGTCTGGGTGGGTGTCACGGCAGCGGTCGTGCTGTGTCTTGGCGTCGGCATCGGGCTCAAGATGGCGTCGGAGAACCTGCCCTATCGACAGCAGGAAGGGCTCGAGACCGTCATCGCCCTGGTCGCGGTGGGCATGGTGACCTACATGATCGTGTGGATGCGGCGCCACGCCCGCCACATGAAGGTGGAGCTCGAGGGTGCCGCCGACGCCGCCCTGGCCGCCGGGTCAGGCTGGGCGTTGGTCGCGATGGCCTTCCTTGCCGTGGTGCGCGAGGGGTTCGAGACGGCGGTGTTCCTGGTCGCTGCGTTCAACGAGAGCGCCGACCCGACGACGGCGGCATCGGGTGCGCTGATCGGCATCGTGGTCGCCTGCGCCATCGGATGGGGGATCTACCAGGGTGGACTGCGGATCAACCTGGCCCGGTTCTTCCGCGTCACCGGCGTCGTGTTGGTGTTCGTCGCTGCCGGCCTGATCGCCTCGGCGCTGCACAGCGCCCATGAAGCCGGATGGGTGACCTTCGGCCAGCAACGGGCGTTCGACCTGACGTGGTTGGTGGAGCGAGGCTCGGTCCAGTCGTCGCTGCTGACGGGGTTGCTCGGGTTGCAACCCGAGCCGACGGTCGTCGAGGTGACGGCGTGGTTGCTCTACCTCGCTCCCGTGCTCACGTTCGTGCTGTGGCCGGCCGGTCGGCCGTTCCCCCGCCGCACCGTCATGGCGGGCGGCGCCGTGATCGCTTCGACGGCCGCCGTCGTCGCGCTGGTGGTCGTGGCGGTCCGTCCCGACCGGCCCGATCCGACCACGCCGGTGGCGGTGGCGACATCGGCCGGGATGTTCGACGTGTCGATCGATGCCAATGCTGACACCGCCACCGCGACCTTGTCGGGTGACGGGCTCGACGCCGCCGACACGCCGCAGACGGTGACGCTCGCGCGGCGCGGCACCGACGAGCGCGCCGGGCGCACGGCGACGGCGTTCGTGTCCAGCGAGCCGATCGACACCGCCGTCGAGGAGGGCACGACCACCGCATCGCTGGCCGATGTGGCCGAGCTCAACGGCGGCCGACTTCCCCTCGGCGTCAACGCCGAGACCGACCCCGGCGACATCACCATCACCCGGTCGCTGCGCCAGGCCGTGACGGTGTGGACCGATGCCGCCACCGGTGTCGTGCTCGACGTCGAG
>JBKEAH010000141.1:0-11667 GCA_047972065.1 Desertimonas sp.
TCGGCGAAGGGCTCGATGATGTCGAACAGCGCGGTGCCGACCTCACGGCCGTAGCCGGTGGCCTCGCAGCCGTCGACGAACTTCTCGCGCTCCTTGGCGATCAGCTCGCGAATCTTCTTCCCGGTGGCCTTCCGAAGGTTGTCGGCGTCCGCCAGCGAGTAGCCCGCGACCTTCTGGGCGACCCGCATCATCGACTCCTGATAGATCATCAGGCCGTAGGTGTCCCCGAGCACCTCTTCGAGATCCGGGTGCAGGTACTCGATCGGCTTGCGACCGTTCTTGCGGTCGGCGTAGTCGTTGTGCATGTTCGCCGCCATCGGACCCGGCCGATACAGGGCGACGAGGGCGGCGACGTCGTCGAAGCTGGTCGGCGCCAGCGAGCGCATCAGGGCGCGCATCGGCCCGCCTTCAAGCTGGAAGACGCCGATCCCCGAACCCCGGCGGAGCAGGTCGAGCGTGGCGTCGTCGTCCAACGGTGCGTCGTCGATGTCGAAGTCCGGTTCGCCGCCGGCTCGGATCATGTCCTGGGTGTCGGTGATGACGTCGAGGTTGCGCAGGCCGAGGAAGTCCATCTTGAGGAGACCGAGCTCCTCGACGCCGTGCATCTCGTATTGGGTGACGATCGGGGCGTCGTCGGGGTCCTGGCCCGACTCGGGCTTGCGCTGGATCGGCAGATAGTCGGTGACGGGGTCCTTGGTGATCACCACCGCGGCGGCGTGGATGCCGTCGGAGCGCTTCATGCCCTCGAGACCGCGGGCGACGTCGACCACCTTCTTGACGTCGGGGTCGGTGTCGTACATCGCGCGCAGCTCGGCGGCGGCCTTGTAGCCGTCGGCGTGCTTCTCGCTGGGCTCGAAGCAGTACTTGAGCGGGGTGTCACGCCCCATCACCAGCGGCGGCATCGCCTTGGCGATCTTGTCGCCGACGACGTACGGGTAGCCGAGCACCCGCGAGGCGTCACGCACGGCGTTGCGGGCCTTGATGGTGCCGAAGGTGATGATCTGGGCGACGTGGTCGCGGCCGTAGCGCTCGGCGGCGTAGCGGATCATCTCGTCCCGGTAACGGGAGTCGAAGTCCATGTCGATGTCGGGCATCGACACCCGGCTGGGGTTGAGGAAGCGCTCGAAGAGCAGGTCGTAGCGGATCGGATCGAGATCGGTGATCTTCAGGCAGTAGGCGACCGCACAGCCCGCCGCCGAGCCGCGACCGGGCCCGACGCGGATCCCCCGGCTGCGGGCGTGGGCGATGAGGTCCCACACGATCAGGAAGTAGGAGCTGAACCCCATCGAGGCGATCACGTCGAGCTCGTACTGGATCCGCTTCTTGGTGTCTTCGGGGAGCTCGTCGCCCCAGCGCTGCCGGGCGCCCTCCCAGGTGAGGTGTTCGAGATAGGAGCGGTCGTCGGTGAACTCGTCGGGGAGCGGGAAGTTGGGCAGCAGCGCCTCGCCGAAGGTGATCTCCAGCTCGGCGCGCTCGGCCACCCACAGCGTGTTGTCGCAGGCCTCGGGTACCTCGCGGAACAGGTGGCGCATCTCGGCGGCCGTCTTGAGGTAGTGCTCTTCGCCCTCGAACTTGAAGCGCTTGGGGTCCGACAGCAGGGCGCCGGTCTGGACGCACAGCAGGGCGCCGTGGGCCTCGTGGTCGTGTTGATGGGTGTAGTGGCTGTCGTTGGTGGCCAGCAGCGGCGCCTGGATCCGCCGGGCGAGGTCGATCAGCTTGGGGTTGGTCTCGGCC
Source organism: Desertimonas sp. (assembly GCA_047972065.1). Classification (GTDB taxonomy): domain Bacteria; phylum Actinomycetota; class Acidimicrobiia; order Acidimicrobiales; family Ilumatobacteraceae; genus JALZMG01. The sequence goes on from JBKEAH010000141.1 coordinate 1,735, forward strand.
TGGGCGGCGAGGCCGTGGTCCTGGAGCTCGACGAAGAGGTGGTCGCGCCCGAAGATCTCCTGGAGGCGTCCGGCCTTGTCGAACGCCCCCTGGTCGTCGCCGTTGAGCATCGACTGGAGCACCTGGCCGCCGAGGCATCCGGTGGTCGCGATCAGACCCTCGTGGTGCTGTTCGAGCAGCTCCCAGTCCAGCCGCGGCTTGTAGTAGTAGCCCTCGAGGAACGCCTTGCTCGACAGCTGGATCAGGTTGCGGTAGCCGACCTCGTTCTCGGCCAGCAGGGTCAGGTGGTAGTAGAGCTTGCGGCCACCCTCGGTGTCCCCACCCGAGTCGTCGACCCGACCGCGACGGGTGGGCCGCTCGCTGCGGTGCTCGTAGGCCATGTACGCCTCGGTGCCGATGATCGGCTTGATCCCCTGCTTGCGGGCCTCCTTGTAGAACTCGAGGGTCCCGTACATGTTGCCGTGATCGGTGATGCCGATCGCCGGCTGGCCGTCGGCGAGCGCCTTGGCCACCAACTCGTCGACGCGCGCCGCCCCGTCGAGCATCGAGAACTCGGTGTGGACGTGGAGATGCGTGAACGAGTCCACGGCTTCCTTCGCTGTTTCGTACCTGCTGGACCTGCCGTCCGGGGACGGCGATGCCTCCCGGACCCTGCGGCTCCCAACCACCGACGTCCGGACCGTATCGCCATCACGCGCCCACCACCTCCGGTGGCCGGCCGACCGCCAAATGACGCCCGTGTGATTCGAGTGACGATAGCCGCCCGACGGCCGCTGCGTCACCCGGATCGAAACCGAAAAAACAAGAATGCCTCTCGTTCTGATAGAACGCCAGTAGGAGTCCCTAACTCCCTTCGTCTTCCCCCGAACGAGGTTCTTCCGATGCACCGTCGCGCCACTCGCGTTCTCTCCGTCGTCGCCGCGCTGGCGATCCCCGGCTTCGCCGGCGGCGAGCCGGCCGTCACGGCGGCCGCCGAGGACGGCCCGACGCGCCTGGTCGCCGGCGCACAGTTCCTTGACGACTTCGTGACGTCGGGGATCACAGGCTTCAACACCCCGTCCGCCTATAGCTCGGTGATCAAACAACTCGTGTTCGACGGCCTCATCGAGCTCGACCCGACCCAGGGGTATCTCCCGGTGCCCGATCTGGCCGAGTCCTACGAGGTCTCCGACGACGGGCTGGTCTACACGTTCGACCTCCGCGACGGGGTCACCTGGCACGATGGCGAGCCCTTCACCTCGGCCGACGTGGTCTTCACCCTCGACGCCGCCATGGACCCGGCCAACCAGGCCCGGACGGCGGCGGACCTCGCGGCGGTGTCGTCGGTCGCCGCGCCCGACGACGACACCGTCGTGGTCGAGCTCGCGCGCCCGTTCGCCCCCATCCTCCAGAGCCTCTCGCTCGCCATCCACCCCGAGCACCTGCTCGGACCCGAGCTCGAGTCGGGCACGCCACCCGGTGAGACCGACTACGCGGCCGCGCCGGTGGGCACCGGGCCCTACGTCTGGCGCGAGTACCGCCCCGGCGAGCAGCTGCTCCTCGACGCCAACCCCGACTACTACAAGGCAACGCCGGCCATCGACGAGATCGTGCTCGTGGACGTCGCCGACTACGACATCGCCGCGGCACGGCTCGCCGCCGGAGAGATCGACCTCGCCGAGGTCACCGGAGCCCAGCTCGCGATGGTCGAGGGCTTGGATGGGTACTCGGTCAACACGGTCCCGTCCACCAACGTCTATGCCATCGCGCTCAACGTCGACGATCCGCTACTGGCCGACCCACGCGTGCGGATCGCCCTCAACAACCTCGTCGATCGCCAGACCCTGATCGACCTGCTCGACGGCGGGCTCGGTGAGCCGGCACTGTCGCCGCTGGTCAACACCAGCGTCGAGACCGACGCCGGCGCAGCGCTGGCGACCGACGCCGACGCCGGCGCGGCGCTGCTCGAGGAGGCCGGCTGGGTCAAGGAGGACGACGGCAACTGGTCGGTCGACGGCAACCCGGTCTCGCTCACCCTGCACGACGGGTTCGCGCCCGAGATGGCCGAGGTCGTCGCCTCCTCGTTGCGCGACCAGGGCATCGACATCGAGCTGATCACCGGCGATTACAGCGAGATCTTCGGCCAGCTGTCTGCCGCCCCTGACGCGTTCCAGCTGTTCACCTACAGCTTCGGGTCACCGACCGATCCCGACTCGATCTACATGCTCTTCCATTCCAACGCCACGCTCGCCAACGGCGGCTACAACGCCTTCGGCTACAGCGACCCCGACGTCGACGCCGCGCTCGAGGCGGCCCAGATCGACGCCGACGTCGACGTCCGAGCCGAGCGCTACGCCGAGTTCCAGGACGCGGCGGCGGCGGACCCGCCCTACATCCTGCTCTACACCTCACCGGTGCACATCGCCATCTCCGATTCGCTGGCGAACTGGGACCCGGGCCTGGTCGAGTATCAGTTCGTCCGCTTCCTGTGGTGGAACGTGGAGGAGTGGACCACCTCGTGATCCGGTGACCCGCTATCTGCTTGGTCGCGTCGCGACGCTCGTGCCGATGTTGCTCGGCGTCTGCGCGCTGACGTTCTGGCTGCTCGATCTCTCGCCAGGCGATCCGGCGCTGCGGATCGCCACCCGCCGCACCAGCGGACCACCCGACCTCTCGCAGGTCGAGGGGCTGCGCGAGGAGCTCGGGCTCGACGACGCCCTCCCCGTTCGGTTCGTGCGATGGCTCGGCAACGTCGTCCAAGGTGACTTCGGCCGTTCGATGATCGACGGATCCCCCGTCACCGAACGGGTCGTCGATGCCCTCGGACCGACGCTCCTGCTCACCGGGTCGGGGCTGATCGTCAGCATCGTCGGCGGGCTGCTGCTCGGTTCGGTGGCCGGCCTCCTGCCCGAGCGTGGCCCGGCCCGTGCGATCCGAGGCGCCATCATGGCTGCCACCGGCATCTCCTTCGTCGTGCCGGCATTCGTGGTCGCGCTCGGTGGCCTGTGGTGGTTTGCCGTCGCGATCGACTGGCTCCCCGCCGGCGGCATCTCGGCGCCCGGCGAGCCCCGCACCGTCGGCTCGACGCTTCGACACCTGATCTTGCCCGCGCTCACCCTCGGCATCGGAACCAATCTCGGGGTGTACACCCGGCTGATCGCGTCCGGCGTCCGGGATCAGATGGATGCCGAGTTCGTGCACAACGCCCGGAGCCGGTCGATCGGTCGGCGGCGAATCATCTCCGGCCATGTCGTGCGCACCTCGACGATCCCGCTGATCGCTCAGGTCGGATCGTCGATGGCCTACCTGATCGGCGGCGGCTATGCCGTCGAGGTGGTGTTCGGCTGGCCCGGGCTGGGCCGGATGGCCGTCGAAGCCGCCCAGAACCAGGATGTCACGGTGATCCTGGCGGTCACGGTGATCTCGGGGCTCGTCGTGGTGATCGGCAACCTGGCCGCCGACGTGCTACTCGGCATCATCGACCCGCGAGTGCGTCTCGCTCAGCAACGCCCGTGAACACCCGAACCGTTCGTGCCATCCGCGTCCGGCCATCATTGCTGATCGGCACGATCGGCCTGGTCGCGCTGGCCGTGATGGTGGTCGTCGGACCGTGGGTGATCGATGCCGATCCGCTGCGGACGGCGGCCGGGCCGCCCAACGCTCCCCCGGGCACCGACGGGCACCTCCTCGGAACGGACTCGCTCGGTCGCGACCTCCTGGCTCGTGTCCTGGTCGGTGGCCGGGCATCGCTGCTGGTCGGTCTGGCCGTCTCGCTGGGCGCGCTGGTGATCGGCTCCCTGATCGGTGTGGCCGCGGCGGCCGGGCCACGCCGGCTCGACTGGCTCGTCGTTCGGCTGATCGATGCGCTGACCACCGTGCCGTTCCTGGTGCTCGTCCTGGCGCTGCGAGCTGTGCTGTCGCCGGGCGTGTGGAGCACGGTGCTCGTCCTGACCGCCTTCAGCTGGATGCCCCTGGCCCGCGTGGTCCGAGCCCAGGTGCTGTCGCTGCGCGAACGGCTCTTCGTCGAGGCCGCGGTGATCGGCGGGGCCAGCCGGTCGAAGGTGCTGCTGGGTCATCTGCTCCCCAACGCCGCCCCGGCGGTGCTGGCGATCATGTCGGCGGTGTGCGCCGAGGCGATCATTGCCGAGACCACGCTCAGCTGGCTCGGACTGGGCGTCCCGGTCACGACGCCGAGCTGGGGGAACATCCTCGTCGACGCTCAGCGCGAGATCGTGATCGGCAACTGGTGGTCGCTGGCTGCTCCTGCCACCGCGATCGCCGTCGCCATCGGATGCACGGGCCTGCTCGCCGCCCGTGATCGCCGGGGGGGAGCGGCGTGACCTCCCCCGCGCTGTCGGCACGCGGCGTCCACGTCGACATCGCCCTGGGCCGGTCGACGGTCGAGGCGGTGCGCGGTGCCACGCTCGAGGTCGGCATCGGTCGTCGACTCGCCCTGGTCGGCTCGAGCGGTAGCGGCAAGACGATGTTGGCCCGGGCCGTTGCCGGGGCACTGCCGCGTACGGCCCGTCTGCGGGGTGAGATCGACGTGGCTGGGATCGACGTCCGCGCTCGCCGGCCCGCCGGCTTGGTGACGATGGCGTTCCAGGAGGCGGCGGCGTCGTTCAACCCCACTCGGACGATCGGGTGGCATCTGCGCGAGTCGTGCCGCGCCGCGGCCATCGACGCGGCCACGGCGATCCCCAGCGCGCTCGATGCCGCCGGTCTCGACCGAACACACGAGGGCGCGTATGCCTTCGAGCTGTCGGGCGGCCAGGTGCAGCGCGCGGGCCTGGCGCTGGCCATCGTCACCTCGCCGAAGCTGCTGATCGCCGACGAGGTGACGACCGCGCTCGACGGCGAGACCGCAGCCGAGGTCCTGGATCGGCTGGGCGAGTTGACTCGATCAGGAGCGATGGCAGTCGTGTTCGTCACCCACGACCTCGGCCGGGCGCAGCGATGGGGCGACGACATCGCCGTGATGGGCGACGGACGGATCGTCGAACACGGTGAGGTCTGCCGTGTGTCATCGGCACGTGCGCATCCGACGACACGGGCGTTGATGGACTCCCGGTTGCCCGATGTCACCATCGACGAGCTCCGGGACGACACGGGCGCAGAACGCCCGGGGACCGAGGGCGACCCGGTTCTGGAAGCACGTCGTGTCACCCGACGATTCGCGGCCAAGCATGGTCGACGCGTCGACGCGCTCGGCGGTGTCGACGTGGCGGTCCACGCCGGCGAGCGGCTCGCGCTCGTGGGGCGGAGTGGGTCGGGCAAGACGACCCTGCTCCGGCTCCTGGCGGCGGTCGAAGCAGCCGACTCCGGCGTCGTCGCCTGGAACGGGCACGACGTCACCGCGCTCGGGCGCCGTCGGCTCCGGGCCCGACGCTGGCGGGTGCAGATGGTCTTCCAGAACCCGCTCGCCGCCTTCGATCCCCGTCACGACGTGGGCACGATCGTGTCCGCTCCGATCCGCTCGTTCCCCGAGCGCTGCCCGGTCCCCGTCGATGATCGAGTCGAGGAGCTGCTCACCGCCGTCGGGCTCGACCCGGGTCTCACCCGGCGGCGACCCGACCAGCTCTCGGGCGGGCAGCGCCAGCGCGTCGCCATCGCCCGCGCGCTGTCGGTCGAACCCGACGTGTTGCTGTGCGATGAGCCGGTCTCGAGCCTCGACGCCGGTCTGCGCCGATCGGTGGTCGAGCTGATCGCCCGGCTCTGTCGGGAGCGCAACATGGCGCTGGTCTTCGTGACCCATGACCTGGCGCCCCTCCCGCTGCTCTGCGAGCGCGCCCTCGTGCTCGACGGCGGCCGCGTCGTCGACCGCTTCAACGTGCGCGGGCCCGCGGACGTGTCAGAACCCGTACCGGACGGGTGGTACAGAAACTGACACGTCGACCCGCCGATCGGCTCGACCACGACCATCTCCGACTTCTGATCAAGCGATTCGGGGCCGGCCACCCCGCGGCATTGAGCTCAGCGCCGAGCTACAGGTAGGTGCCGGGACGCTCGCCGGTCGGCACACCCGCTTGCTGCGGAACTCCCGGCATCCCGGGCATCTGACCTGGTTGCACGCCCTGCGGGAGCTGACGGATCTGCTCGAGCTGCTGACGCGCCGCCACCTGTTGGGCCATCAACGTGGCCTGGATCCCGTGGAACAAGCCCTCCAGCCAACCGACGAGCTGGGCCTTGGCCACCCGGATCTCGCTTTCGCTGGGGATCTCATCGTCGCGGAACGGCAACGCCAGCATCCGTAGCTCCTCCTGGAGATCGGGCGACAACGCCTCGGCCAGCTCGACCACCGAGCGCTCGAAGATCTCTGCCAACCGCTCCCGGCTCGCCTCGTCCAGCGGGGCCGAGCGCACCTCTTCGAGCAGTGACTTGACCATCGACCCGATGCGCATCACCTTGGCCGGCTGGGTCACCGAGTCCTGCGGCACCGCCGCCTGCTCGTCCGACGTCACCAGCTGGCCACGCTCGCTCCCCGCCGCGGGGGCACCACCGGTGGCCGAAGAGTCGTCGGGCGTGGGGATGGATGCGTCGGTCATGGGCCCCTTCCTACCCCACCGGACACACGCTCATGCGACGGCGCCGAGCAACGGCACCATCACCTCGGCGCCGGTCAGCGAACCGTGCCGGCAGATCAGCTCGAAGGGGCCGGAGTCGTCGGGGTCGTGGAAGCTCACCGGCTCACGGGCGACAAGCGCGACATCACCGAGCCGGGCGGCGACCGGTGGCGCCACCGTCGGACCGAACCAGTGCTCGTCGAGCATCTGCTGCCGCGACACCACCCAGGCGAACTCCGCATACGCCTCGGTGGCGGCCGCCAGCAGATCGGCGGTCGCACCCGGGGCCGCGTGCCACCAACGAAACCGGCCCTCGCCGGACTGCTCGGCGACCATCGACAGCAGCTCGGCGGCGGGGTACACGATGCGCCCGCCGACCTGAACCTGCCCGTGATCGGCGGTCACGACAAGCCCGGCGCCGGAGGGCAAGGCGGCGATCACATCGGCCACGAGGCGGTCGGCGAACACCAGCTCGGCGTCGTAGTACGGACCGAAACCGCGTTCGTGGGCGGTCTTGTCGATCCCGCCGTAGTAGGCGTAGACGACCTTCTCGCCGGCGCGCAGCTGCTCGCCGACCTCCACCGGGATCGCCGACGCGGCCCGCCATCCGGCCGGCTTCGAGCCGCGGAGGTGCGCCTCGGTGAACGCGCTGGATTCCAGCTCGGCCGGTGACACCACCGGCACGTGATGGCCGAGGAACGCCGGGAACGGTTGAACATCACGCGGCGGGTGGGCGCGGCGTCGGTCGCCGCTCGCGCTGACCCAACGCAGCACGTTGAGCACCTCACCACCGAGCAGGATGCGATAGCCGACGAGGCCGTGTTCGCCCGGTGTCAGGCCCGTGGCGATCGAGCTGAGCGCCGTGGCCGTCGTCGTCGGGGCGACCGTTGTGATCGGGCTCCCGGCCAGACCGGCCAACGTCGGCGCCAGGTCCCGGAGCGCCTGGAGCTGATCCCAACCGAGCCCGTCGAGCACCAACACGCACACCTGCTGGGCCTCGGCGATCGGGGCGGGCATCCACTCGGGCAGGTTGTTCGACCAGTCGCCGGGCCCCAGCAACGCCGGCACGATGCCGCGCACGTTGGCACCGGCATAGTCCGGGATGATCGGGTCGGCACTGATCACGGGCGCCGAGTCCATCATCTTCTCGGCCCTTCGCTCAAACCCCACGGCACGACGAGTCGGTGCTGACGGCAAGGGCAACGTGGCGGCGCGCTGACACGGCCGATCAGGCTACGCCCGTACCATGGGGTCGTGCGTGTCTCGACCCGTGGTGACTATGCGTGTCGCGCCCTGCTGTCGCTGGCGCTCCACGGCGACGAGTCGGGGCCGACGTCGGTGCGAGACATCGCCGAGCGGACGGGGCTCCCACAGCCGTATCTGGAGCAGATCCTGCTCGCCCTCAAGGGCGCCGGTCTGGTGCGCTCCAAGCGTGGCGTCGGCGGCGGATACGTGTTGGCGCGCGATGCCGAGGACATCCGCCTGTCGGAGATCGTCGCCGCCGTCGATGGCCCGATCACGCTCGGGGACTTCGGTCAGCCCCACCAGGACGGCGCCTGCGACCACGAAGGGCAATGCGTGTTGATCTCGGTGTGGAACGTGGCCGGCGACTACATGCGCCGACACCTCGACGGCTACACGCTGGCCTCGGTCGCCCGGATGGCGCAGGGGGCGGCACCATGGCCGGAGGCGGCCGCCGCCGAGCGCTGATGCCATCGAGGGGTCAACGCACCACGGTGGTGCGGTCGGCCCTCGTCTGCGGTTCAACCCTCGATGGGGTGGGTGGTGGTGAGGAAGGCGTCGAGGTCGGGGGGAAGCGGGCTGTGGAAGCTCACCCGGGCGCCCGTGGTGGGATGGGCGAACGACAGCTCGGCGGCGTGGAGGAACGGGCGGTCGAGCCCGAGGTTCGGACGACGATCTCCGTACACCGGGTCGCCCACCAGCGGATGCCCGACGGCGGCGAGGTGCACGCGGATCTGATGGGTCCGCCCGGTCTCCAGCGTGCACGACAGCCGCGCCAGCTCGGCCGGCGCGTCGTACCGCTCGATCAGGCGGTACTCGGTGCGCGCCGGTCGGCCATCGGTGACCACCGCCATCTTCAGCGGGTCCGACGGATCCCGCCCGATCGGCGCGTCGACGATGCCGTGGGCGGCCTCGGGGTGTCGCCACACGACGGCGTCGTAGCGACGCCCGGCCGAATGGTCGGCGAACTGCGCGATCAGCGCCCGGCGGGCCTCCTCGGTGCGGGCGACGACCAGCAGCCCCGAGCTGCCGGCGTCGAGCCGGTGCACGATGCCCGGACGCTGTTCCTCGCCGACCGCTGCCAACTCCGGGTACCGGGCCAACAGCCCGTTGACCAGGGTGCCGTCGGGGGTCCCGGCGCCGGGATGCACCACCAGCCGCGGCGGCTTGTCGACCACCACGACGGCGGCGTCGGCATGGACGACGCCGAAGTCGACCGTCGGGTCCGGCAGCGGGGCGGCGACGGCGGGGATGGTGGCCAGGTCGACCTCCACCACCTGACCGTCCAGCAACCGCGTCTTGCCGGAGGTGGCCACCACGCCATCGACGGCGGCCCCGCCGGCGTCGATGACCGCGGAGGCCGCCGATCGACTGATGTCGGCGAGCAGGGCGACGACCCGGTCCAGCCGTTCCCCCGCCAGCGCCATCGGAACCTCCTCACGGATCGGCGACGCGGGCTCACTCATGGTCGTCGGCAACCGTGCTCGTCACACCGCCATCGGTCACACCGTCGCCGGTCGCAACGTCACCGGTCGCAACGTCACCGGAAGGCGCCGAGGCCTCGCGGGAAGGTTCGCGCAGACTGGTCAGCAGCAACAGCGCGCCGCCGACGGTGACACCGACGTCGGCGACGTTGAAGATCGGCCACCACTGCACGTCGATGAAGTCGACCACGCCCCCGCGCAACCAGCCCTCACCGCGCAGCAGCCGATCGGTGATGTTGCCCAGCGCCCCACCGATGATCAGCCCGACGGCCAACGGATACCAGCGGCTGGTGGCGCGCCCGATCGAGACCAACAGCACCACGACCACGATCAGCGCGACGATCCCGATCACCGGCCCGAGGCCGGTGCCACGCGAGAACGCCATGCCCCGGTTGAAGGCGAGGTTGAACCGCAGCGAACCGACCACGTCGATGACGTGACCGTCGGCGAGGGCGTTGACCGCCCAGTGCTTGGTGAGCTGGTCGAGCAGCAGGACGACGGCGGCGATCGCCAGCGGCGCCCGCATGTCCCGCACCATCAGCGCCGGCCGATCCCCCCGACCTTCTCCTGGACGAGCACGGTGGCCCACGGGATGGCCTCGAGCCGCTCACGCGGGATCGGTTGGCCGGAGACGATCGAATAGCCGTAGGTCCCGATCGTCAACC
>JBKEAH010000193.1:0-1772 GCA_047972065.1 Desertimonas sp.
CTGCCTCGATCCCGATGATCTCTGGTCCGAGCGGCTGGTCCGCGCCGCCGGCGGCAGCGCCGGGGATGTGTTCTCCTACGCCAAGGGCAAGGCCTCGGCCGCCGACACCAACCCCTATTACAGGCCGGAGACGGATAACGGTCTCGATGGCGACCGGGTCGCCGGCGATGGCGTCGACAAGAACTTCAACGAGCGCGACAACACGTTCAAGTCGCAGGTCGACCAGTGGAAGTCCGAGGCGCATGTGCTCAGGAGCAATGACCTGACCATCGTCTACATGGGCTACAACGACGTCATCTCGGACAACAAGGTCTGGAAGTCGGTGCAGGACTATGTCGGCCAGGTCGACGAGCTGCGCCAGGCCGGCGCCACCAAGAACGGGCGGCGGCTCTTCGTCACCCTGGTGCATGACTGGGGCAGCGTGCCGAAGGAGCTGGCCTCCGAGACCTCGTTCGGCACCTCGCGCACCGAGCAGCTCAACCGGCGTCTGGCGAACATGGTGAATTATCGCGACAACGTGGTCGCGGTCGACATGTTCACGGTGTTCGAGCGGATCGTGGCGGACCCGGCGCGCTACGGTTTCGACAATGTGACGACGGCGGATGCGGCGGCTTCGGACAGCACGGCGCTGTATTTCGACAACAGCCATTTCGGCGCGCGGGGCCAGGAGATCATCGCCCAGGTCTACAACCACTATCTGACCCGCGGCTGGGACTGGTCGAACACGCTGGCTGCCGGCAGCGCCGCCACCGAGCAGCTGCAGAGCGACATCTCGGAAGGTCTGGCGCTGGCGCTGAACGCCCGGGGGCCGGGGCAGCGGCAGGGCTTCACCTCGTTCTTCGTCGGCGATCGCGACAGCGCCGCCTTCGACAGCTGGGAGATGGACACGAGCGATCCGACCCGGGCCGGGTTCGTGCAGCTGACCCAGAGCCGGCGTCCCGACACCGGGCTGGGCATGAACTACACCATGGCCAACGGCACCAATCTCGGCGTGGTGATGTCCAGCTACGGCGCCGACCAGGGCTATGCCAACGGGGCGACCACGACCCGGCTCGACAGCCAGAGCGACGCTGTCAGCCTCTATCTCGACACCAGCGTGGCCGGGCTCGACCTGCGCAGCACGGTGAGCTTCGCCAACAACAGCTACAGCCACAGCAGCTTCGACAGCCTGGTCGGCGAGCGCAACAAGGCCAGCCATGACGGCCGCACCGTCACCCTGTCGCAGACCGCCAGCAAGGCGTTCCGGCTCGGCGGCTCGTGGCTGCAGCCCTGGGTCAACATCACCCATACCCGGCAGAAGATCGACGGCTACACGATCAGCAATCCCTATGTCTCCGACCTGACCTATTCGGGGGCGGAGGTGAACGACACGGTGGGCAGCCTCGGCCTCAACGTCACCGGCGACCGGTTCGCCCTGGGCCGCGAGCTCGGCCTGACGCTGACCGGCGGGCTCAGCTACACCCGCTCCCTGCGGCTCGACGATTACGAGGTCCAGGTCAGCGAGAAGGCGCTTGGCGGGCTCAACCAGAGCGAGACCATCGAGCGCGAGGGCTACGAGACCTTCGGCCTCCGGCTCGGCTCGGTCCTCGACATGGGCGAGAAGCTCTCGCTCAGCGCCGACTACGCGCTCAGCAAGCAGTCCGGCGTCGATGCCGACCACGCCGTCACCGCCCGCTTCAACTACCGCTTCTGACCTTCCCGGACACGCGGGGCGCCGCTCCCGGCGCCCCCATACCCCACGGCCGTGGCCAGCATCCGCACCCCACGGCCGC
>JBKEAH010000211.1:0-4770 GCA_047972065.1 Desertimonas sp.
CAACCAGAACCGCCCCCACTCCGCCCACGACGGGCTCACCCCCGCCGCCTTCGCGGCCGAGTGGACCAGCAACCAACCCCAAGCCGCATAGCAACTGGACCAGCTACCGGGTCCCCCTCAAACGCGCCGGCGTCCTTGCCGGTGTCCTTGCCGGCGAACTGACCGAGGAAGTACTCGTAGACGCGGCCGAGCACGTCGGCGCTGCCGTGGTCGTCGGTCTCGGTGAAGCCGATCGAGCCGATCGGGTCGACGAGCTGGCCGAGTCGGCCCTTGTCCAGACCCTCTCGGCCGTAGTTGCGTGGCAGCACGCCGCGGATCGAGACGTTCTCCTTCTCGATCACGTCCATCGCCGTGTCGATGACCTGACCGATCTCGGGAAGCTTGGCCTTGGACTGGATCGACTCCCAGCGAGCCTCAGCAGGAACCCAGAAGACGTTGTGACTCCGGTATTCGTCGCGGTCCTCGACGGACTGTTGCCGTCGGGCTTCGTTCGGGATGTAGTCGGGGGAGTCGGGGGTCGGACAATGCCGCGTCGGTCTCGCGACGACGCGTCTCGAACCGGTCGGAGATGTACTTCAGGAAGACGAGGCCGAGGACGACATGCTTGTATTCGCTCGGCTCCTGGTTGCCGCGGAGAGCGTCGGCGGCAACCCACAGTCGCTGCTCCAGCGACTTGGCGGGTGCCTTCTTCTTGGCCGCTGGCCGCGCTATCAGCTGGTCGCCCTCCGTTCCGAGCCGCTGAGCTTGTGCATGTCTGTCATTGAAACCTCCTCCGCCGATCGGAGAAGGTGCCGATCTGGGGCGGGTGCAGCTTACATTACTGTGATTTCGGTCACTCCCCGGACGCGGTCCCGTGAGGGCTCGCAAGGTGTGCTTGCGGTTGGCGGCGATCGTATTACGATAATGCTGTGTGGAGGTGCACCGATCGGCCCGCAAGCACGGCATCGGCGACGACGCCATTGCCCACGCGGTCGATCACGCCTTGGTCGTCGTCGACCTCGAACCTGACGCTGACCCGCCGCGCGTCCTGGCGATCGGGCCGGACGAGGCCGGCAACCTCCTTGAGATCATCTGGCTGGAGTTTCCCGACCGAGCACCCATGGTGATCCACGCCATGCCACTCCGCCGCACCTTCTACGACCTGCTCCCGAGCGGGGAGGACGACTCATGACCAACCCGAAGACCTACACCACCGCCACCGGTCGAGTGCTGACCGACGACGATCTCGACGCCATCGCCGAGGAGGTCGAACACGCCGACTACGACGTCGAAGAGCTGAAGAGCCGCCGTCGAGGTCGGCCGCTGCTTGGGTCGGCACCGGCTGAGGTCGTACCGGTCCGCCTCGATCCCGAGCTCAAGAACGCGGTCGACGCTCGCGCCGAAGCCGAGCACCTCACCACGAGCGAGATCATCCGCAAGGCGCTGCGCCGCTACCTGGACGTGGCGTAGGCTCAAGCGGCCGCCGCGTACCGGCCCGTCCCAAGCGGCCGTGGGGTAAGGGTCCGAGTCGCCCCTCCGACACCCGAGTTGAACCCCCACGGATCTGCTGTTTCGCCTGGTCAGGCGGGTCGCCGAGACCGTGTGGGTTCATATCGCCGGGTGCGTGGGGGCAGCGATGCCGTGAGCGTGGCTGCGTCGCGGTGCCAACTCGCCTGACTCGCACCGCCTCGGCAGTGTCGGGGAACCGTCGTTCCCAACAGGCTGCGACGTCGAGGTCGACCTCGATGTCTTGGCGTCCGGCGTGGACGCCGGGATCGTGGTCTCGGCCCGGATCGAGCCCGAGGGCCAGCTACTGGTCATCTCGCATCCGCCGCCCGACAGCTCACCCGAACAGGTCGAGGAATCGATCTTGCGCCTCCTCCACGGCCCGAGTCGTAGCGGCCGTCGGTCGGGGATTGGCACAGGCATCCGCGGTGTTCGCAATGAGACGACCAGCCGGACCGGGACGCGCGTGGTCGTGGAGCTCCGGGTGCCAGCAGCGGACGTTGAAGGGGTGACCGCTGCCTTGGTCGAGTTGTGGCCGATCCGCCGGTCGATCGCAGCTCGGCTCGAGCAGCCGCTCGCCGCGCTGATTCGCCAGGCCGCCTCCGATCGCGTCGGTCTCGATGAGCGCCTCGCGATGATTGAGCAGGGAACACGGTCTGACTGGCGCCGTCCACGCGAATCCTGTCAGGTGCGCGGTAGGAATGCGGTGCTACCATGAGGTGATGGCTGTTCGGAAGCTGTCGGTTGCATTGGACGAATCCGTTGCTGCTCAGGCGGCGGACGTGGCCGAGTGTCGCGGGGTGAGCCTCTCTGCTTGGCTCAATGCCGCGGCCGAGCGGGCACTCCTCGTCGAGCAAGGCCTCGCCGGCGTGGCGGAGTGGGAGGCCGAGCACGGCGAGCTGAGCGCCGAGGAGCTGGCGTGGGCCGATTCGGTGCTCGACCGCTCGGTCACCGACCGGGCCGCATCCTGACTCGGTGGCGGGCATCACCTACGACGCGGGCGCGTTGATCGCTGCCGAGCGCAACGATCGCCGTCTGTGGGCGTTGCATCGCAGGGTGCTCGAGCGTGGCATCGTGCCAACGGTCCCTGCTGGTGTTCTGGCGCAGGGCTGGCGCGGGGGTCCGCAGGCGCAGCTGTCTCGGTTGCTCGGTGGCTGCCGGGTCGAGGACTTCGACGAGCCCCGTGCCCGATCCGCCGGGGCCGCATGTGGCGCTGCCGGGACCTCCGATGTGGTCGACGCTGCCGTCGTGGTCGGCGCCGCGGCTCGCCGAGACCTCGTCATCACGAGCGATCCAGCGGACCTCACCCTGCTCCGCGACGCACTGAACGTCGAGCTGCAACTCCAGGTCATCTGACAGCGCTCAGGCCGCTGACCAGCGAAAACGCTTGCTCTTAGGCGCTCCTGAGGTCAGGTCGATCCAGTCACCGCGATGGCGTGGGTTGAGGGTTGCAATCCTCCTCATCTTGTCTCTGGGCGACTACCTGTCAGGTAGTCGCCGGCGGGCGTCCGTTAGGGGAGGATCGAGCCGCGACGTGGCAGATCAGCCGCACGCTCGAGCGACGAAGGAGTTGACATGGGGAGGGGTCTCGCAGCGGGTGCAGTCGAGGTGGTCCGTTCGTACTGCGATGCATGGTTGAACGGCGACACGTTGGCGGTGTTGGGGCTGTATCACGACGACTTGACCTTGCAGTGGTCGGGTCGGCACCGATTCGCCGGCACTCACGACGGCCAGCAGGCGTCGATCGCGGCGTTGCTCGGTTTGCAGGCGGTGACGAACCGGGTGCCGGTGCGGATCGTCGACGTGCTCGAAGGTGCCGAGTCGGTGGCGGTGGTGGTCGAGGAACGTTGGACTCGCGATGGTGAGGAGAGCGCCCCTGAGGTGCTGGAGCATCGCCGGGTGCTGGACTACACGGTCGAGAACGGCAAGCTGCGGACGTGTCGGATCTATGAGAGCGCGCAGCGCGAGGTCGATGACTGGATCGACGCGACCGATGCGACGGCCGGGCCTCCGACGGTCGATCACGATGTGTCGATGGGCGCACCGGCCGTCGATCTGTTCCGGTTCCGCGACGGGCTGATCGCGAGCAAGACACCTGGGTGACCGAGCTGCGCAGCGTGTGAGAACGGGTCGGCGTACGCTTCGTCGATGACCGCCGAGGGGGTCGGCCCGCTGTTGCGTGAATGGCGGCATCGACGATCGATGAGCCAGATGGCGCTGGCGCATGCGACGCACGTCTCGCCGCGACACCTCAGCTTCGTCGAGACCGGTCGGTCGCGACCGAGCGCGGAGCTGGTCGTGGCGTTGGCGATCCGCCTCGACGTGCCGCTGCGCGAACGCAACCGGATGCTGCTCGCTGCCGGGTTCGCTCCCCGCTACGACGAGACACCGCTCGACGCCGCTGCGATGGATCGCGTCTGGCTCGCGGTGCAGCGATTGCTCGACGCGCACGACCCATATCCCGGGATGGTCCTCGACCGACGTCACGACATCGTGGCCGTCAACGGTTCGGCGGAGCGGTTTCTGGCGACGTTGCCGGAGACGTTGCGGGAGACACCGGTGAATCTGTTCCGTGCGTGCCTGCATCCCGACGGTTTCGGTGGTGACAGCCCCAACTTCGCGCACTGGGCGCCGATCATGCTGGGACAGCTCCGCCGCCTCGCAGCGACCACAGACGATGCCGATCTCGTCGAGTTGCGTGACGAGATCGAGACCTGGGACAGCATGAGCGTGCTCGACTCGGGCGCCGGCCCGTCTGCGGGTGAGGCGCGTGGCGAGTTGCTCGTGTCCTCGACGTTCGTGATCGGCGGTGTCGAGCTGTCACTGTTCTCAACGCTCACTTCGTTCGGGTCTCCACGCGACATCACGCTGGACGATCTGTCGATCGAACTGTTCTTCCCCGCCGACGACCACACCGACGCGGCGCTGCGCCACCTGTGCATCTGACCTCGGGCTGCGGCGTTCGACGGTCGTCGACGAGTGCGGCGACGCCGATCGCCGTGAATGCACCGGTCAGCACGGCCGAGCGCAGCGCCGTGGCCCGCCCGACGCTCCCGGGTGCGAGGTCGGCGACGCGGGTCGGGACGACGCCGATCAGAAGCCGGAGAGGATGATCGAGCAGGCAAAGCCGATCGCCACCAGCCATCCGGTGTTCATCCCCTCGACGTCGAACGCTTCGGGCAGCATCGTGTCGGCCACCATCGTGAGCAGCGCCCCCGCCGCAAAGGCCTGGGCGAACGCGCTGGCGTTGCCACCCGTGGGATCCAACAGGGCGTAGCCGAGCGC
>JBKEAH010000225.1:0-2207 GCA_047972065.1 Desertimonas sp.
CGACGATCACGCCGAAGTCGGTGCCGAGGCCGCCCAAGGTGACGGCGGCGAACACCAGCAGCAGGAGCTGGAAGCCGTTGAGCCAGTTCACCTGCTCGGAGAGACCCTGGAAGATGCCGCCGAGGGTGACCAGTGCGCCGCCGAGGAACCACACGGTGGTGATGACCCGGTTGACGTCGATCCCGGTCGATGCGGCGAGATCGGTGTTGTCCGAAACGGCGCGCATCGCCTTGCCCAGCTTGGTCACTCGAAGTCCGACGCCGACCCCCACCAGCAGCACGAGGCTGACGACCATGATGATCGCGTCTTTCGGGATGATCGTCACCGGCCCGATGGTGAACAGCGGGTCGAACTGCACCGCGTACTGCTTGTAGGGACGAGACCGCTCACCGAACTGGTACAGGATGGCGTAGCGGATCACGATCGACAGACCGATCGAGATGATCATCATCGCCACCAGACCGGTCCCGCGCCGGCGGAGCGGGCGCCACACGGTGAAGTCGAAGCCGGCACCGACCACGCCGCCGAGGAACATGGCGATCACCGCGGCCGGGATCAGATGGATACCCCAGCTGTTGACCACCCAGGCGAGCACGGCGCCGAACGTGATCATCTCCGAGTGGGCGAAGTTGACCAGGCCGGTCGTGCCGTAGATCAGCGACAGCCCGATCGCGCACATGCCGATGATCAGGCCGAACTTGATGCCCTCGACCAGCAGCCGGGCGCCACGATCCCACCGGCTGTCACCGGTGCGGTTGCGAGCGGCCGTGGCGGCCTCGCCCTCGGCAAGGTTGAACAGCACGTTGTTGCGCTGGTTGTTCGTCAGGCGCTGCGAGATCTGCTGGCGGTTCTCGTCGATCAGCTCGACGCCGTCGGGCAACGTGTCGACCTGCAACTCGACGGCGTAGTCGCCGGGTCCGGGCGCATCGAGCGACCAACGTCCGTCGGCATCGCTGGTGGCGCGGGCCACCTCGTCGCCGATCTCCTCGACCGCCCGTCCGGTCGCATCGAGCGTCGCGGTGTACAGCACCACCTCGACCCCCTCGATCGGCTCACGCTCGCGACCCTCGGCCCCTTCGGGTCGGTACTGGATGGTGCCCTGGACGCCCTCGCCCTCGCCGTCTTGGGCGGACACGACATCGGCGCCAAACAGCCCCAGGATCGTGGCGACCAACAGCGCCCAGAGCGATCGGCGAACGGCAGGTCGGGCGGTCATGGTGGGCACGTACCATAGGGCAGAGCGCGACCGGCGTGAGACGATCTCGGAGCAAACGGCCCGTGCCGGCCCGACGAACGGGCCGCCTACCTGGTGTGCAAGGGGCATCGCCCGCCGACCGCGGACAGCGCAACCGTTGTCGTGTCCGGGCGGCTCGGGCCGTGATTCGGACCGCGCTTCACACGGTGGCCGGAACGACCCGATCGGCGTCTGGAGTCGGGATCGCCACCGTCGCCACCGAGGTCGTCAGCACGAGTCGGACCGTCAGGGCCCACAACAGGGTCGCGCCGGCGACGTGCACCCCGACCAGCAGTGCGGGCACGTCGTTGAAGTACTGGACGTACCCGACCGCGGCCTGCAGCAGCCCGACGAAGATCCACGACGACAGCGGCGCCGACAGACGGCGATCCTCGGCGCGTCGGGTCGCCACGACCGCGAGCAGCACGGCGATCGCCAGCGTCGTCATCACCGCGATGCCGTGAGCGCGCGCCGCGGTGCGGATGTCGATCGCCAACCGTTCGACGTCCTCGTCGCCAGCGTGTGGCCCGGCCCCGGTGACGACGGTGCCGAGGAGGATGACGACGCCGGTGAGGGCGGCGAGCAGCCAGGTCAGCGCGGTCGCCACCGGCGTGGTCGCCCGGAGACGGCGGGCGTCGTCGGGCTCGCCGGCACGGTGGTGCAACACCACGGCGGTGCCGACCAGGATCAGCGACAGCGCCATGTGACCCTGCACCAGGATGGGGTGGAGGTCGAAATTGACCAGGATCCCGCCGAGCACGATCTGGGCGAGCACCCCGGCGACCAGCCCGAGCGACAGCCGCGTCAGGTCGCGGCGCCGTGGCGTGCGCCACAGCGAGCCGAGGACGGCGGCGATCACCCCGACCGAGACCAACCCGGTGAACAGCCGGTTGATCTGCTCGATGGCGGCGTGGGTGGACGAGACGTCGATCAGCTTCGTGCTGTTGCAGTTGGGCCAGTCGTCACAACCGAG
>JBKEAH010000038.1:0-25913 GCA_047972065.1 Desertimonas sp.
GAGGGCGACCCCCACTCCCCCGTGCTCGAGGGATGGATCAAGGTGCAGCTGTGCAACGTGGCGATGTACCGGCGTGTGGCCAACAACCCCGACACGATCGCCCGCTACGCCAAAGACATCCCGCCCACCCGCATGGATCGGCTGTTCTACGACCACGCGCTGGTCGGTCTGGCGCTCGGGGTGGCGTTCGCCGTCATCGTGTTCGGCTGGCAGATCGGGCTGCTGGCGGCCTTCGTCCACGTCAACCTGTACCTCGGTGGGTCGGCGGCGGTGAACGCCATCGGCCACCACTTCGGTCGCCGTCCGTACAACAACAACGCCGGCAACCTCCAGTGGCTCGCCTTCATCACCGCCGGTGAAGGTCTCCACAACAACCACCACGCCGCACCGACCTCCGCCCGGCTCAGCCACCGCTGGTACGAGATCGACCCCGCGTGGTACGTGATCCGGCTGCTGCTGGTCACCAAGCAGGCCAAGGTGCGCCTGACCGAGCTGCGGGTCCTGCCCAGCAGCCAAGCCGCCGCCGACGCCGCCTGACCCGAGTACCGGCGGCGCGCGCCGCGCTTTGGGGAGCGAAGCGCAGCCTGAGGCTGCACGTCACTCCCCGAAGGCCGTCGATCGCTTGGCCCGTGTGAGGGCGCAGTGTCGTTAGGAGCCGAAGATGTCGTGATGCTCGCCGAGTCGCGGCGGGCGCCGGACCTGGAGCGGGGCCTCGCGGAACTGGTAGGGCGGCCCTGGGTAGGTGATCGTCCGGCCGAGGTCCTCGTGCTCGATCTCAACCGGGAAACCGCGTTCGACGAAGTGCGGGTCCATCGTCGCCTCCCCCGGCGTCAGCACGGCGCCGGTGGCGATGCCGATGCGCTGGGTCTCGAGGAAGAAATCATGGGCATCGAGCTGTTCGGCGAGGAACCAGATCGCGTCGCGAGCGGTGGTGATGATGTCGGCGGCCAGCGGGTCGTGCTCGAGCGCGCCGAGGTTGATCGGTTCGCTCAGCTCGGCGCCGAGCTCCAACACGGCCGTGCCCTCAAAGCGCTCGCGCAGCCCACGGCGGTCGAGCAATCCGACCAGCGCACCAAAGGTCGCCGGGTCGCGTGGGGGGACGCCGGTGGTGGCGTAGCGACCGTCGCGACAACGAACCTGGGTCGGCGGCGTGAGGACCGGGGCAGCATGTCGGCCGGTCTGGCGCTGCACCTCGATGCCGGCCTGCAACCAGCCGTAGGTGGCCAACTCAGTCGTCACGTTGCTCGCCTCGAGCATGCTGACCTCGATCAGCTGACCCGGCCCGCCGTGGTCACGATGGATCAGCGCGGCGAGCACCGCCAGCACCGCCCAGTTGCCGGCCGTGTGGCTGGCCTGGTTCCCCGCCCCCCGAACCGGCGGGGTCGTGTGATCGTCGTAGCCGCAGCTCCACGCCGGACCGGCCTCGGCGAGGATGGTCAGATCGGTGACCGCCTCGCCGGCCCGCGGGCTCCCCAGCCCGAACGGGGTGATCGAGACCATCAGCACCCGCGGGTGGGCGGCGTGAAGGTTCTCCCACGCCACGCCGGCGTCCTCGCCGACGAGGACGATGTCGGCCGACGCGACCAGCACGTCCAGCCGGTCGGCATCGCCCGCGGCGGCCGGGTCGAGGACCACGCTGCGCTTGCCGGTGTGGTAGTGCCACCACCACAGGCTGCGCTCGGGTCCCGGATCGTCGTCGAGAAACGGTGGGTACCCACGTTGGGGTGAGCCCCCGGGTGGTTCGACGACGGTCACCTCGGCGCCGAGGTCGGCGAGCAGCTTGCCGGCGAAGGCGACGTGCTCGTGGGAGAGCTCGACCACCCTGACACCATCGAGCGGACCCATCAGATGACCCCCTCGTCGGCCAGCACACCGATCTCCGCGCCCGACAGACCCAACAGGTCACCGAGGACCTGCTCGTTGTGCTCGCCGAGGATCGGTCCGGCCCGCTCGATGCTCCAGTCGGTGGCCGACAGGTGGACCGGCAGACCATCGACGCGTACCGGGCCGTGCTTGGCGTGGGTCGCGGTCGGCCACAGCCCCCGGGCGATCAGCGCCGGGTCGTCACAACGTTCGACCGGGCGTTTCACCGGCGCCGCCGGGAGGCCGGCGGCGCGGCAGCGGGCGACGGTCTCGTCGCGGTCGCGCTGGGCCGTCCACGTCGCCAGCGACGCCTCGATACGGTCCTCGGCGTGCCGTCGGCCGGGGAGGTCGCCGAGCGCGGGGTCGTGGGCCCAGGGCTCGTCGATGATCGAGGCGAGAGCCGCCCAATCGGCATCGTCACGGCAGGCGATGGCGACCCAGCTGTCGTCCCCGGCCGCCGGGAAGATCCCGTGGGGGGCCATCGTCGCGGCCGCCGACCGGTTCGAGCTGAGGCTCGGGTCGCGGGCGTCGCGGCCATTGGCCAGTTCGTCGAGCACCGCCGGCCCGGTCATCGCCACCCCTGCCTCGACGCAGGCGATGTCGACCCATTCGCCCTCGCCGGTGCGCTGTTGACGGTGGAGCGCGGCGAGCAGGGCGATCGCCATGCTGTATCCACCGGTGTGGTCCATGTAGGAGTAGCCCCACCCGGCCGGCTCCCCACCGGGCAGCGTGGAGGTGTGCGTCAGCCCGGACATCGCCTGGACGATCGGTCCCCACGACTTGAACTCGTGATACGGGCCGGTATGACCGAACCCGCAGTTGGACACGTAGACCACGCCGGGGCGGATCTCGCGCAAGCGGTCGTAGCCGAAACCGAGACGATCCATCACCCCGGCGGCGAAGTTCTCGGTGACGGCGTTGGAGATCGCGATCAGTTCGGTCAACAGCTCGCGACCGCGTTCGAGACGAAGGTTCAAGGTGATGCCGAGCTTGTCGACGTTGTGGTTGACGAACCCGGTGGCGTCGTCGGGGCCGTGGCCGCCACCAAGGAACGGCCCGATCTGGCGCACGATGTCCCAGCGTCCCTTGGTCACCGGATCCTCGACGCGGATGACCTGGGCACCGAGCGCGGCGAGCGCCCGAGTGGCGCCGGCCCCGGCCAGCTGGCCCGACAGATCGCAGATCCGGATGTGTCCGAGCGCGCTCACGCCGCGTGCCTAGCCGCCGGGACCTTCCCGGAACGAGCGGAGCCCGTCGACGCGCGGGTCGAGCATCATCCCCTCGGGCAGCTCGAGACGGTGCCGGCCCAGCAGCTCGGCGTCGGCCAGCAGGTCGACGGTCGGCCGGTCGGCGACGACACGTCCGCCGTCGAGGATCACCGAGCGCTCGCAGCTGGCCAAGGCGAAGGGCAGATCGTGGGTGACGATCAGCTGGGTCTCGGGGCGGACCCGCAACACGGCGGCCAGCTCGCGTCGCGACCGGGGATCGAGGCCCGAGGTCGGCTCGTCGAGGGCAAGCACCGTCGGCGTCATCGCCAAGACCGTGGCGATCGCGACCCGCCGCTTCTCCCCGCCGCTCAGATGGTGCGGCGAACGCGACGCCAGCTCACCGGCGTCGACGGCGGCCAGCGACTCGGCCACCAGCCGGTCGCGCTCGACGCCCGTGATGCCCAGGTTGGCGGGGCCGAACGCGACGTCCTCGGCGACGGTCTGCAGGAACAGCTGGGCGTCGGCGTCCTGGAAGACCATCCCGACTCGACGTCGTACCTCACGCAGGGTGGCGGGACCGACGGTCAGGTCGCCGATCGAGATCGTGCCGTGCTGGGCTCCGAGCAGCCCGTTGAGGTGGAGCATCAGGGTGGTCTTGCCCGATCCGTTGGGGCCCAGCACCGCCACCCGCTCCCCTGCGCCGAGCACCAGGTCGAGACCGCTGAGGACGGGCCGCGACGACCCCGGGTACGAGAACTCGACCCCACGCAACGTGACGGCGTCGGCGCCGGTCACCGCACCACCCCGAGACCACCGAGCGACAGCCCGACACCGGCCGCGGCCATCAGGGCCGGGGCCAGCGCCAACGCCCATTCAGCCGGTCGCGCCCGTCGCTGGTTCAGCTCGGGCATCGAGCCGTCGTAGCCGCGGGCGACCATCGCGTGATGCGTCCGCTCGCCCTGCTCGTAGGAGCGCACGAACAACGTCCCGACCGATGACGCCAACGGTCGGACCTGCCACAACCAGCGCGGATCGTGGCCGCGGGCGACCATCGCCGTGCGCATCCGGCGGAGCTGGTCGCCGAGCAGCTCGAGGTATCGGAACATGAAGCCGACGATGGCGGTGACGACGCGTGGGACGTGGAGGCGCGTGAGGCCGGTCAGCACCTCCGGCAGCGGCGTCGTCGCCGCGAACACGATGCTTGCCGTCGCCCCGAGCGTCGCCTTGGCGAGCAGGTTCCACGATGCCCAGAGCCCCTCGGTCGACAGCGCGACGCCGGCGACGCCGATCCGCTCACCCCCGCCGACGAACGGCATCAACACGGCGAGCATCGCGAACGGAGCGATCACCAGCAGCCGGCGGGCGACCAGGCTCGGGCGGAGGCGGGCGGTGGCGATCACGGCGATCAGGATCAGCGCTTCGAGCGCAAACGCGCCGACGTGACGGCGCGGCGTCACGGCGACCACGACGGCGAAGGCCACCAGGCCGGCCAAGGCGGCCTCGGGGGCGAGACGGTGGAGCGCCGTGGTCCCGGGAACGTGGAGATGGGCGAAGCCCGCGTGGGAGTGGCCGCCGCTCACGGTGCGGGGCGTCGCCGGGCACCGCTGGCGAGCCCGAACCCGACCAGCAGGGTCACCAGTGCGCCGGTCGCTCCCGCCACCGCCAGGCTGAGGGTCTCGTTGTCGATGCCATCGGTGGCGTAGTCGGCGAACAACGAGCCGGCCAGGGCGTGGTCCTCACCCTGTTCGGCGAAGCCCTCGTCGATCGCCACCCGTTCGAGCCCATCGGGATCGTCGGCGGCGAACTGGCTGACGACCACCGCGACGGCCAGCGTGGCGAGCAGCCCACCGATGACGAACGGTCGAATCCCGACCCGCCGACCGCCGAGCTGTGCGGGCGACAGGTCGGCCGCCCCGACGACGAGGTCGGGCCGGGTGGCCAACACGGCGGCGACCGCTCCGGCGCTGATGACGCCTTCGCCCAGCCCGATCAGCACGTGGACGCCGACCATCGAGCCGAACACGGTGTCGAACGGGATCGGGGCACTGGCCCCGAACAACCACTCCAGCGAGAACGTGGTCGCCGCCAGCACGACCGAACCGGCGGCGGCGAGACCGGTTGCGCCCACCACCCCACCGGCGTTGGCCGGCAGGAACCGCCGGAACAGACGGAACAGCGCCCAGCCACCGAAGGCGGGGACGATCGCCATGTTGAGCACGTTGTAGCCGAGCGCGCTGATGCCGCCGTCGGCGAAGAGCAGGGCCTGGACGACCACCACGACCGTGACGACCAGGGCGCCGACTCGGGGGCCGAGCAGGACGGCCGCCAGCGCCCCACCCAGCAGATGGCCCGTCGTCCCCGACGCCACCGGGAAGTTGAACATCTGGGCGGCGAAAATGAACGCGGCGGCCAGCCCGGCAAGGGGAACCTCGGCATCTCCGAGCTCGCCGCGTGCCGAGCGCACGCAGTACCCGACGATGGCGATCGAAAGGATCGCCGTGCCGACGGCGACGGGCGCGTCGAGAAACCCGTCCGGGGCATGCATGGCGATGACCACAACCGCACCGTAGGACGGTGGGAGTTCTGTTGCAAACCGTTCGCAATAGAGACTGGGGGGCGGTGGCCCCGCCGGGCACCGAACGGGCGTGAGAGGGACCTCAGGACCCGCCGGGTCCTAATCTCGGGCGCGATGACGCTGGAAGAGGCGCTACGGGCGGGGAACCACCGCATCACCAAGCCTCGGCTCATCGTGTGGGAGGTGCTCAACGCGGCCGGCGGGCACCTCAGCGCCGCCGAGGTGGCCGAACGCGCCGGCCGCCACGACGCCGCGATCAACGTGTCGTCGGTGTACCGGACGCTGGCGTTGTTCGCCGAGCTCGGGCTGGTGCGCGGTTCACGGCTGGGTGACGAGGCGACGTGGGAACCGCGTCACGACGATGCCGTCGTCCACCTCGTGTGCGACGGATGCGGCACCGTGCTCCACCACGGGGCGAGCGCGATGGCGACGCTGCGGCGTCAACTCGACGCCGACACCGACTTCGAGGTGCATGCGATCGACGTGCGCGTCACCGGGCGCTGTCATCGTTGCCGCAGCAACGTCGACAGCGCCCGGTCGACGAGCGAATGCCGGAACGACGTCGGCTGACCATCCTCGGCCAGCCCGGCGGTCAGCTCGGCGGGTAGACCCCCATGTCCTTGCCCTTGTCGGTCTGCCAGAAGATGTCGGCGATCTCGTCGATCAGGCTGACCAGCTTCTCTCCCACGGCCGGGTCGAGCGACTTCTTGACCTCACCGGCCTGGTGGGTGGCATCCCAGAACAGCTGGTGGAGCTGCGGGAACGCCTCGAAGTGAGGCGGGGCGAAGAAATCGGCCCACAACACCATGAGATGGTGCTTGCACTCCTCGGCGCGCTGCTCCTTGATGATGATGCAGCGAGTCTTGAAGTGCTCGTCGTCGCTCTCGGCGTACTTCTTGGCGGTCTTGACGCACGACAACGCCTCGATCTTGGCCTGGGCCGGGTCGTACACGCCGCAGTAGAGGTCGCAGTGGGCGTTGGCGGTGGTGGCGCCGGCGAACATCTTGGCGATCATCTGCTTCTCCTTCGGGCCACCGTCGGCCCGGGCTGGGACTACGCGTCGAACATACACTCCTCCCGCGTGTCCGCGGTTGTCCGCCCCGTCCGCCGATGGCGCCGGTTCGTGGTGGCCGACCGGTCGATGGAACCGACCCTCGTCGCCGGCCAGGGTCTCGTCGCGATTCGTTGTCGCCGCGCCCGACCCGGCGAGCTGCGGATCGTCGAGCACCCCCATCGTCCGGACTTCTGGCTGGTCAAACGGGTCGAGCGCCTCACCGACGACGGACGGATGTGGGTGCGCTCGGACAACCCGGCGGCCGAGGGCGGCGACTCGCGCCAACTGGGAGCGTTCGCCGTCGATGGCAGCTATCGGGTCGTGATCCGGGTGCCCCGTCGTCTGATGGGCTGAACCGCCGCTCGGTACCCTCGGCGCGATGCAGATCGTGTCGGCCCTGTTCGTCGAGAACTTCGAGATGCGCCAGGCGCCGGGACCCTCGACCCGCATCGACCTGACCGGCGCCATGTTCTCGATGGCGTCACCCTCCGCGGCGCCGGTGACGATCACCCCCCACCTGGTCGGGCTGATCTACTGCCCACCCCAAGACAGTGGCCAGGGCGTCTTCGAGGTCGTCTTCCGCCGTACCGGCGACCCGTCGATCGAGGTCACGGACCAGGATCAGGTGGCCCGCAACGTCAGCCCGTTCAGCGTCGACCCCGGCAAGTTCACGTACCGACTGGTTCGCGGTGAGCTGGAGTTCCCCGACTATGGGCAGATCTTCGCTCACTGCCGCATCGACCACGGCCCGTGGACCGTGGTGCCCTTCACCCTGTTGCCACCCGTCTGACGCCAGCACGCACGACGCCGCCGATCCGGCTCTGCCGGTCGGCGAAGCTCGGGGTCTAAGGTCGGTTTCGATGCCCTCCACCCTCTCCCCCGAGCTCGACGAGCTCGCCGTCTCGGTGATCCGTGGCTTTGCCATGGACGCGCCGTTCCACGCCAAGAGCGGCCACCAGGGCACGGCCATGGCCCTCGCCCCGCTGGCCCACGTGCTCTACAGCCGGGTGATGAAGTTCGACCCGGCCGACCCCGAGTGGCCCGACCGGGACCGCTTCGTGCTCTCCAACGGGCACGCCTCGATCCTCCAGTACTCGATGCTCTACCTCGCCGGTCAGGGACTCGAGCTCGAGGATCTCCGGGCCTTCCGGTCGTTCGACTCGTCCACCCCCGGCCACCCCGAGGCCGGGCACACCGCCGGCATCGAGGTGACCACCGGGCCCCTCGGCCAGGGCTTCGCCAACGCCGTGGGCATGGCGATCGCCGAGCGAGTGCTGCGCGAGCGCTTCGGCTCAGAGCTGGTCGACCACCACACCTGGGTGATCGCCGGCGACGGCTGTCTGATGGAGGGGGTCAGCCACGAGGCCGCCTCGCTCGCCGGCCATCTCGGGCTCGGCAAGCTGATCTGCGTCTTCGACGACAACCGCATCACGATCGACGGTGCCACCGACCTCACCAACAACGACGACGTCGCCGCCCGCTTCGAGGCCTACGGCTGGTACGTCGAGTACCTCGGTGAGGTCGCCGACGACCTCGACGAGCTGGAAGGCGCGCTGGTCGGGGCGCGTGCCGCCGAGCGTGACCAGCCGACGCTGCTCATCCTGCGCTCCCACATCGGCGCCCCCTCGCCCGATCACACCGACGACCACGAGGCCCATGGCAACCCCTTCACCGCCGAGGACATCACCCGCACCAAGGCCGTGATGGAGATCCCCGACGAGCCGTTCTATGCGCCGGCGGACCTCGTCGAGCGCTACCGCGAGGTGACCGCCGAACGCGCCGCCGAGGACCACGAGCGCTGGCGCAAGAGCTTCGGTGAGCTCGACGTCGAGACCCGCACGGTGTGGGACGCCGCATGGGCCGGAACCGGAACGCCCGGCTGGACCGGGTCGATCCCGACCTTCGACACCGGCACGACCCTCGCCACCCGTCAGGCGCTGGCCAAGGTGTTGGCCGGCTGCGCCGACCACCTCCCCGGGCTGATGTCGGGCGCCGCCGACCTCACCGGCAACACCGGCGTCAAGCTGCCCGATGGAACCGCGGCCCAGGACCTGGAACACCCCGATGGCCGCCAGATCTTCTACGGGATCCGCGAGCACGCGATGGGCGCGGCGGCGGTCGGCATGGCCCGCCACGGCGGCATCCTCCCGGTCACCGGGACGTTCTTCGTCTTCGTCGACTACATGCGACCGCCGATCCGTCTCGCCGCGCTGTCGAAGGCCAAGGTGCTGTTCGTCTTCAGCCACGACTCGGTCGGCGTCGGCGAGGACGGCCCCACCCACCAGCCGATCGAGCACCTTGCGATGCTCCGGGCCACGCCCGGCCTCCAGGTCATCCGCCCCGCCGACGCCAACGAGACCGCCGCCGCCGTGCGCGTCGCCGTCGAGCACGACGGCCCGACCGCCCTGATCCTGTCCCGCCAAGGCCTGCCCGTGCTCACCGACGGGTCGGCCGTCGAGCGCGGCGCCGGCGTCGTCGGCGACGACCCTGCCACCCCGGCGCTGGTGATCGTGGCCACCGGCAGCGAGGTGTCGGTGGCCGTCTCCGCCGCCGAGCGGTTGGCCGCCGACGGTGTGGCCACCCGTGTCGTCAGCCTGCCGAGCTGGGACCGCTTCGCCGCCCAGGGCCGCGACGTGCGCGACCGACTCCTGCCACCCGGCGTGCCGGTGCTGTCGGTCGAGGCCGCCACCACCTTCGGCTGGGAGCGCTACGCCGATGACAGCGTCGGCATCGACCGCTTCGGGGCCAGCGCCCCCGGCGCGGTCGTCCTCGACCGCCTCGGCATCAACGTCGACCACGTCGTCGAGCGGGCCGCCGCCCTGGTCGGCCGCGACCGCTGATCGCGGCCACGTAGCCTGGTCGGCGTGGAACGACTGATCCGGCTGTACGAGGACTTCGGCCAGAGCCCATGGCTGGACAACCTGAAGCGTGGCTATCTGACCTCGGGACAGCTCGCCACTCTTCGTGACGGCGGCGTCCGCGGGCTGACCTCGAACCCGACGATCTTCCAGAAGGCGATCGCTGGCTCGGCCGACTACGACGAGCAGTTCAGCGAGATCAGCACCGACGACGGCCCGATCATCGACGACTACTGGGCGCTGGTCATCCACGACATCGTCGCCGCCTGCCAGGTCATGGCGTCGGTCCATCGCGCCAGCGACGGACTCGACGGATACGTCAGCGTCGAGGTGGCCCCCGATCTGGCCCACGACGCCGCCGGTACCGAGACCGCGGCGCGCGGGCTCCACCAACGCATCGCCCAGCCCAACCTGATGGTCAAGATCCCCGGCACCCAGTCCGGGCTGGCACCGATCGAGCAGATGACCGCCGAGGGCCGCAACGTCAACGTGACGCTGATCTTCGGGCTCGACCGCTACGCCGCCGTCATGGAGGCCTACATCGCCGGGCTCGAACGGCGCGCCGCCGACTCCCCCACCGCCGATCTGTCGACGGTCGCCAGCGTGGCCAGCTTCTTCATCTCCCGGGTCGACACCGAGGTCGACCGTCGACTCGAATCCATCGGCACCCCCGAGGCCCTGGCGTTGCGCGGCAAGGCGGCGATCGCCCAGGCCAAGCTGGCCTACCGGATGTTCCGTGACACCTTCCATGGTCAACGCTGGGAGGCGCTGGCCGCCCGCGGCGCCCGCGTCCAGCGGCCGCTTTGGGCCAGCACCTCGACCAAGAACCCCAACTACCCCGACACCCTCTACGTCGATGAGCTGATCGGGCCCGACACCGTCAACACGCTGCCCGACGCCACCCTCGAAGCCTTCGCCGACCACGGCAGCCTGCTCCGACGGATCGACGCCGATGTCGAGGCGGCCGTCGCGGTGTGGGCCAGGCTGGCCGAGGTCGGCATCGACATGGACGACGTCGCCGCTCGGCTCGAGCGTGAGGGTGTCGCGAGCTTCGAGAAGAGCTTCGACGAGTTGCTGGACACGCTGTCGGCCAAGGCCGCCGAACTGCGTTCCTGAGCGGTGCCCGAGCTCGACGACACCGAACCCCCCGTCGGCGAGGACGTCGCGGCGCGGGCGGCAGCGTTGGCCCAGGAATGGGCCGCACCGCGCGATCAGCGCGTCGCGCGGGACCTGTTGGAGGGCGCGCTGGGGCTGGTCGGCGATCATCCCGATCAGCTCGATCTGAAGATCGCCGCCGCCGCGGTGACCGAGATGCGTCAGGCGTTCCGAATGTTCGAGCCGTACGGGAAGATCCCCAAGGTCTCGGTGTTCGGGTCGGCCCGCACCACCGCCGACGATCCCGTCTACGCCCAGGCGGCCGCGGTGGCAAAGACCCTGGCCGAGCGCGGTTGGATGGTCGTCACCGGCGCCGGTCCGGGGATCATGCAGGCAGCGATGGAAGGTGCCGGGCGCGAGCAGAGCATCGGCGTCGCCATCCGCCTCCCATTCGAGCAGGGGGCCAACCCGGTGATCGCCGGCGACGAGAAGTTCGTCTCGATGCGCTACTTCTTCACCCGCAAGCTGATGTTGGTCAAGGAGAGCGCGGCGTTCGTCTGTCTGCCCGGCGGGTTCGGCACCCTCGACGAGACCTTCGAGCTACTGACGCTCACCCAGACCGGGAAGGGCCTTCCGGTGCCGATCGTGCTGCTCGACACCCCGGGCGATCCGTTCTGGAGCTCGATCGACGACCTCATCCGTCGTCAGCTCGTCGCCCGTGGCCTGGTCGGCGAGGACGACACCAACCTGTATCTCGTCACCGACTCGTGTGACGAGGCGGTCGCCGAGATCGACCGCTTCTACGCCAACTATCACTCGCTGCGCTACGTCGGCGACGACCTCGTGCTGCGGTTGCGGCACGCGCCGACCGACGAGCAGCTCGCCGCGCTCAACGAGCGGTTCGGTCACCTCGTCGAGCGGGGCCGCATCCAGCGCAGCGGCCCGTTGCCCGTCGAGCGCCGTCACGACGACGAGGTCGACCGGCCGCGCCTTCGCTTCGCCATCCGTCGGCATCGCAGCGGTGATCTGCGGGCACTCATCGACGCCGTCAACGAGTGGGTGGCACCGGCGACGTCGTCGGGGTGACCGGGCGGCTCTGCGACATCGTGATCGAATTGCGGATCACCTCCACCGGGCCACGGGTCGGGTGGTCGATCGACGCCGTCATCCGAAGATGCCGGACCTGCGGGTCGGCGAACACCTCGTCCATCGCCAGCACCGCCCCGCACGGCACCCCGACGGCGTCGAGCCGTTCGATCCACGCCGAGCGCGTCCGGTGGGAGAAGCGCTCATCGAGCAGCGCGTTGAGCTCGCCGCGGTTCCGGTACCGGCGACCGGGACCGCCGAACCGCTCGTCGTTGGCCAGCGCCGGGTCGTCGAGCGCGGCGCACAGCTGGTGCCACAGCCGGTCGCTGGGCGCGGCGACGTTGAGGTGGCCATCGGCCGCGGTATACGCCCCCATCGGTGCCGCGGTCGGGTGATGGTTGCCCTCGCTGGCCGGCACGTGCCCGTCGATGGTCCAGCGCACCGCCTGGAAGTCGAGGAACGAGATCATCGCCTCCAGCAGCGACACCTGCACCCACTGGCCACGGCCGCTGCGGGCTCGCTCGTGGAGCGCGATGAGGATCCCGATCGCCAGCTGGTTTCCCGCCGCCATGTCCGACACGGCGATCCCGCTGCGCATCGGCGGGCCGTCGACCTCGCCGGTCACGCCCATCAGACCGCCCATCCCCTGCACGATCTGGTCGACGGCGCCGCGCTCGCGGTACGGGCCGTCCTGGCCGTACCCGGAGATGCTGGCGTAGATCAGCCGTGGGTTGCGGGCGGCCAGCGTCTCGTGGTCGACCCCCAGCTTGAACTTCACCGGGGCCCGGAAGTTCTCGACGACCACGTCGGCGACGTCGGTCAAGTCGTAGAACCGGGCCCGGTCCTCGGCCCGGCGAAGATCGAGCTGCACCAGCGTCTTGGAACGGTGGAGGTTGATGTAGTCGGCGCTGGCGTGATCGCCCATCAGCGCCTGGCCGGGATCGGTCGACTCGACCCGGATCACCCGGGCACCCCAGTCGGCGAGCTGGCGCACCGCCGTCGGCCCGGCACGGGCGACGGTCAGGTCGATCACGGTGAGGTCGTCGAGCGGCGCGGTCACGGGCCCGACGCTGCCACACCGAAGCGGAGCCGTCCTCGATCAGGCAATGGCGGCGGCCCGCTCGCCGGGGGCGCCGGCCCTCCCGGTCGCTCCATGGTCAGCCCCAGCGCTCGCGCACTTCGCGTCGCACGACCTTGCCGGCCGCGTTCCGGGGGATTGCCTCGACCACCTTGATGTCACGCGGCACCTTGTAGCCGGCGAGATGGGCGCGGCAGTGGGCCTCGAGATCGGTGTCGTCGAGTTCGGTGCCCGCCGCGAGCGTGACGGCGGCCACCACCCGTTCGCCCCAGCGGTCGTCGGGGACGCCGACCACGGCGACGTCGGCGATCTCGGGCCGCGCCGCGATCACGTTCTCGACCTCGACGGGGTAGACGTTCTCGCCGCCGGTGATGATCGTCTCGCTCAGCCGGTCGGTGACGAAGACATAGCCGTCGTCGTCGAGGTGCCCGATGTCGCCGGTGCGAAAAAAGCCGTCGCCGGTGAACGCGGCGGCGGTCGCGTCGGGGTTGTCGAGGTAGCCCACCATCGCCAGCGGGCCGCGGAACTGCAACTCCCCGTCGATGCCGACCGGCACGACCGTATCCGTGTGCGGGGCGGTCACCCGGACCTCGGTGCCGGTCACCGGGCGCCCCGCCGACCGGAGCCGGTCGGCGTGTTCGGGCGGCGGGCGGTGATCGTCGGGCAGCAGATGGGTCGCCACGCCGTTCATCTCGGTCATGCCGTAGGCCTGGTAGAAGTCCGATCCGAGCACACGCATCGCCCGGTCGAGCAGCGATGGGTGGATCGGCGAGGCGCCGTAGGCGATGAGGCGCAGCGTGTCCGTCGACGGTCCGGCGTCACCGGCGGGCTCCAGCGCATCGACGAGGATGCGGATCAGGGTGGGCACGAACACGGCATGGGTGACGCCGAAGCGTTCGATGGCCTGCAACATGGTGGGTGGTGCCGCCTCACTCAGCAGCACCTGATGCGATCGTCCGTGGAGGCTGAACTGGCTCCACAAGGCTCCCGCCACGTGGAACGACGGCGGCACGATCAGCTGGGTCGTCGACGGCCCGATGGCGAGGTGATCGTGGCGCGAGGCGGCCAGCTCGCAGGCCGCCAGACGGTGCACGACGGCCTTGGGGGCCCCGGAGGTGCCGGCGGTGAAGTAGATCATCGCCATGTCGTCGGGTTCACCGTCACCGGCGAGATCGCCGGGCGACGGGATTGGCGCCCCGGCCAGGTCGCCCCAGCGCTCCTCGTCACCATCGTCGGCCTCGTCGCCGAGCACGGCGACCACCGGGTCGTGGTCGGCGGCCAAACGCCACTCGTCGAGCCGGTCGACCAGATGGGGTTCGGCGATCACGACATCGGGCCGGGCCAGCCCGAACGCCACCGCGTGCTCGGGGCCGGTGAGCCGGAAGTTGCCGCCCACGAACGTGGTGCGGGTGCGCCGGGTGGCCATCAGCACGGCGGGGGCTTCGACCCGGTTGCGGCCGAGGTAGGCGACACGCCGCCCAGGACCGATGCCGCGCTCGAGCAGGTAACCCGCCACCCGGTCGGCATCGGCGTCGAGTTCGGCGGCGGTCAGCTGTCGGTGGAACGAGGACGCGGCGGGCGCGTCCGGGTGTTGCGCGGCGTGGCGACGCAACACCCCCTGCGTCATCTCGGGCATCGCGACAGTGTGCACGAATGGCTGTACTCTGTCCATAGCAATTGTTATGGTCAGCGCCATGGTTCTGGATCACGATGGCGTCATGAAGCGAGCAGAGGCGCTGGTACCGCTGCTCGCCGAGCGGGCGCTCGACGCCGAGCTCCGAAGGCGGCTGCCCGACGAGACGATCGACGACGTCCGGTCGGCCGGGCTGTTCCCGATGGTCGTTCCGACCTCGATGGGTGGCCACGGACTCGGGGTGTCGTCGCTCGCACAGTCGACCCGGGTGATGGCCCACGCCGACCCGGCCGCCGCGTGGACGATCCTGTTCCTGGTCATGCACAACTGGATGGTCGCCAAACTGCCGCCCGACGCACGCGACGAGCTGTTCTCGGTCGACAAGCCGTGGGTGCTCGTGCCGGCCCCGCTGGCCCCCGCGGGCACCCTGACCGCCACCGAGGGCGGTTTCGTCGTCAACGGTCGCTGGGAATGGGCGACGGGCGTCCACCATGCCGAGTACGTGCTGGTCCACGCCCGGCACGAGGCCCCGGCGCAGGGCACCGGCTTCGCCATCGTCCCGATCGGCGACGTCGAGATCGAAGACGTGTGGCACACCGCGGGGATGCGGGCCACCGGGAGCGACGCCGTGCGACTGCGCCAGGTGTTCGTACCGGCGCGACGGGTGGTCAGCGGCTACGAGTTGCTCTACGGCGGCGACGCCATCCCGGGCGACGGGATGTCCAGACTGCCGGTTCCGCCGGTGCTGGCGCTGACCGCCGCCGCCCCGGCCCTCGGGGCGGCCGAGGCCGCGACGGCCTTGTACCGCGAGCGGATCGCCGGTCGAGTCCTGGCCTACTCCCAGGGAACCCGCGCCATCGACCAGGCGACGGCCCACGCCCGGCTCGGCCAGGTGAGTGCCGAGCTCGCCGCCGCCCGGGCGCTGTGGGACGGCGCGCTCGCCGAGCTGGAAGGCTGTGTCGGGATGGACGAGGTACCCGTCGCCCGACGCATGGCGATGAGGCTCGCCGCGTCCACGACCGTCCGGATGGCCCGCCGGGTGATCGCCGAGATCGCCGACGGCTCCGGCGGCAGCGTGTACTTCGAACAGGCGCCGTTCCAACGACTGCAACGTGACGTCGAGGTCCTCAAGGGCCACGTGATCTTCGACTGGGACCGCACCACCGAGCTCGCCGGTCGCGTCGCGCTGGGGCTCGACCTACAACCCTCGGACATGGTGTGAGCGCAGCGGCGTCCGGTCACGCCGAGGGCTCGGACCCCTCACGCGGGTCAAGGATCGCGAGCACCTCGTCGATGTCGGCCGCGAGCGCACCCCACGGGGTCATCACGCGCGCCACGGAGTAGCTGACCAGCATGCGGGCGCGGAGGCGGGCGGATCGCTGATCGTGGCCAAGCTCCTCGAACGCGGCGGCGATGAACACGAGCAGCTCGGCATCGGCCGAACGCACGGCGTCGGCGGCTCGTTCGTCGCTGCCGGCCCAGTCGCGCATCGCGGCATCCAGCGGCACCATCTTCAGGCTGCTGGCCATCGCGCCGAGCTTGCGTAGCCGTTCGCGAGCCGGGTCCGCAGCCATGCTGGCGATGCGCGTCCGGACCTGGTCGGCGCCATAGAAGTGAGCCAGCTCACCGAGGAACGGATGCATCCCGGCAAAGTGGTGGTAGAAGCTCCCGGTCGTCAGCCCGGCTTCGGTGGCCAGGGCATGCAGCTTGATCGCCGGCCGGCCGCCCCTTCGGAGCAGGCTTTGCCCTGCGAGCAGCCATTGCTCCCGACCCTGCACGACCGCCTCGCTCATGTGGGGACCACGCTACCCCTCGCACCCCTTGCCACCAGAGCATAAGTTCTGTTATTGTTCATCGCCTGATCGGGCGTCGGTGCCCGGTGCAGGTGAGGGGGGCTCACGTGGCGCACAAGGTACGCAAGGGGTCGGCGATGCTCGCCGTCGCATCGGCCGCGGCGGGTATCGGCTCGGTGGCAACGGCGACAACGCCGCCGAGCGAGCCGCCGTCCGACGGCTGGGTGGCCCCCACCGACGACTGCATCGACGCCGACCGGGTCCACCAGCCGATCGAGGGGACACTGACGATCGGCTCGGCGATGCCCCTGTCGGGTGGTGCGGCGGCCAGCGCCTTCGCCCCGATCGCAGCGGGCTTCCAGGCCTACATCGAGTACGCCAACGATCACGAGTTGGTGCCCGGCATCACCCTCGCCGTCGAGATCGCCGACGACCAGTTCAACCCGGCACTGACACCCGCCGCGGTGAACGGCCTGCTCGACGAGGGTGCCCACGTCATCTCCTCGGCGCTCGGCACCCCCAACAACCTCGCCGTGCGCGAGCTCCTCAACGACGAATGCGTCCCACAACTCCTCGCCGTCTCGGGCGCGCCGGTGTTCGCCGAGGCCGAGGAGTACCCGTGGACCATCGGGGGCCAGATGCCCTACCCGGTCGAGGTAGCCGGCTACCTGCGCCACGCCGCCACCGCCTTCCCCGACGGGGCCAGCATCGGCATGTTCTACGTCAACAGCGAGTTCGGGGACTTCTACCGCGACGCGCTCAGCGAGCTGGCCGGCGAGTACGGATTCGAGCAGAGCGCCCAGCAGACGGTCGAGGCATCCGAGACCGGCCCACCCACCGCGCAGGTCAATGCCCTCGCGGCCGACGGCGTCGACATCATCGTGGCGGTGCCGCTCGGCGCCGGCTGCCCCACCTTCCTCACCGAGCTGGCCAACGCCAAGGCCGCCAACCCGGGCTGGGAGCCCGTGGTGTACCTCACGAGCGCGTGCAGCCAACCCGCCATCTTGGCGGCCGCCGGAGCCGCTGCCGACGGCGTGCTGACGGTCGCCACCGGCGGCCTGGTCGACCCGGTCGCCGCCGCCTCGGCCGAGCTTCCGGCGGTGCAGGAGTACCTCGCCGACATGGACGAGCGCGGTCTCACCGAGTCCGCCGGCACCGCGGCCACCGGCTGGGTGCTGGCCGAGGTGACGGTCGCGGCGATCGCCCAGGCCGCCGAGTCGCCCGAGGGTCTGACGCAAGCGAGCATCATGACCGCCGCCCGCCACCTCGACATGGTGCCCGGCCTGGCCCGCGACGGTGTCCGCTACACCACCAACGGTCTCGAGGACCAGTACTACGTCGAATCGGTCCAGGTGGTGCGGTACGACGCCGCCAACACGGTCTTCGTCGACGAGGGTCCGCTCGATGACCTCGGCATCGGCGACTGAGACGGCAGCTCGCGCTCAGCCGAGCGCCCGCAGGATGTGAGCGGCCTTCTCGACCGCTCGGCGGGCCTTGGCCAGCTCCTTGTCGGTCGTCGGGCGGCTGGTGGCACCGTCGGCGACCGCCTGCTGGAGATCATCGAACGCCCACTGGTCGAGCTCCTCGACGACGGCGTCGAGTCGGCCGGCCAGCTCCTCGCCGCGACTCACGACAGACCCAGGCATTCGGCGACGATGTCGATCGGGTGACGAACGGTGAGACCGGCGGCGCCGAGGTGCATGGCACAGCCCGGGTTGGCGCTGGCGATCAGCTCGGCGCCGGTGCGTCGGCGGACGGCGTCGATCGCCGTCAGCTTGCGGTCACGAACCTCGCCGGCCAACTCGGGCTGGAGCGCCGAATAGGCGCCGCCGGCGCCGCAGCACAGCCCGTCGTCGTCAAGCTCGACCAGCTCGGCGACGCGACCGAGCACGGTCCGCACCGGCAGGTGCGCCCGCTGCACGTGACGCAGGTGGCACGGGTCCTGGACGATCACCGTCGGCCGGTCACCGGTCGGCTCGGGCAGCGCGTCGACCCGTTCGCCCAGCCACTCGTGGATGTCACGGACGCGAGCGGCGAAGGCGACCGCCTCGGCGGTGCCGAGCAAGATGCCGTACTCCTTCATCGCGGCACCGCAACCGGCCGAGTTGACCAGGATCGGCGCGTCACCGGGCATCGAGCCGATGGTGGCCTCGGCGCGCTCGACCGCAGCGGCGTGGAGACCGGCGTGGGCGTGCAGCGCCCCGCAGCAGCCGCCCGACGCGCCCGGAACGGCGTAGGTCGCGCCGGTCGCCGTGATCAGCGCCGCGGTGGCCCGATGCGTGTCGCGCTGCCAGGCGTCCATCACACAGCCGGTGTAGAGCCACACGTCCGAACCCGTCGAGGCCAGCGCGGCGCCGCGACGCACCGGCAGCCGGCCCAACCCCACCCGCTTCGGCACCAGCCGCAGCCGTTGCGCGAGGGCGAGGGCGCTCGACCCGGCCAGCAGGAGACGGTGGCGCGCCAGTGCGTCCAACCCCCAGCGCAGCCAGCGCGGCGCCGTGCGCCGGTCGTCGGCCAGGGCGCGGCGGGTGCCGTCCATCAGGTGTCCGAACGGCACCCCGCTGGGGCAGGCCGGCTCGCACCCGCGGCACTGGATGCAGGTCTCCATGAACCGCACGAAATCGCCGTCGGCGGCCAGGCCACGCCACTGCACGCCGCGCATGGCGTCGATCCGCCCGCGCGGTGACAGCGCCTCCTCACCGGTGGCGCGGAACGTCGGGCAGTGCGGCAGGCACAGGCCGCACCCCACGCACGTCGACAGATCGCTCTCGTCGAGATGGAGGTCGAGCGCCACGCCGGCGACCATACCCGTCACCTCGCCGATCAGACCGGACGCCAGCGGGGTGCGTCGGCGTCCCCTCGCCAGTAAGCCAGACGCCGCTCCAGCTCCGGGCGAGCCGCGGGATCGATGCGGGCCGCCCGGGCCCGCATCAACGTCGCGGCCACCAGACGGAGCTCGGCGATCGCGGTGGTCAGCGGGTCGTCGCCGCCATGCCAGCGATAGCCAGCGGCGAAGTCCTCGTACCACGCCTCGCAGTACTCCCACCGCCCGGCGCGCAGCAGCATCGAGTGATCCCACCCACGTGGGGCCCGGCACAGCAGGTCCCAGTCGAGCAGCATCGGCCCCTCCGCCGTCACCACGACATTGCCGGGGTGTACGTCGCCGTGACACGTGACGGGCCGATCCGGCGCGTCACGCCACCAGCCATGAGCGACGATCGCGTCCTCGATGCCCGAACGCGCCGCCGGGTCGAGGTCCCCGCCGACCTCGGCCAGCAGCGTGTCGAAATCCCACCATGGGAACGCCGACGCCGGCGGCCGCGGGTAGTCAGGGGGAAACGTGTCGTCGGGCAACCCATGAACGCGGCGCACCATCGTGCCCACGGCGCGCCAGTCGACCGGTGCGTCGATCGCCTCGATGCGCTGCCACGCCGTCACCGACCGATCCCCGTCGCTTACGACGTCGTCGCGGCGGGGAAGCGGTACGGCGACCCCGGCCTGGTCGAGGAGCCGGGCGAGGGCGAGCGACGCCTCCGCCGGCGCGCTGGTGGCGGCCACGCGCAGCAGCACGTCACCCGACACGTAGACCGCGTTCATCCCGGTACGCAGGAGGACCGGCTCGGCCAGCCCCCAGTGCTCGGCCGCCGCCGCGGCGAGCGGGCCGGTGACGGCTGGTGGCCCCGCCGGTGTGGCGACGAACGGGCGATCGACGTCGCTCACGCCGGGGCTGTCGTCGCTGCTGGCGGTGGTGGTGGCGGTGGCGGCGGTGCAAGCACGTCGAGCCCCGGGTTGAGCCTGCCGGTCGGGTCGAAGCGCTCCTTGATCCGTCGGTGCAGCGCTTCGATCACCGGGTCGGGCGCCGGCGCTGGCGCCGGCGCTTGGTGATGGACGACACCGACACCCATCTCGACGACGAAGGACCCGGTCAACGTCGGCCACTCCCCCGGTGGAATCGACCAACGCCCGCCTCGAGGCAGCGGAGGCGGCCCGGCCACCGCGTCGAGCGGCAATGATGCGACCTCGCGATCGATGTCGCGCTGGTCCCCCTCGAGAAGTACCCAGGTCGACGTGCCGTCCCAGAGCACCGACGTCGGGCGGTACAGCCGGGCCATCACCTCGTCGGGGGCGACGACCCCGGCAAACCACTGTTCGAATGTCGCGCGCGGGCGGGTGCGCAGGATGACCTCACCGATGAAGCCCAGCGTGCCCCGGCTCCCGACCAGCAGCCGACACAGGTCGAAGCCCGACACGTTCTTCACCGTCGGCCCCCCGGCCTTCACCACCTCGCCGGTCGCCGACACGTATCGGGCCTGCAGCAGCGAATCGCGCACGGGCCCGTAGCCGAGACGGCGCAGTCCACTCCGGCCGACGGCGAGGGCCCCGCCGACGGTACCCGCCGGTGGGATCGCCACCGCCTGGCCGTGCGGCAGCAGCGCTTCGTCGAGCTCGGCGACCGGGGTGCCGGCGCCGACCCGGACGGTCATCTCGGCCGGCTGCACCCACTCGACCCCGACCGGGGCGGTCACCACTCGGACCCCAGCGACCGCACCACCCCGAGTCCGGGCACCCTCGATTGACACCGGCCCGCTGGTACCGACCCGCTCGGCGAACTCGGTCAGATCCACGCGCCCTCCGGCACGTGCTGGACATCGGCGCAGGTGGCCGGGCTGGGCAACACCTTGCCGGGGTTGGCCAGCCCGTCGGGATCGAACGCGGCGCGCAGATCGGCCTGCGCGGCCAGGTCGACGGCGGTGAACATCAGCGGCATCAGGTCGCGCTTTTCGAGACCGATGCCGTGCTCGCCGGTCAACACCCCACCAGCCTCGACCGAGACCCGCACGATCTCCTCCCCGGCGGCGTGCACCCGTGGCATCACACCTGGCTCGCGGCCGTCAAAGACGATCAGCGGGTGAAGGTTGCCGTCACCGGCGTGGAACACGTTGAGGACGAGCAGATCGTGACGAGCGACGATCTCGTAGACCCGTCGCAGCACACCAGGCAGCGCGTGGCGCGGCACGACGGTGTCGTGGAGGTAGTAGTTCGGTTTGATCCGGGCGATCGCACCGAACGCCGACTTGCGCCCCTTCCACAACAGCGCCCGTTCCGCTTCGTCGGCAGCAACCCGCACGGTCCGCACGTCGTGTCGCGCCGCGATCTCGGTGATCGCCGCCGTCTGGGTCTCGACGCCGTGGGGCAGACCGACGACCTCGACCAGCAGCGCCGCCGCCGACTCAACCGGGAGCCCGGCGTGGATGTACGCCTCCACCGCCTCGAGGCACAGCTGGTCCATCATCTCGATCGCCGCCGGCACAATCCCCGCCGCGATCACCTCGCTGACGGTGTTGGCCCCGTCGTCGACGGTGGCGAAGTCCATCAACATCGTGCACACCGCCGGCGGGTTGGGGGTGAGCTTGACCAGCACCTTGGTGGCGATCCCGAACATGCCTTCGCTCCCGACGAACACGCCGCGCAGGTCGTAGCCGGCGGGTTCGGGGTCGGAGCCGCCGAGCGTGGTGACGCTCCCGTCGGGCAGCACCACCTCCAGCGCGAGGATGTGGGCGTTGGTCACGCCCTCGGCAAGGCAGTGCGGGCCACCCGAGTTGTTGGCCACGTTGCCCCCGATCGAGCAGCTCTGCTGGCTGCTGGGGTCCGGCGCGAAGTGCAGCCCATCGGCCAGCACGGCGCGGCTGAGATCGAGGTTGAGCACCCCCGGCTCGACCCAGGCCTGGCGATTGGCGACGTCGACGTCGACGATGCTGGTCATCTTGGTCGTCGAGATGACGACGGCACCAGCCGGGGGCACGGCGCCCCCGGCGAGGCCGGTCCCCGAGCCCCGGGCGACGAACGGCGTGCGGTGACGCCGACAGGCCAGGATGCAGGCCCGCACGTCGGCGGTGTCGAGGGGGAAGCAGACCACGCTGGCCTCGCCGTCGAGCGGCGAGGCATCGTGGCGGTAGAGCGACAGCTCGGTGGGGCGGTCGCGGACGCGGTCCGGGCCGAGGGCGGCACGCAGATCGTCGAGCAGCGTCACGGCCCCGACTGCCGGCGACGCATCAGGATCACGCGGCCGGTCTCGATCGGCGTGCCGTCGATCAACACCTCGTCGCCGGGCTGGAGGTGGTCGACGAGGCGGATCACGTCGCCGTCGCGCTCGGCATGAAGCTCGCGCTGACGGATTCGTGACGTCTCGCGCCCGGCCCGGACGGCGTCGCTGAGCCGACGGACCCCGTCGGACGCTCGACGTGCGGCCTGCACGGGTGCGAGCTGTTGGGCGGCGGTGGCCACCTTCCGCTTGGTGTAGTTGACACCGGCGATGCCGGTGGCGACACCACCCACGAACCAGAAGCTGCGCTTCATCCTGCCCCCTCGCGCAATCGTCGCACGGTCTCGCTGGCGCCCGCCACCCAGCTGCTGGCCTTGATCCGCGGCCCCGACAGCGGGCGGTGGCCGGCATCCCCGGTCGCGGCCCGGGTCGGCAGCGCCAGCGGCTCGGGAACCGGAACGACGGCGCGCACGATCTGGTCGGTCGCCTCCCCCATCACCTCACGCATCAGCTGGCGCGACGTCTCGGCGTCGAGGGGCGGCGGGCGCTCGGCGACCAACCGCTGCAGCGCGGTCACCCGACGGCGCAGCGTGATCAGCTCGACGGTGACGGCGACGAGCAGCGCCAGCCCGATCACCGTGGCGACGACGGCGAACGCGTTCATCCCCGGGCCTTCGGTGGTTCTGCGGCTCGGGATGCCATCCGCTCGGCGACCTCCTGCTCGTGGCCATGATCGCTCGGTCGGTACCAGTGTCTGTCGGTCAGGCCGTCAGGAAGATACTGCTGGGCGACCCATCCGCCGAGCTCGTCGTGTTCGTGGTCATGAGGGTACTCGTAGCCGGCGCCGTGACCGATGACCTCGGCCCCGGTGTAGTGGGAGTCGCGCAGGTGGGCGGGCACCTCGCCGAGGGCACCGGCGACAACATCGGCCCGCGCACCCCAGATGGCCGCGGCGCTGCGGTTGCTCTTGGGCGCCGTGGCCAGGTGGATGGTCGCCTGGGCCAGATTGAGCTGCGCCTCGGGCAGCCCCACCAGCTCCAGGGCCTGCGCCGCGGCGGTCGCCACCGAC
Source organism: Desertimonas sp. (assembly GCA_047972065.1). Taxonomy (GTDB): domain Bacteria; phylum Actinomycetota; class Acidimicrobiia; order Acidimicrobiales; family Ilumatobacteraceae; genus JALZMG01. Next base: position 23,356 of record JBKEAH010000038.1, read on the forward strand.
AGCGCTGCCGGGTCGGCCATCCCGACGTCCTCGCTGGCAAACACCACCAGCCTCCGGGCGATGAAGCGGGGATCCTCACCCGCCTCGAGCATCCGCGCCAACCAGTAGACGGCGGCGTCGGGATCCGAGCCGCGCATCGATTTGATGAACGCGCTGACTACGTCGTAGTGGTCGTCGCGCCCGTATCGCACGGCGCTGGTGCTCAGCGCCGCTTCGGCATGGGTGAGCTCGATCCGGCCGGGATGGGCCAGCGCGGCCGCCACCTCCAACGAGGTGAGCACCTGACGCCCATCACCTCCGCCGCGGTCCACCAACAACGCGACGGCGTCGGCGCCGGCCTCCTGGTCGAGGGCGACGAGCCCGCGTTCGATCAGCGACCGCAGATGGGGCGCGGCGAGCGGTTCCAACCGGAACAGGGTGGAGCGACTGCGCAACGGCGGGTTGACCTCGAAGAACGGGTTCTCCGTCGTGGCGCCGATGAGCACCAGGGTGCCGTCTTCGACGGCGGGGAGCAGGGCATCCTGTTGGGCTTTGTTGAAGCGGTGGATCTCGTCGAGAAAGAGGATCGTGCCCTGCTGGCGTTCTCCCAGCCGTTGGCGAGCACGTTCGATCGTCTCGCGGACGTCCTTGACGCCGGCGGTCACCGCCGACAGCTGCTCGAAGGCTCGTGCCGTGCTCCCGGCGACGGCCAAGGCCAACGTCGTCTTGCCGGTGCCCGGCGGGCCCCACAGCAGCACGCTCGAGAGTCGGTCGGTCTCCACCAGCCGCCGCAGTGGTCGCCCCGCGCCGACGAGGTGCTCCTGACCGACGACCTCGTCGATGGTGCGTGGTCGCAGGCGTGCCGCCAGGGGTGCCTGTTGGCGCAGACGGTCCTCGGCCGCCGCGCTGAACAGATCGCTCATCAACGGTCGGCGTGACCGAGCACGGCTTCGTAGCTGGGGCGGCGAAACTCGGCGACGTGGTGGATGAGCCACGATGCGTCGACCCAGCGCCAGGCCTGGAACTCGCGACCGTCGGGCGTGGGACGAAGCTCCTCCTCCAAGGGTTCGAAGAAGAACCAGCGGTGGACCTGTCCGAGCCGGGCACCGCCGGCGACCACTTCGTGGGGCCACTCGTAGAGCGTCCATTCGGGGTGCTCGCCGACCAACGCGACGTGTTCGGGACCGAGCCCGGTCTCCTCGCGCAGCTCCCGCCAGGCTGCCGCCTCGGGGTGCTCGCCGCCTTCCAGGCCGCCCTGCGGGAGCTGCCACTGGCCGGGGTGGTCGACGCGCTCGAAGGCCAACAGCTGCCGGTCGGCCCGCCGGATGGCCACCACCACCCCGGCCCGAAAGTGCCGCGAGCTCACCGACCCAGCGCCCGGAGGCGATCGGCCACATCGACGAAGTCGAGGTCGTGGTGCGCGACCCGTTCGAACCAGCGGGTGGCCTCGAGCGCATCGCCGGCACGATCGTGGAGATCGGCGATGACATACCACTGGCGGAGGTGGTGCGGGCGCACCCGCTTGGGGGTCGCCGTCGCCTTGGACATCACGTCGAGCGCAGCACCGATCTCGCCCCGGTCAGCGAGCGCCCCGGCGGCCACGATGCGACCCTCGGCGAGTACCTCCTGGGCCGGTGAGAGCGCCTTGAGCTCGTCCCAGATCCGCTCGACATCACGCCAGCGCGACAGCCCGCGGTACGAATCGGCCACCACGGGCAGCAGCTCGACGTTGGGCCGCAGCACCTGCGCCTGCTCGAGTTCGGTGACGGCCTGCTTCCAACGGCCGGAGCGGTACGCCACGAGTCCGAGCAGCTCGTGCACCGCCGCCACGCCGGGCGCCTCGCGGGCGATCGGCAGGGCGATCCGACGCGCCTCGTCGAGACGGTCGCGGTCGAGCGCGTGTTGCGCCGCGGCCAGACGTTCGGCGAGCACTCCGGCGCGCCGGCGGTCCGACACCGCCCCACCAATCTGATCGGCGTCGGCGGGAGCGATCGCCCGGGGGGTGGAGCGGCGGCGGGTCTGCTGAGCGCGCGAAGCGGCTCGCGACGCCTCACCGCGGACGTCGCCCTCGTCGATCCACGCCTCGGTGGTCCGCTCGGCGAGCCGCTCACGCTCCTCGGCGGGGGTGCGCTCCGGACGCGGCTGGCGCCGCGCGTTCACCTCCGCCGCCCGTCGTTGGGCCGCCGTGGGTGCTCGGCGCGGTCCGGGGCGGGCGCCCCGCTCGACGCCCGGGCGACGGGGCCGGCCCGGACGGCCAGGACCGGTGCGGGTGTCGTCGCCGGAGCGCCGCCGGGGCGCTCCCGTGGTGCGACCCCGGTTTCCGCCGCCGGAGCCGCCGGCCCCGCTCCGCGGGCCCTGACGACGTGACCTGCCAACACCACCGTTGGAGCGCGACCATCCTTCACCGGGCATGGCCACGAGCCTACGGCCCAGGATGTGTCGAAAACGACGAACACCGCCCCGTCGGGGGCGGTGTTCGCATATCGAAATCCGGCGGCGTCCTACTCTCCCAGGGGGACTTCCCCCAAGTACCATCGGCGCTGACAGGCTTAACTTCCGTGTTCGGGATGGGAACGGGT